>CAMCTC010000082.1 GCA_945878355.1 Bordetella parapertussis | reverse complement strand
CGGCGATGATCTTGGCGATGCGCGACAGGTTGTCGGCGTAGTCGGTGATCACCAGCGTCGAGTTGCCGGGGTTGGCGTTGATCGTGTTGTTCGGGCTGATCAGCGGGCGCAGCACCGCGACCAGGTTGTTCGGGTTCTCGTGGGTCAGGCGGAAGATCTGGGTGATGACCTGGTCGCCGCGTTGGTTCACCGGCCCGACCGACACCGTGCCAGCCTGCAGTTTGGCGTCGGCTTCTGGCACCACCTTGAGCAGGCCGGCGTTGTCGACGATGGCAAAACCCAGGCCGCGCAAGGCCGCGAGGTATTGCAGGTAGGCCTCGCGCACCGGCATGGGCTGTTCGCTGTAGACGGTGATCACGCCCTTGACGCGCGGGTCGACCAGGATCTGTCGATCGATCATCAGCGCAAATGCGCGGCTGACGGCTTCGACGTCGGCGTTGACGAAGTTCAGCGTCACCGGCGTGCTGGCTTTCAGCGCGCTGCGGCGTACCGCGGACGTGCTGGCCGGTGCCGTGTCCTGGGCTGTCGCGGGCCACAGCGGCAGCGTCAGCGCGGCGCTCAGCAAGGCCAGGCTGCGGATCGACCTGCGGGTCTGCGGTCGATCCGGGTTGCGCTGCGGTCGCGAGGTCTTCATGGGAGTCATCCGATCGAAATGACGGACAGCGCGCCCTGGCGCCGACCGATGATGTTGAGCAGGTTGGACAGTGCCGCGTCCAGGCCCTCGGCCGCCTGGGCTTGACCCCGAAAGCGCAGCCCGTTGCCAGTCCACTGGCCGTTGCCGCTCAGGCGCAGCGCGCCTTCCAAGGTTTCGAGCTGCAGGCTGGTGGCGCCGCCGTCTGGGCTGCGGCCTTGCAGGCTGAGTCGGTAGCTGCCTAGGCTGGCCAGCGACGACAGCCTGGACGACACGGCATGCAACTCAAGCGCGATCGTGCCTTCGAGCCGCAGCTGGCCTTGCGCCGATTGCAGGCTGAGGCCGGTGCTGGCCAACTGCAGCTGTCCGCCGAGCTGCAGCGTGTTCCAGGGCGTTCCCAGGCCGCTCAGCCAGGCCGCAGGCCAGCGACCGATCAATGGCGGGGTGTCAGCCGACCCGGCCGGACCGACGGGCTTGAGCCTGAGCGTGTAGCCGCGCCAGCCGGGCTGCCACAGCAGTTGCAGGCCGTCCTGGATGCAGCAGTCTTGCCGCGCAGTGAACGCCAGCCCCAGCCCATCGGGCCGCAGCTGCCAGGCCAGCCTGCCTGGCAGGGCCGAGGCATCGTGGCTGCCGGTCCCGCCTGTGAGCACCAGCACCGCGCTGCCGTCCCACAGACTGCCCCGCGCCTGCGCCAGCAACAGCCGTTCGCCACTGGCCTGGCGCAGCGCGTCGGCCAGCCACTGCGCCGGTGCGTTGAAGGCCAGACCAGCGATGGCGCCCAGCAAAACGCCCCAGAGGCCCCAGCGTCGGCCGATGCGTTGGGCGCGTTGCCAGCGTCCGGCTTCGGAAGCGCCCTGTCGCGGCAGGCTCACCGGCCGGCTCCCAGCGCGAGCGTCAGGCTGCCGTCGTACAGGCCGGGGCTGGTCTGGGTCAAGCTGGCTTCGACCACCCGGGCTCTTGCGCCGGCGCGGGCTTCGGCCAGCCAGGCGCCGAGCTGGGTCGGGTTGACCGCTTTGAGCGCGAGCAGCGCGCGGTCGCCCTGCAGGCTGAGTTTGCCCGGTGCGCCGAGTCGCCCGGTGGCTGCGGTCAGCGCGGCATGGGCTTGTTCGGTGCTCACCGGTGATGCCGCGCGCAGCGCTGCTGCTTCGTTGGCGAGCAGCTGCATCTGCTGCTGCTGGGCTTCGAGCAAGGCGATCTGTGCCGGCGCGCTGCTCAAGCTGCGCCAGGCCGGTGCGATCGCCAGCGACCACAGGCACAGGCCGACCAGCAGCGCCGCGGCCAAGGTCAGCAGCCGGCGGTCGCGCGCGCTCAGCGCTGCCCAGCGGGACTGCAGGTCGCGCAGCGCGGCGCGGCCTGCGGCCAGGCTGGGGTTGGTATCTTTGGCAGGCGTCATGGCAGCGGGGTGGGTTTGGCGCGTTGGATCATCAGCCGGCCTTCGGCGGCTTCGAGGGTCCAGCCGGTGGCCTGCAAGCGCTGGCGCAGTTGATCGATTTGAGGCGCTTGCCAGCCGACGGCGCTCAGGTTCAGTCGTCCGGGCTCGAAACGCAGCTGCGCGGCGGGTGCCTGGCCTGGTGGCCAGGCGGCGGCGGCGGCGGCGAGCATGGGCTCGAAATCGTCCGGGCTTGGCACGCCCGCGGCTGCGCGCAGCGCGGCGGTCTCGCGCTGCATCTGCAGCGGCGCGTCGAGCACCGCGCGCACCTGCGGATGGCTGCTGCGCAGCAGCCCGTCCATCGCGGCTCGCAGCTGCGTCTGCGCGCGCTGCTGCTGCCAGGCCATCAGGTTGATGGCCGCCAATTGCAGCAGCAGCAAGCTCAGCAGACCCAGCCTGGCCGGCCGCCAAGCGGGGCTGAGCAGCCGCCGCGCCAGCTTGCCCAGCGCCATGCTGCCGCGGCGCTGCGGTGACAAGTCGAATTGCAAGAGGTTCCAGGGCGAGCGCAAGGCCGCCAGGGCTTGCTCGGCGGTGCTGCTCACGGCCACCGCTGTCCCCAGCCAGCGCTCGGCTGCCGTTGCCGCTGCTGGCGTAGCCGAAAATCGCGCGCCGTTGGCGCTCCAGCGCAATTGCAGGCTTCGCGCCAAGCTGCCTGCCAGCGGCACGCACAGTGCGCTGTCGGCATCGCGCAGCGCCAGCCATTGCACATCGGCGCCGAATGCGTCGTGGGCGTTGAAGAAGTGGCCGCTGGGCTCGCTGCCGGCTGCACCCGCGGCCAGCGGCGCCAGCGCTGGTGCGAGCGCAGGCACCAGTCGATCGACCGACAGGCCGGCAGCAGCGAGCGCGGCGAGTTGGGCTTGCAGGCCCGGTTTGTTCAGCGCCGCCACCCAGCCAGGCGCGCCCGGCGTCGCGTTCGGTGCCAGCGCCAGGTGCACCTGGTCGTCATCGGCCAGCAGCTGCTCCTCCAGCACACCGGCCAAGGCCGCACGCATCCGGTTGGCCGGTGCGCGCGGCAAGATCGGCCGGTGCCAGGCCACCGCGTCGGCCGGCAGCACGGCCACCACGCTGTCGGCTTTGGGACACAGCGCCGGTGCCGAATCGCCCTGCCGCGTCAGCGCGATGCCGTCTTCGCTGAGCAGCCAGCTCAGCGTCGCAGCGCCCGATGGCTCAGCCGCCGCTGAGACCGCGGGGTCAGCACGCAGCGCCGGCAACAGGATCACGAGCAAGGCCATGGCGGGGTTGGCGGCGGGTTGCCGGCGGGCACGGTGGAGGGCAAAGTGGCAAGTGCGATGGTGGCCGATGGCGGCCGGTCGCGACCTGTCGTTGGACAAGCAGTGCCGAGATTGTGCGGTAGCAGGCGATCGGTCGACATCGTGGCGGCTTCAGCGCGGCAGCAGGCTCAGGTCGGCGACGCGCTGGTGCTGGATCGCCACCACCTCGAGACCCCCGCGGCGTTCGACCAGGGTTTGCTCGGTCAGCACGCGCTGGTCGATCCGCAGCCGGCCGCGGATCTCGAAAAATGCCGACTTGACATCGACATCCCGCGGCTCGAGCGTCACACCCCGGCCCAGCACATCGGTGGCGTCGGCCAGGTTGCGCATGGCCTGGCGTTGTCTGGCTTGGACCAGGCGGTCCGCGCCGCCCAAATCCAGCCCGGCGATCACCCCGGCCAGCACCTCGCGCGACGCGGTGTTGAGGTTCACCGGTGTGGCCACCGGCAGCAACACCACCACCGTGCTCAGGCGGGCGATCGTCGCCGCGTCCAAGCCGAGCCAGGCCAGATCTGCCAGCTGCTGCGGCGGCAGCGGTGCGTTGCTGTCTGCTGCCAGGCTCGCGGCCAGCAAGCCATCGGCGAGCAGCGCCGCTGTCTCGCTGGGCAGGCCGGCGCTGGTGCACAGGCGTTGCAGCATCGCTTGCTGGGCAGGCACCAGCTTGCCATCGAGCAGCAGGTTGCGCAGGTTGTAGCGCGACTGGGCGTCGGTGATGCCCCCAGCCAGGAAAGCCTCCGGGCCTTCGTCGGCGTTGTGGTCGCGGTCGGTCGCCAGAAAAGTCGACAGCCTGGCCTCGGCCAGCGGCGTGGCCCAGGGCTCGCTCAGGCTGGTGGCGCGGCCGGATCGGGCGTCTTCGCGCAGGATCAGCCTGGCCCAGTCGAGCGCGCCCCGCAAGATCCAGCCCGACTGGGCCCGGCTGCGTTCGGCAGACTCGACCTGCACCGCTTTCCACTGTTGCCAGACCATGCCCGAGGCCAGTGTCGCGACCACCGTCAGCAAGACCATCGCGACCAGCAAGGCGGCGCCCCGGCTCGGTCTGTGGCGCAGTCGCTTCATGGTGCCGGTGCCAGCATCACGTCGCGCAGCAACCGGCCTTCGGGCAGGTCGATCTGCAGGCGCACGCCGCTGGGCAGCAAGGTGCGCTGGGCTTTGCCGGTGGCTGCGCCGCTCGCGGCGCTGGCGGGCAGCGCGGGCGTTTGGGCACTGGTGGCCAACGCGACGTCGCCGCTGGATTGGGCATTGCTCCAGCCCTGACCGCGCCAGAAAAATATCTGCCAATCGCTCACACCGTCGGCCAGCCGCAGCTGGCCGGCCTCCTGGCCTTGCAGTTGCTGGCTCGCCTGCCAGACCTGCTGCAACTCGCCGACGCGCGTCACCAGCGGGCTGGTCCAGCGCCGCCAGACGCCTTCGCGCAGCGACCAGACGACGATCTGCACCCCCCCTTCGGCGCGGCGGGCGATGCGCAGCGCGCTGCCGTCAAAACTCAGGCCTGGCACCAGCGGGCTGTCGAAGGTTGCTGCCAGGTCCTGCTCCCACTGTCCGACCAGCGCCGACAGGCGCAGCGTTCGTTCGCTGGCGGCCGAGGCGATCTCGCGCGCACGGGTCATGCCCGCGACACCTTGCCAACCCATCGCAGCGACCACCGCCATGATCACCAGCGCGACCAGTACTTCGACCAGCGTGAAGCCTGGCGCCGGCCGAACGGACATCGGGCAGGAATGGGTGGCGCGAACCATGATCAGTAGCGCGCGACCACGGTGGACAGGCTGACCACGACCACGCCGTTGCCGTCGAGCACCATCGCGTCGACGCGGTGGAAGTTCGGATTGGGCGTGACTTGGGTGCGCAGCAGGCCGCGGTAGTCGCGGCCGAGTTGGTGGCACGCGAACTCGGCCTCGCCTGCGCCCGGGAACTGCTTGGCCAGGCGCAGCCCGGTCAGCGCGTTGTCGGCGCACCACTGCGCTGCCGTGACATCGCCCAGGCGCTGGGCGTTGTCGGTCAGCGCGCCAGCGGCCTTGAGCCCTGCGCCGAGCGCGATCGCGGTGATCGCCAGCGCGACCAACACCTCGACCAGCGTGAACCCATCGGTCCGCTTCATCGAGGCGCCGGGTCCTGGACCGAGAACGGCGCCAGGCCATCGGTGACAAGCGCCAGCTCGCGCTCGCCCAGCGTCAGCAGGATGCGTTGCGCGCCTATCAAGGGCTCGGGCCCGAGTCGCAGCGCCGTGGCGCCGTCGATGCGGGCACGCAGCTCGGGATTCAGCCAATGCCCTGCCGGCAGGCTTTCGGGGGGCAGGCCGACGAAGCGAAAGGCCGGGTCGCTGCCGGGGCTGGTCAGCTCGAATCGAACCGCCACACCGCTGGCCCGGGCTTCGGCGCGGCCGGCTTCCAGCAGCGCGGACAGCCGCAGCGCGTCACGTTCCAGCGCGGCCTGGCCGCCGTCTCGCAGCGCCAGACTGGCCAGCCCCGAGACCAGCGCGATCAGCAGCAGCACTACCAACAGTTCGACCAGCGAGAAGCCGGCTTTGTGCGAGGGCGGGTGGGTGCGGGTCAGACCGTCACTGCCAGGAGCCGATGTCGGCGTTCTTGCCGTCACCGCCGGCCTGTCCATCGGCGCCGAGAGAGAAGACATCGACCTCACCCTTCACGCCGGGGAATATGTACTGGTAGGGCCGGCCCCAGGGGTCGGCTGGCAGCTTGTCGAGGTAGGGCCGCCAGTTGGCTGGCAGCGCGCCGCCACTGGGCTTCTTGACCAGCGCTTCCAAGCCTTGTTCGGCGCTGGGGTAGCGCTGGTTGTCGAGCTTGTAGAGCTTGAGCGCCGAGACCAGGTTGTTGATGTCGGTGCGTGCTGCGGTGGCGCGGGCATCATCCGTGCGGTCCAGCACGTTGGGCACGATCAGCGCGGCCAGCACGCCGATGATCACCAGCACCACCATCAGCTCTATCAGTGTGAAACCGCGCGCGATGCTTGTTGCGGTGTGGGTGGCATGCCGTCGGGTGTTGCTCATGCGTCGGTGCGGCGGCTATCGCCGAGGTTCGTGGGAACAGAGCGGTCCATCATAATCGGCGCATGAGTTCGCGCCTGCTGTCATTGTTGATCTGGGCCGCTGTTGCTGCCAGTGCCTTCTACTGGGGACTGCGGCTGTTGGTCAAGCCGATACCGGTGCCTGGCCAAGCCCTGGTGGCCAGTGTGGCCGCGCCGCTCGGCGGTGACCTCAGCCGCTTGTTGGGCACACCGTCGGCGCAATCCTTGGCTGCCGCAGCGCCAGCAGACAGCCGGTTCAAGCTGATCGGTGTGGTGGCGCCGCGAGCCGGGCAGGCCAGCGGGCTGGCGCTGATCTCGGTCGATGGCAAGCCTGCGCGTGCACTGGCGGTGGGTCGCGAAGTCGAACCCGGGCTGCGCTTGCTGGCCGTGACGCAGCGGCAGGCCGATCTGGGAGCGGCCACCGGCGCAGCGTCGCTGACGCTGGTCTTGCCGATGCTGGCCGAGGCCAACCGAGGCCGGCCTGGTGAAATGCCGGCACTGTCACCGCAGCGCCCGCCGATGCTTCGAGCGCCCATCGCTTCGACGACTGCGGTCTCGCCCAGGATCTCGGCGCCGGCCGAAGCG
Source organism: Bordetella parapertussis (assembly GCA_945878355.1). Lineage (GTDB taxonomy): Bacteria > Pseudomonadota > Gammaproteobacteria > Burkholderiales > Burkholderiaceae_C > Pseudaquabacterium. Next base: position 13,882 of record CAMCTC010000082.1, on the reverse strand, counting down.
CCGGCGGATGGCGCCGGGCCGAACCCCGCCACACGCTGAGGCTACAGGCGCTTCAGTCTGCTTGGGCCAAGGCCACCCACTCGCCATCGGCCCTCAGCACGCCGTCGGCGAGCAGTCGATCGACGGTCTGGTTGGCCAGCGCTTGTGCTAGGTCGGCGTCGCCCTCGCACGCCAGCGCCTGCGCAATGACCGGGGTGCTGGCGATCCAGGAGACCAGCGCCGCCCGCGGCCTGGCCCGGTGCTCAAGCATGTGGTAGCTGACCAGCGCGCGTGCCGCATGCTGGCGGTGCTTGATCGGCGCTGCGACAAAAGCCTGCAACCGCTGGCGCGACGCTGTCAGCGCCGAAGCGACATCGCAAAAAGGCTGGCCGTGGCCCGGCAACACCAAGCTCGGTCGCAATCCTTCGATCAGGTCCAAGGCCTGGGCTGCGGCGTCGAAGCCGGGTTCGCCGACCAACTCGGGAAAGATGATCGCCAGCCGGCTCTCCCACAGCGCGTCGCCGCTGATCAGGGTCCGGCTGATCGGCTCGAACAGCAGCACGGCGTCGGGGTCGTGGCCTGGCGCCGCATGCACCTCCCAGTCACGAGGGCCGAGGCGGATGGTGTCGCCGTCACTGAGAAAGGCCTGCGGCGTGAAGGGCTCGCACTGCTGGCTGATGTCCCGGTAACCCAGGCCGACCTCGTCCCAGGGCAGCAGGCGGTCGCGGTAGCCCAGCGGCACGCTGATGCGCAGGCCGTCCCAGCGCCGCGCCAGGCTGGCGTTGGCGCCGCAGTGGTCGGAGTGCAGATGGGTGTTGATGACCTGGGTCAGTGTCGCGCCGCGCAGCGCCTGCTCGATCAGCGCCAGGGTCTGGTCGGCGTGGCTGAAGTAACCGGTGTCGACGACGCTGGCGCCGGTCTCGCCATCACGGAACACCATGTTGTTGGCCGACAACCAACCCCGCACCAGAACCTGGACGCCGATCTCTTCGGGCGGGGCGGCGCTGGGCGGCAAGGTCGAGGTCATGGGGTGCGCAGGTGTTGACGAGCCCGGATTCAAGCACAGCCTGCCCTGCCCGTGCCGGTACTGGGTCGCCGACCTGAAGGTTCAGGGCAGTTGCGCCAGCACCGCAGTGGCCGCAGCACCGTTGGCCAGCGCTTGCGCATCGGCGGCAAACAGTGCGGCGGCCAGCGCGCGCTCGCGTTCGCCGACCAGGCGCAGGAACTCGCCGGCGCCTTGCATTGCGCCGAATGCCTCGAAGCCGGATTCCAGAAAGCCTTGCAGCGCCGACAGCCCGGCAGCCTGCGCCGGGACGCGCATCAGCCGCAGGCTGGACCGCATCAAACGGCTGCGGGTGAAACCGTCCAGCGCCCGACCGATGGCCAGCGTCAGCGCGACCTGTTGCTCGCGCGCCGGGGCGCGGCCCGTGGCTTGCCAGGCATGGACATAGCCGGCGGCGTCCAGCGGCAGCCGCGACAGGTGGCGGGCAGCGGTGTCATCGAGCGCTTCGGACAGCGCGTGCAGCTGGCTGAGCTCTTCCACGGTCTCGACCACTTCACGCGGAAACAATCGCACCAAACCGGGGATCACCCGGGCGAATTGGCTGTCGCGGTCGCCGAACTCCTGAGGCCCGTACAGTTCGTCGAGAAAGAACCGGGTCGCCGCCCGGTAGCGCGGCGAGGCCAGCAGGTCGGCATAGCTCATTTCGAAGCGCCTGGCCTGGTAGGTCTTGATCGCCTGCACCCGCTCGGCCAGCGCAGGGTCGCCTTGTCGTGCTTCGCGCAGCTGCGTCACCGTGTTCAGGTGGGCCCGGATGCGGTCGGCAATCAAGGAGGTCATGGCCCGAGGTTAACCCGCTGGCTTGCATCGCACCAGGGTTTAGCTCTGAACGGCTTGGCCGGCTCGCGCGCCACTGCTCATGCGAGACTGTGCTGATGATGGCTTTGATCCAGAGGTGCTTGGTGGCGGTCGCGCTGGTGGCGGCTTGCTGCTGGTGTGCTTGGTGCTGGCACCGCGGTCTGGGCTCGGGTGCGTATTTGCTCGGGCTGCTGTTGGCGCTGGCGCCTCAAGCGCCGCTGCTGGCGCTGGAGTTCTTGCTGTTGGCCAGCTTGGGTCGCGACCCGAGCGTGCCGCGACCTGGTGCGGGTCCGCTGTTGCGAGCCTGGGCCGGCGAGGTGATCACCGCCTGGCGGGTGTTTGCCTGGCGTCAGCCTTTTGCCGCCGACCGGGAGCCCGACCTGCCGGGTCAGCCCGGCCGAGTTGGCGTGCTGTTGCTGCACGGTTATTGCTGCAATCGCGGCCTGTGGACTCCCTGGTTGCAGCGCATGCGCCAGCTCGGCGTGCCCTGCACCGCGCTGACGCTAGAGCCTGCGTTCGGCCGCATCGACCGCTGCCTGCCGGCGGTCGAGGCTGCGGTGCTCGACTTGACGCGCCGCAGCGGCCGGGCGCCGCTGCTGGTGGGGCACAGCATGGGCGGTTTGGTCGCGCGAGCCTGGCTGGCAGCGCAGGCAGACAGCCAAGCCGCCGATGCGCGCGTGCTCGGCGTCGTGACGATAGGCACGCCCCACCAGGGCACCTGGCTCGCGCGTTTCGGGGCCGGCGCCAACGCGCGCCAGATGCGGCGCGGCAGCGACTGGCTGGCTGCGCTGGCGGCGCGCGAGGCGCCGCAGCGCCTTGCGCGCTTCACCTGTTTCTACAGCCATGCCGACAACCTGGTGATGCCGGCCAGTTCGGCGATGCTGGAAGGCGCCGACAACCGCCACCTCGAAGGCGTGGCGCATGTGCAGATGGTGTTCGAGCCGGCGGTGTTGAACGAGGTGTTGCGCCGGGTCGGCGCGGCACCGTGAGACGTCCGCCTACGTTGAACCTACGGGCTACGGGCTACGGGCTACAGGCTCAGGCTGTGCAGCAGGTGCAGCGTCGGCTCCGGCGCGAGGTTGAGCAGTTCGGCGATGGCCGTCACATCGTCGGGCAATGCCGGGTTGTCCCAGCCCTGTTCGCTGTGGCGGGCCAGTTGGATCGCCAGCTGCACGTTGCGCACCTGGGCCAGCCGGCTCGCGCGGCCATCGCTGATGCGCACCAGCAGTTCGGGCAGGCGCCAGGTCTTCATCAGCGCTTGTTGCAGCTCGCCGAGCTCGATGTGCAGCAACTCGCGCTGTGCAGCGCGCGACCGCAGTCCGGGCTGCTCGCGCAGGCGCTTGAGCACGGCCAAGGCCAGCGACGGCGCATTCAGCCACAACAGCATTTCGGCGAAGCCGTGCAGCAAAGCGGCTTCGTGGATCAGCGCGGCGTCGGGGTCTTGCCGGTGCACCGCAAATCCCAGCGCAAAGCGGGCCGCGCGGTGGGCGCGTCGCAGCACCCGGTTCAGCCCGGCCTGGGCGGCACCCTGTCCGGCCAGGCGTTGTTCGACCGCGTTGAGTTGGGCGAAATCGCGGAAGAATGGCGTGATGCCCAGCATCACCAGCGCTTCGGTGGCGGTTTCGGGGTCGGAGCGTTCGCGGTCGCGGCGCAGCGCGGCGACATGGCGCAGCAGCTTGAGCGTCATCAGCGGGTCGGCCGCCAGCGTGTCGGCCAGCGAATGGGCATCGACCGCGTCCTCGTTGGCGCGCAGGCCGTTCAGCGCCTGGATGGTGGTCGCCAGCACCGGGATGTCGCGCCGTTCGAAGGCCTCGGCCCAGCCGGCCACATCGGGTGGCGCCAGGCTGATGAAGGCTGCGGGTTCGGATAGGTCAGGGGCCTTGTTCATGGCTCAACTCTTGTGGCCGGAATCTTGGCTTCATATCGGCTGTCGCGGTGCAGGCTTGAGCGGTGCCAGCCGGGCCGATGATCAGGCCTCGTCGCGCACCGTGTAGCCTGCCATCAGTTGCTGCTGCAGCGCGGGCGGCACCGCTTCGTAGTGCGACAGCGCGAGCATGTAGCGGCCCTCGCCGCTGGTCATCGCGTTGAGTCGGGTCTGGTAGCCGGCCAGTTCTGACAACGGCGCCTGGGCCCGGATCTGCATGCTGCCGGCTGTGGCCTGTTCGCTGCCTGCCACCCGACCTCGGTGCGATGCCAGGTCACCCGTGACGTCGCCCATCGCGGCCTCGGGCACGTCGACCTCGACATCGACGATGGGCTCGAGAACGATAGGGCTGGCTTGGCGGACCGCCGCCAGAAATGCCTTGCGGCCGGCGGTCACGAACGCAATTTCCTTGCTGTCGACACTGTGATGCTTGCCGTCGAACACGGTCACGCGCAGGTCGACGACCGGGTGGCCCGATATCGCGCCAGCCGCCATCGCCTCGCGAACGCCTTTTTCGACCGCTGGGATGTAGGCGCCTGGAATCGTGCCGCCCTTGACCGCGTCGACGAATTCGAACGCTGCGCCGTCGCCGTGGGAACGGGGCAGCGGTTCGACCCGCAGCCAGACCTCACCGAACTGACCGGCGCCGCCGCTTTGTTTTTTGTGCCGGCAATGACCTTCTGCCGCAGCGGTGATGGTTTCGCGGTAAGCGATGCGCGGCGGATGCGTCTCGACCTCGAAGCGGTGCACTTCGCGCAGCCGCTCCAGCAGCATGCGCAGGTGCAGCTCGCCCAGCCCGTAGACGACGGTCTCGTTGGTGCTGACGGCATGCGCGATCCGCAGGCAGGGGTCTTCATCGACCAGCTTGGTCAGGATCTCCCACAGGCGTTGCTCGTCGCCGCGGCGCTGCGATGCGATCGCCAGGCCGTGCACCGGGGTGGGAAATGGCAGCGGCTTGAGGTGGATGTGGTCGTCCTCGGCGGCGTCGTGCAGCACCGCGTCGAAGTGCAGTTCGTCGACCTTGGCGATCGCGCACAGCTCGCCCGGCAAGGCTTGCGCAACCTCAATGTGCGATTTGCCCTGCAGCCGGTACAGATGAGCGACCTTGATCGGCTTGCGGCCGTCGCCGACATAGAGCTGGCAGCCGGTGCTGATCGTGCCCTGGTGCACGCGCAGCACGCCGAGCTTGCCGACATAAGGGTCGACGGTGAGCTTGAAGACATGGGCCAGCACATGGCGCGCGGGGTCGGGCAGCGACTGGATCGGTGTCGCCGCGTCGCCCTCGCCCTTCAGGAAGCTGGGTGGGTTGCACTCGCCGGGGTTGGGCAGCAAATGGGCGATCACGTCGAGCAATTCGGCCACACCGGCGCCGCTATGCGCCGAGACGAAGCAGACCGGGATCAGATGGCCCTCGCGCAGCGCCTGCTCGAGCGGCGCATGCAACTCTGCGGCGTCGATATCGCCGTCCTCGAGGTAGCGCTCGACGAATCCCGCATCGACCTCGACCACTTGCTCGACCAATGCGCGGTGCGCGGCCTCGACCGGGCCGAAATCGCTGTGGCCGTGGCGCCGGTAGAAGCAGTCGACGACCCCGGTGCTGCCGGCCTCGGTCAGCGGCAGGTTCAGCGGCAGGCAGCGGCGGCCGAATTCAGCCTGGATCTGCGCCAGCAGCGCCGCCAGGTCGACGCCCGGTGCGTCGATCTTGTTGACGATCAGCAGCTGGTCCAGCCCGCGCTCGGCTGCCAGCTTCATCATCCGGCGCGTCATCGGCTCGATGCCGTTGACCGCGTCGATCACCACCGCTGCGGTGTCGACCGCCGCCAGCGCGGGCAAACTCTGACCCAGAAAATCGGCGGCCCCCGGGGTGTCGATGAAGTGGATTCGACGACCCAACCACTCGGTGTGCATCACGGCGGCGTTCAGGGAATGCAGCAAGCGGCGCTCGAGCGGGTCGAAGTCGCTCACCGTGTTGCCACGCGCTAGGCTGCCGGCGCTGTTGATCGCACCCGACGCCAGCAGCAGTGCTTCGGCCAGACTGGTCTTGCCGGCACCGGCCGCACCGACCAACGCGAAGCTGCGGATGTCGGTGATCGAGACGGCGACGGCTTTGCTGGGGCTGGGCATGGACGGAACTCCTTTTGGTTTGGTTTGGGTTGGGTTGGCCGCACCTGGCGGCCTGCAGGATGGATGGGTCCAGCCTAGGCGCGTGCCTGGTCGGGCGCAAGAGACCTGCGTCAAGCCGGCGCAATCGCGCTTGGGCTTGGCGCGCCAGCCGTCCTTGAAATAGCCGGCTTGTGGGGCCGCTGCAACCGAGCGAAGCGCGTGGACTTCTCCATGTGACAACATCCCGGTCATTCGCTTCGGATTCATCACCATGCATCCGACCGCCTGACGACATCACTTGCCTGAACTTTCTGATGAACCTGCCCCTTCTTGCCTCTTGTCCTGCGCTGCGGGCTTCGCTCGCCTTGTCCTTGCTGTTGGCGCTGTCCGCCTGCGGTCAGCCTGAGTCGCCCAAGGGCCCGCCCGGTGGCGGCATGCCACCGCCGAGCGTCGGCGTGGTCACGGTGCAACCTGGCTCGGTGGCCCTGAGCACCGAATTGCCGGGCCGGCTCGAGGCCTGGCGGGTGGCGCAGGTGCGGGCCCGGGTGCCAGGCATCGTGTCGCAGCGACTGTTCACCGAAGGCGGGCTGGTGATCGCGGGCCAGCCGCTGTTTCAGCTCGACGATGCAGCCTTCCGGGCCGCGCTGGCCAGCGCTGAGGCGGCGGTGGCGCGGGCTGAGGCTGGCCAGGCCCAGGCCCAGGCCCAGCTCCAGCGCAACCAGCCCTTGGCCGAAGCCCGCGCGATCAGCGCGCAGGAATGGCTGCTGACGCAGACCACGCTCAAGCTAGCCCAGGCTGACGCCGCCACGGCGCGTGCTGCCGCGCTGACCGCCCGCATCAACCTCGATTACGCGGCGATCAAGGCGCCGATCGCCGGACGCATCGGCCGCGCGCTGGTGACCGAGGGTGCGCTGGTGGGCCAGGGCGATGCGACCCAGCTGGCGGTGATCCAGCAGACCCATCCGCTGTATGTCAACTTCACCCAACCCGCAGCCGACGCGCTGCGGCTGCGCAAGGCTTTCGATGCCGGTCAACTCAAGCGCGCCGGCGCTGGCGCGGCGGCCGAAATCCGGGTCTTGCTCGGCGACGGCAGCGAATACCCGCTGCCGGCCAAGCTGCTGTTCAGCGATCCGACAGTCGACGCCGCCACCGGCCAGGTCAGCCTGCGCGCCGAGTTGCCCAACCCCAAGGGCGAACTGCTGCCAGGGCTGTTCGTGAAGGTTCGCCTGGTGCAGGCCAGCAGCGAGAACGCGATTCGGCTGCCGCAGCAATCGGTCACGCGCGGCCCGCTCGGCGACAGCGTGCTGGTGGTGGGCGCCGACAACAAGCCGGTGCCGCGCAAGATCAGTGTCGGCCCCAGCCAGGGAACGGATTGGGTCGTGTTCGGCGGCTTGCAGGCCGGTGAAAAGGTGATGGTCGACGGCTTCCAGAAGTTGGCGATGGCGCCACCGGGCACGCCTGTCAACCCGGTGCCCTGGACTGCGCGGTCCGCCATGGCGCCGCCGGCAGCGCCACCTGCCGTCGCTGCATCATCCGCCGCCAGCCGCTGATCCGGGACGACCAGCATGCTCTCCGGATTCTTCATCGATCGTCCGATCTTCGCCTGGGTGATCGCGCTGTTCATTGCCGGCCTCGGTGCGGTGGCCATCACCAAGCTGCCGGTGTCGCAGTACCCCACGGTGGCGCCACCGTCCATCGTCATCACCGCCAGCTACCCCGGCGCGTCGGCCAGCGTGCTCGAAGACAGCGTGCTATCGGTGATCGAGCGGGAACTCAACGGCGCGCCCGGCATGATCTACATGGAAGCGATCGCCCAGGCCAACGGCGCGGGCACGATCACTGCCACCTTCGAGACCGGCACCGACGTCAACCTGGCCCAGGTCGAGGTGCAGAACCGCTTGTCGCGCGCCACGCCGCGCTTGCCCAGCGCGGTGGTGCAGCAGGGCGTTCGCGTCGACAAGGCGCGCTCGAACTTCCTGCTCTTCGTCTCGTTGACTTCGACCAACCCGGCCGATGATCCGATTTCGCTAGGCGACTATGCCGCGCGCTACATCCAGCCCGAGCTGCAGCGCATCCCCGGCGTCGGCCAGGCCCAGCTCTTCGGCACCGAGCGGGCGATGCGGATCTGGCTTGAGCCGGCCAAGCTGGTGGCTTTCGGGCTGTCGCCGGTCGACGTCACCAGCGCGATCCGCAGCCAGAACGCGCAGGTCTCGGCCGGCAACCTCGGCGAGCAGCCGAGCGTGGCCGGCCAGACCATGAGCGCAACCGTCGTCGTCAACGGACAGATGGCCAACGTCGCGCAGTTCGGTGCGATCGTGCTGCGCGCCAACGCCGACGGCAGTTCGGTGCGGCTGCGCGACGTGGCGCGCATCGAGCTGGGTGGGCAAGGCTACGGCAGCTTCTCGCGGCTCAACGGCCAGCCCAGCGCGGGCGTGGGCGTGCAGCTCGCGCCCACCGGCAACGCGCTGGCCACCGCCGACGCGATCAAGACGCGGATGGAGCAGCTGAAGGTCTATTTCCCGCCTGGCATGGAATACAAGGTGCCCTACGACAGTTCGAAGTTCGTCCGAATTTCGATCAAGCAGGTGATCGAGACGCTGGCCGAGGCGGTGGCGCTGGTGTTCGTGGTGATGCTGATCTTCCTGCAGAACCTGCGCTACACGCTGATCCCCACCATCGTCGTGCCGGTCGCGCTGCTGGGCACTTTCGGCATGCTGCTGGCGCTGGGCTACTCGATCAACGTGCTGACGCTGTTCGGCATGGTGCTGGCGATCGGCATCCTGGTCGACGATGCGATCGTGGTGGTCGAGAACGTCGAGCGCTTGATGGCCGAAGAAGGCCTGGGCCCGCGCGAGGCCACCCGCAAGGCGATGGGCCAGATCACCGGCGCGGTGATCGGCATCACCGTGGTGTTGGTCAGCGTGTTCGTGCCGATGGCCTTCTTCTCCGGCGCGGTGGGCAGCATCTACCGCCAGTTCTCGCTGGCGATGGTGTCGGCGATCCTGTTCTCGGCCTTTTTGGCGCTGACGCTGACGCCGGCGCTGTGCGCGACTTTCTTGAAGCCGATCAGCGCCCACCAGCAGCGGCGCGGCTTCTTCGGCTTGTTCAACCGCGGTTTCAAGCGCACCACCCAGGGTTACGAGTCGACGGTGTCACGGGTGCTGCCAAGGGCTGGGCGTTGGATGCTGGCTTTCGGTGCGGTGATTGCCGCGGTGGCTTTGATGTATGGCCGCCTGCCGACCTCGTTCTTGCCCAACGAGGACCAGGGTTACCTGATCGTCAACGTGCAACTGCCGCCCGGCGCGACGACCGAACGCACTACTGCGGTGATGAAGCAGGTTGAGGCCTTCTTCATGAAACAACCCGAGGTCGACCAGGTGGTCGCGGTGCTGGGCTTCAGCTTCTCGGGCCAGGGTCAGAACTCGGGCCTGGTGTTCGTGCCGCTGAAGGACTGGAGCGAGCGGCCTGGCAAGCAGCACTCGGCGCAGGCGCTGGCTGGCCGGGCGTTCGGCGCTTTCATGGCCATCCGCGACGGGTTCGTCTACCCCTTGAGCCCGCCGCCGATTCCCGAGCTCGGGACCGCCACAGGTTTCAACTTCCGGTTGCAAGACCGCGGTGGCAATGGCCACGATGCGCTGCTGGCCGCGCGCAACCAGTTGCTGGGCATGGCGCGACAGAGCAAGCTACTGGCCGGCGTTCGGCCCGACGGACTCGAGGACGCGCCGCAGCTGCAGCTCGACATCGACCGCGAGCGCGCCTACGTTCAAGGCGTGAGTTTCGAGGCGATCAACAACCTGCTGTCAACGGCGGTGGGCTCGGCTTACGTCAACGACTTCTCGAGCAAGGGGCGCTTGCAGCGGGTGATCGTGCAGGCCGACGCCACTGCGCGCATGCTGCCAGAGGATTTGCTCAAGCTGCAGGTGCCGAACAACCGGGGCCAGTTGGTGCCAGTCTCGGCATTTGCCAGCACGCGTTGGATCAGCGGCCCGATGCAGACCGTCCGCTACAACGGCTACCCGGCGATGCGCCTGGCCGGCGACGCCGCGCCTGGCCTGTCGACCGGCCAGGCGATGGCCGAGATGGAGGCGCTGGCGGCCAAGTTGCCGCCAGGCTTCGGCTTCGAGTGGACCGGCCAGTCGCGCGAGGAAAAGCTCTCGGGCGCGCAGGCCGGCATCCTGCTGGGGTTCTCGATGCTCGCGGTGTTCCTGTGCCTGGCCGCGCTCTACGAGAGCTGGGCCATCCCGCTGGCGGTGTTGCTGGTGGTGCCGCTGGGCGTGCTGGGTGCGCTGTCCGGGGTCTGGCTGCGCGACATGCCCAACGATGTGTACTTCAAGGTCGGGTTGATCACGGTGATCGGGCTGTCAGCCAAGAATGCGATCCTGATCATCGAGTTTGCGAAGGACCTGCAGGCTGAAGGGCTGGGCTTGATCGAAGCCACGCTGACCGCTTGCCACCTGCGCTTTCGGCCGATCATCATGACCTCGCTGGCCTTCATCCTGGGTGTGCTGCCGCTGGCGCTGTCGACCGGTGCAGGATCGGCCAGCCAGCGCGCGATCGGCACCGGCGTGATGGGCGGGATGATCACCGCTACTGTGCTCGCGGTGTTCTTTGTGCCGGTGTTCTACGTGGTGGTCAGGCGCTTGTTCCCGGTCACGCATGTGGCGCCGCACAGCACATCGATCTCGGCGCCCAGACCGCCATCGCCGGTGCCGCACGCGGTACCCAAGTCGACCGGCACCGTGTCGGGAGATGGGGCATGAAAGCGACCCTCGAACGCGGCTGGGCCGCGCGCAGTGTCCAGGCCTTGATCGTGCTGGCTGCTGGCTTGTCGGGCTGCGCAGGCGGCGGGCCGCAGCTGATGTCCGCGGCGCCAGCCGTGCTGCAACAAGCCTCTGTGGCTGCGCAGCTGCCGGCGGGCGCGCTCGCTGCGGCTGACACGCCGATCTTGGCTTGGCGCGACTGGGTGCGCGAGCCGCGTCTGACGCAGTGGGTCGAGCTGGCGCTGCAGAACAACCGCGACCTGCGGGTGGCGCTGCTCAACGTACAGCGTGCGCAGGCCCAGCTCGGCCTGGCCGACGCCAACCGCCTGCCCACGCTGGGGGTCGGGCTCAATGCCGGCCGCTCGCCCAACTACAAGGGCGTGGAGACCAACGGCTTGAGCGCCGGGCTGCAAGTCAGCGCCTGGGAGCTCGATCTGTATGGCCGCTTGGCCAGCCTGAGCGATGCCGCGCGGGCCCAGCTGCTGGCGACCGAGGCCGGCCGCCAAGCGGTGACGGTCAGCCTGGTCGCCGGGGTGGTGCAAGCAGGTCTGGCGTTGCAGGCCGACGGTGAGCTGCTGACGCTGGCGCGCCAGTCGCTGGCCAGTCGCGAGCAGACACTCGCGCTGACGCAGTTGCGCGAATCGGTGGGTGCGGCGTCGCAGCTCGAACTGCAGGCCCAGCAGACCTTGGCGGCTCAAGCCCGCGCCACCCAGGCCCAACTGCTGCGCCAGCAGGCACAAGACGGCAACGCGCTGGCGCTGCTGCTGGGCCAGCCCTTGCCGTCGCAGCTGGCCTCAGCCAGCGCGGCGCTGGCCGACGAGACCTGGCTGTCCGAGGTGCCGGTGGGCCTGTCGTCGGCGGTGTTGCTGCGCCGGCCCGATGTGATCGCGGCCGAACAGACGATGCGCGCCGCGCAGGCCAACATCGCTGCGGCCAGGGCGGCGTTCTGGCCGACGATCAGCCTGACCGCCCAGGCCGGCCAGGCGTCTAGCCAGCTCTCGGGTTTGCTGCAAGGCGGTACCTTCGTCTACAGCATGGCGGCCAACGCGCTGCTGACGGTGTTCGATTCAGGCCGCCGTCAGGCCAATGTTGAGGTGGCCCAAGCTGCGCAGCAGATCGCTCAGGCCCAGTACGAACGCGCGATCCAATCGGCGTTCCGCGACACCGCCGATGCCCTGGCCGGATTGGCGACCTGGCGCGACCAGCTGGCCGCCCAGCGCGAGCAGCGCGACGCCGCGCGTGAAACTGCGCGGCTGATCGAGCTCAAGGCCGCCCAGGGTGCTGCCAGCGTGCTCGAGCGCCTGGATGCGCAGCGCGCGCTGTGGGCCGCCGAGCAGTCGGTGGTGCAGGTCAGGCTGGCCGAATTGGCCAACCGGGTGGCGCTGTACAAGGCGCTGGGGGGTTGACCGCGGCGACGCGGTCATTGCTCGCTTGTCTCGTTGGGCTGGTCGGGCAACGCCTTGCTCACATTGACCGCGAAGCTCTTTGCCGACGTCTACCAGGTGCTGTCGCCTTGAACGCTTTCGACCTTTCATGACCATTCTGGTGGCCGGCTCGGCCAACCTCGATTTCGTGGTGCTGGTGCACCATGTGCCAGCCCCTGGCGAGACGGTGCTGGGGCGCTCGCTGCAGACCTACCCAGGGGGCAAGGGCGCGAACCAGGCGATCGCTTGCGCCCGCGCCGGTGGCGCCGACACCCGCATGCTGCTGGCCTTGGGCAGCGATGCCTATGCCTTGCCTGTCGAAGCCTCGCTGCGCGAAGCCGGTGTCGCGCTGCATGTGCTTCGATCCGCCGACCAGCCGACCGGTACGGCTTTCATCGGCCTCGCAGACGATGCCGAGAACGCCATCATCGTCGCCCCTGGCGCCAATGCTGCACTGCGCGCCGAGGACTTGCCAAGCCTGGACCGGGTCAGCCATCTGCTGCTGCAGCTGGAGACCCCGCTGGCCACTGTGGCCGCTTTCGCCCGTCAGGCCCGCGCTGCCGGTGTCCGGGTGGTGCTCAACGCCGCGCCAGCCCAGTCCTTGCCGGCTGACTTGCTCGCCAACATCGAACTGCTGATCGTCAACGAGGCCGAGCTTGGTGTGGTCGCAGGCGATCCCGGCGCCGACGGAGATGACGACCTCACCGCAAGACTGGCGCGCGTGGCGGTGCCGACGGTCATCGTGACACTGGGCGCGCTGGGCTGTGTGGCGCGCACGGGCGCGACGATGCTGCACCAGCCGGGCTTTGCGGTCGAGCCGCTCGACACCACGGCTGCGGGCGATACCTTCTGCGGTGCCTTGGTCGCTGCCATCAGCCAGGGCGATGCGCTGGCGCAGGCGCTGCGTCGTGCCTGCGCGGCTGCGGCGCTGGCTTGCACAAGGATGGGCGCCCAGCCGAGCATCCCGTTGCGGGCAGAGGTCGACGCATTCCTTGATCGCGCTGGGGCTTGACCCTGCACCTGATCGCTATCGGCTGTGACGATGTGAATGGCTGCCAGCTCGAGCTGAGCCTCAGGGTCGCCCAAGCCTCTACTGAAATGCCACCTCGGCAAAGCTGCGCAGCTTGCGGCTGTGCAACTGGTCCAGACGCTGGCGGCGCAGCAACTCGATCGCTCGCATGCCGATGCGCAGGTGTTGGTCGACCCGCTCGCGGTAGAACGCATTGGCCATGCCGGGCAGCTTGATCTCGCCGTGCAGCGGCTTGTCGCTCACGCACAAAAGCGTGCCATAGGGCACGCGGAAGCGAAAGCCGTTGGCGGCGATGGTGGCCGACTCCATGTCGAGCGCCACCGCCCGGCTTTGGCTGAAACGGCGCTCGGGGCCACGCTGCGGCAGCAGCTCCCAGTTGCGGTTGTCGGTCGAGGCCACCGTGCCTGTGCGCAGGATTTTCTTGAGCTCGAAGCCCTTTAACTGGGTGACGTCGGCCACCGCTTGTTCGAGCGCGAGCTGCACCTCGGCCAGCGGCGGAATCGGCACCCACAGCGGCAGCTCTTCGTCGAGCACATGGTCTTCGCGCACATAGCCGTGGGCCAGCACATAGTCACCGAGTTGCTGGGTGTTGCGCAAACCGGCGCAGTGGCCCAGCATCAGCCAGGCATGCGGTCTGAGCACGGCGATGTGGTCGGAGATGTTCTTCGCATTCGCCGGGCCGACGCCGATGTTGACCATCGTGATGCCACTGCCGTCGGGCCGTATCAAGTGGTAGGCCGGCATTTGCGGCAGCCGCGGCGGTGCCGCACCGAACGCATCCTCGGCGTCGGCCGGCATGCCGGC
>CAMCTC010000081.1 GCA_945878355.1 Bordetella parapertussis | reverse complement strand
ATCTGGTCGTAGGCCTTGAACTCGCCGCCGAACTTCTGCGCCAGCACCTTCGTGATGGCCGCCGTCAGCGTCGTCTTGCCATGGTCGACGTGACCGATCGTGCCCACGTTGACGTGGGGCTTGGTGCGTTCGAATTTACTCTTTGCCATGTTGCGCGCTCCTCGCGATCAAACAGGAAACCACAATGAATAAAAAATCTGGTGCCCATGGCGCGGATCGAACGCGCGACCTCCCCCTTACCAAGGGGGTGCTCTACCACTGAGCCACATGGGCATCACCACAGCTTTGGACACGAGGACCAGGCCCAAAGCTGTGGTGAAAGCCAAGATAATGAGAACAAACAACCCTGGAGCGGGAAGCGGGAATCGAACCCGCGTATTTAGCTTGGAAGGCTAATGTTCTACCATTGAACTACTCCCGCCTCGCCGACCCACCGCCAAACTGCCTCGCATTGAGCAAGACAGACTGGCCATGGGATCCAAAAAAATTTCGCTGTGGTGGAGGAGGGTGGATTCGAACCACCGTAGGCGTAAGCCAACAGATTTACAGTCTGCCCCCTTTAGCCACTCGGGCACCCCTCCGCAGCGAACCCCGGACTATAGCAGACTGCGCGCGACCGAACAACGATGTGATGGCGGCCGTCGCGCCAAAAGCCCTGAACTCTCAGGCGAATCTGGCTTTGCCGCTCTCCAGCACCTCAACGGGGGAGCGGTCGGCCTCGGGGCGATCAGAGCGACCAATCGATGGGCGGTGCGTGCAGGCTCGCGAGAAAGTCCCGGGCCTGGCTGAAGTGGTCACAGCCGATGAAAGGCCGCGGCGGCCGACGGGCTGACAGCGGCGAAGGATGGTTGGCCAGCAGCACCCGGTGGCGGCCACCACCTGCGGCCTCGATCAGCCCGGCCTTGGCTTGGGCGTGAGCGCCCCACAGCAGGTAGGCCTTGGCACCCGCGTCGCTGGCCGTGGCCGCAATCAACGCGTCGGTCAAGGCTTCCCAGCCGCGCTTGGCATGGGCTCCAGGGCTGCCGTCTTCGACCGTCAGCACCGTGTTGAGCAGCAGCACGCCCTGGCGAGCCCAACCGCCCAGGTGGCCGCTGGTCGGGCGCACAGACCCGAGACTGCGCGAGATTTCATCGAGGATGTTGCGCAGGCTGGGCGGCGGGCGGATGCCCGCAGGCACCGAAAAAGCCAGGCCCTCGGCTTGATCGGCGCCGTGGTAAGGATCCTGGCCCAGGATCACCACCCGCACTGCGGCGCGCGGCGTGAGTTCCAGCGCACGCAGCACCTGGGCCGGGTAAATCATCGCACCCGCGGCTTGGCGTTGTGCGACGAAGCGAAGCAGGCCCTGGCCCTCGGCCGTGGCCATCCAGTCGCGGACCAGCGGGGCCCAGTCGCCGGGCGCCAAGGCCAGCAGCCCGGCCAGCGGCTCGATCAACCGGTTGCCGACGCCAGCGGCCGACCGCCCGGACGCGCTCAAGAAAACAGCGCCGCCAGCGCAGCGCCAGGGTCGTCAGCCCGCATGAAAGCCTCGCCGACCAGGAAGGCATGGACACCCGCCGCACGCATGCGCTGCACGTCGGCACGCGAGGCTATGCCCGACTCGGTCACCAGCAATCGGTCGGACGGCACCCTGGGCAGCAGGTCCAACGTGGCGTCCAGGCTGACCTCAAAGCTGCGCAGGTTGCGGTTGTTGATGCCCAGCAGCGGGGTCTTGAGCCGCAGCGCGCGGTCGAGCTCTTCGCCGTCGTGAACCTCGACCAGCACGTCAAGCCCCAGCCCGATCGCGCAGGCCTCGAGCTCGGCCATCTGCCCATCCGACAGGCAGGCGGCGATCAACAGGATGCAATCGGCGCCGATGGCCCGCGACTCGATCACCTGGTAGGGGTCGACCATGAAATCCTTGCGCAGTACCGGTAGCGCGCAGGCGGCTCGGGCCTGGCGCAGATAGTCCGCATGACCCTGGAAGAACTGCACATCGGTCAGCACACTCAGGCAGGCCGCGCCATGGCCGGCGTAGCTGGCAGCGATCTCGGCTGGGACGAAGTGCTCGCGGATCACGCCCTTGCTGGGACTGGCCTTCTTGACCTCGGCGATCACCGCCGGCTCGCCTGCGGCCAGCTTGGCGCGCAACGCAGCGGCGAAGCCGCGTGTGGGGGCCTGGCCTTGCGCGAGCTCGCGCAAGGCCGCCTCGCTGAGGACCGCGCGCGCGGCGACCAGTTCTTCGCGCTTGACCGCGACGATGCGTTGCAAGATGTCTGACATGGCGAGATCTGTCCTTAAACGGGCTTGAAGCGCTGAGTCAGCGCGACGAACTGGCTGAGCTTGGCCTGCGCAGCGCCGCTGGCCACGGCCTCGCGGGCACGCTTGACGCCCTCGTCTATCGAGGCCGCCACGCCGGCGGCGTAGAGCGCGGCGCCCGCATTGAGCAGCACGATGTCGCGCACTGGTCCGTCCTCGTTGGCCAGGGCACGGTTGATGCACTGCACCGATTCGTCGCGGTTCGCAACCCGAAGTGCGCGCGAGTCGTAGACCGGCAAGCCAAAGTCGCTGGGGTGCACGACGTACTCGCGGACCTCGCCATGGTGGAGTTCGCCGACCTGGGTCTCGCCCGACAGCGAGATCTCGTCCATGCCGTTGGCGCCGTGCACCACCAACACATGCTCGCTGCCCAGGCGCTGCAACACCCTCACCTGGATTCCGACAAGATCGGGATGGAACACCCCCATCAACTGATTTGGCGCGCCGGCCGGGTTGGTCAGCGGACCCAGGATGTTGAAGATGGTTCGCACACCCAGTTCCTTGCGAACCGGTGCCGCGTGACGCATCGAGGCATGGTGGTTGGGCGCGAACATGAAGCCGATGCCGGTCTCGGCCAGGCAGCTCGCAACCTGGTCGGGCGTGAGCGTGATGCAAGCGCCGAGCGCCTCCATCACATCGGCCGACCCGGAGGTCGACGACACGCTGCGACCACCATGCTTGGCGACTCGGGCTCCGGCGGCGGCGGCGACGAACATCGAGGCGGTCGAGATGTTGAAGGTGTGAGAACCATCGCCACCCGTGCCAACGATGTCGACCAGATGGGTGCGGTCGGCCACCGGCACCGGCGTGGCGAACTCGCGCATCACCTGGGCGGCGGCGGCGATCTCGCCGATCGTCTCCTTCTTGACCCGCAGACCAACCGCGAAGGCCGCGATCATCACTGGGGACATCTCGCCGCTCATGATGCGGCGCATCAGCGCCAGCATCTCGTCGTGGAAGATCTCGCGGTGCTCGATGATGCGGGTCAGCGCGGCGGTGTTGGTGATGGGCATGGCGGGCTCAGGGCTGGAGGAATTCGCCGGCAGCGGCGATGGCACGGTCGATGCCCGCGGCGTCGACATCGAGATGGGTGACAAAGCGCAGGCCGAGCAAGCCGGTGGCGAGCACGCCACGCGACTGCAGATGTGTCAGCAGACCTGGCCCCCGGCCGCCATCGACATCGGCAAAGACGATGTTGGTCTGTGGCGGCGTCACTGCGATGCCGGGCAAAGCGGCCAAGCCATCGGCAAGGCGCCGCGCCAGCACATGGTCGTCGGCGAGCCGGTCGAGATGGTGGTCGAGCGCGTGCATCGCCGCGGCCGCCAGCAGGCCGACCTGGCGCATGCCGCCGCCGGTGAGCTTGCGGATGCGGTGAGCCCGGGCAATGAACTCGCGCGAGCCACACAGCGCCGAGCCGATCGGCGCGCCCAAGCCCTTGCTGAAACAGACCGAGACACTGTCGAACAGGCTGGCGATCGCGCCGGCGGTCGATCCACTGGCCACCGCCGCGTTGAACAAGCGCGCGCCGTCCAGGTGGCTGCTCAGGCCGTGTCGACGCGCCAGCGCGGTGGCCTGCTCGAGGTAATCCTGTGTCAGCACCTTGCCATTCCAGGTGTTTTCCAGGCACAGCAGCCGGCTGCGGGCGAAATGCGGGTCGTCGGGCTTGATCGCGGCTTCGACCTCGGCCAGCGACAGCGTGCCGTCGGGCTGCTGGGTGATCGGCTGCGGCTGGATCCCGCCCAGCACCGCGCCGCCACCGCCTTCGTAGCGGTAGGTGTGCGCCAATTGGCCGACGATGTACTCGTCGCCGCGACCGCAGTGCGCCAGCAGCGCACACAGGTTGCTGGCGGTGCCGCTGGGCATGAACAGCGCCGCCTCGAAACCCAGCAGCGCGGCGATGCGCTGCTGCAAGGCGTTGACAGTCGGGTCATCGCCGAACACGTCGTCGCCGACCGCCGCGCCGGCCATCGCTTGACGCATCGCTGCAGTCGGCCGGGTGACCGTGTCGCTGCGCAGGTCGACCAAACCGCCGCCGAAAGCAGCCGGAACCGCCGAACCGTAGGAAACCGTGCTGGCACTCATGATCAAGCCCTCAGGTTGAGAAAGTTGCGCAGCATCGCATGACCATGCTCGGACAGGATGGATTCAGGGTGGAACTGCACCCCTTCGAGCGGCGTCGCGGTGCCTGCCAGTTCGCGGTGGCGAACACCCATGATCTCGCCGTCCTCCGAGGTCGCGGTGACCACCAGCGCCTTCGGGCAGGTCTCGCGCTCGATCACCAGCGAGTGGTATCGAATCACGCTGAACTCCTTGGGCAGGCCGAGGTAGACACCTTGCTGGTCAGTGCTCAAGGTGCTGGCCTTGCCGTGCATCTGGCGCTGGGCGCGGACGATCTTGCCGCCAAGCGCCGCACCGATGCTCTGGTGCCCCAGGCAAACGCCCAGGATCGGCAGCTTGCCCATCAAGGCCTGGATCGCCGGCACGCAGACTCCCGCCTCAGCCGGCGAGCAAGGCCCGGGCGAGAGCACCAACTGGTCGGGCTTGAGCGCTGCGATCTGCTCGACCGTGATCTCATCGTTGCGCAGCACCTTGACGTCCTGGCCCAACTCGCCGAAGTACTGCACTAGGTTGAAGGTGAAGCTGTCGTAGTTGTCGATCATCAGCAGCATGTCATACCTCCTGCAGGGCCGCGAAATAGGATGCGTGCGCCCCCTCAGCGGTCCGCGAATGAAATGAGCTTGAGGGCATCAAAACCCCTCTTCCACAAGTTCGGCAGCGCGGATCAGCGCCCTTGCCTTGTGCTCGGTCTCGGCCCATTCCATCTCGGGAATCGAGTCGGCGACCACGCCGGCCGCGGCCTGCACGTAGAGGGTCTGGTTCTGCACGATGCCGGTGCGGATCGCGATCGCCACGTCCATGTCGCCGGCAAAGCTGAGGTAACCGCAGGCGCCGCCGTAGATGCCGCGCTTGACCGGCTCGAGTTCGTCGATCACCTCCATCGCCCGGATCTTGGGCGCGCCGGTCAAGGTGCCGGCCGGGAAGGTGGCTCGCAACACATCCATGTTGCTGACGCCGTCCTTGAGCATGCCCTCGACGTTGCTGACGATGTGCATCACATGCGAGTAGCGCTCGACCGCAAAGGCCTCGGTCACCTTGACCGAGCCGGTCTTGGCGATGCGACCGATGTCGTTGCGCGCCAGGTCGATCAGCATCAGGTGCTCGGCGCGCTCTTTCGGGTCGGCCAGCAGGTCGGCCTCAGTGGCCTTGTCGTTCTCGGGCGAGGTGCCGCGCGGGCGGGTGCCGGCGAGCGGGCGGATCGTGATCTTGTCGCCCTCGGGCGTGTGCTCGTGGCGCACCAGGATCTCGGGCGACGCGCCGACGATCTGGAAGTCGCCCATGTCGTAGAAATACATGTACGGACTGGGGTTGAGCGAGCGCAGCGCGCGGTAAAGGCTCAGCGGGCTCTCGGTGTAGCGTTTTTTCAGCCGCTGGCCAATCTGCACCTGCATCATGTCGCCGGCGGCGATGTACTCCTTGCTCTTGAGCACGGCCTCGATATAGGCGGGCTTGTCGAACTCGCGCTCGACCGCGTAGGACGGCCCGCGCTTGACCGGCGGCGCGGTGACCGAATAGCGCAGCTTGTCGCCGAGTTCGGTGAGCCGGCGCTTGGCCTTGAAATAGGCCTCGGGCCGGGTCGGGTCGGCGTAGACGATCAGGTAGAGCCGGCCCGACAGGTTGTCGATCACCGCCAGCTCCTCGGTCTGCAGCAGCAAGATGTCGGGCGTGTCGAGGCCACCGGGCTTGTGCGTCGCAGCCAGCCTGGGCTCCATGAATCGCACCGCGTCGTAGCCGAAGTAGCCAGCCAGCCCGCCGCAAAAGCGCGGCAAACCGGGGCGCAGCGCGACCTTGAAGCGCGACTGGTAGGCCTCGATGAAGTCCAGCGGGTTGCCGGCGTGGGTCTCGACCACCGCGCCGTCGGTGACAACCTCGGTGACGCTGCCCGAAGCACTGCCGGTGGCGCGCAGCTGGGTTCGCGCCGGCAGGCCGATGAAGGAGTAGCGGCCAAAACGCTCGCCGCCGACCACCGACTCGAGCAGAAAGCTGTGCTTGGCGCCGCCTGCGAGCTTGAGGTAGAGCGACAGCGGCGTCTCGAGGTCGGCGAAGGCCTCGCTGAGCAGCGGGATGCGGTTGAAGCCTTGCGCGGCAAGGCTCTTGAACTCGAGTTCGGTGATCACGTCGGGCAACTCCTGGATGCTGGCGCACAGGGCGCGCAGGCAGACGATACGGTGGTCAGGCTGGACGGTCGGGCGCTGCGGTGGATGCCCTGTCCGGGTGGCGCGCTGCGCGGGCGGCGGATTCGTGGGCCGGGCCGGCGGCTGCCAGAGACGTCAGTGAGCCAAAGGCGAGGGTCGCCAGGGCCAAGCTCCCCGGCTGGCGGACCTGGAGGTCTGCTCGCCTGGCATCTGCTGCCTCTGGATCCGCTGCACGATCGACATGATTTCGAGTTTATCAGCCGGCCCGCAGGCCACTCAGCGACCCGAGACTTCGGCCAAGCAATCAGGCCGGCCAGACACCCGGCACCAGCGCGTCGAGGCGATCGATCACCGCGTCGGCACCGACACCGGCCACCGGCAAGCCGTGGTTGTAGCCATAGCTCACCAGCACGACCGGGCAACCTGCGGCACGAGCGGCCTGGGCGTCGTTGCTGGAGTCGCCGATCATCAGCGTGCGCCCGGGCAGACTGCCCAGCGCGAGGCAGGTCTGCAACAAGGGCAGCGGGTCGGGCTTCTTGCGCGCGAACGCATCGCCGCCGAAGACCTGGCTGAAGTAGCCGTCAAGCCCCTTGGCGGCGAGCAGCGGCTTGGCGAAGGCGCCGGGCTTGTTGGTCAGACAAGCCAGCGCCCAGCCGGCATCGAGCAGCCGGCGCAGGCCCTCGACCACGCCAGGGTAGACGACCGAGTGCAGCCCGTTGATCGACTGGTAATGGCGCTGGTAGGCCTGCCACGCCGACTCGTAGAGATCGGGGTCGGCGTCGACCTCGGCCAAGGTGCAGCGGATCAGGTGCTCGCTGCCTTTGCCCACTGTGCGTTCGATGAATCCCCGGTCCACTCGCGGCAAGCCATGCTCGCCGAGCGTCGCATTGAGCGCGACATCGAAATCGCCGACGGTGTCGACCAGGGTGCCGTCGAGGTCGACGATGGCGGCTTGGATGGGCATGCAGTTCATTCGGTGGACGGTTGGAGCGCGAATTCTGCCCCGCCAGGCCGGCGCGCTCTCAAGCAAATGTGGCTTTGCGGCTTGATCCCCAGGGGGCGGCCGGCTTCGGCCGGCCCGCTCAAGCCGTGCTGATCTGGCTCAGCCCCAGCTCGCGCATCATCGCCTCGCGCATCAGGAACTTCTGCGGCTTGCCAGTCACGGTGATCGGCAGCTCGTCGACGAAGCGCAAGTACTTGGGCACCTTGTAGTGCGCGATCTGGTCGCGGCAGAAGTCGAGAATTTCGGCCTCGGTGCAGACCATGCCGGTGCGGGTGATGATCCAGGCGCACAGCGCCTCGCCGAAGCGCACGTCGGGCACGCCGAAGACTTGAACCGCCGCCACCTTGGGATGGGTGAACAAGAACTCCTCGACCTCGCGCGGGTAAACGTTCTCACCGCCCCGTATCACCATGTCCTTGACCCGGCCGACGATGTTGGCGTAGCCCTCGGCGTCGATCGTCGCGAGGTCGCCGGTGTGCATCCAGCCGTCGCGCACCGAGTCTGCAGTGCGCTCGGGGTCGTCCCAATAACCTTGCATCACCGAGTAGCCACGGGTGCAGAGCTCGCCGGTCTGGCCGACCGGCACCACCTGGCCGTCGAGGTCGACGACCTTGACCGACAGATGCGGCAACACCCGGCCGACGGTGGTCACGCGTTTGCCCAGCGGGTCGTCGGTCGCGCTCTGGAACGAGACCGGGCTGGTCTCGGTCATGCCGTAGGAAATCGTCACTTCGCCCATGTGCATGTCGCTCTGGACCCGGCGCATCACCTCGATCGGGCAGGGTGCGCCGGCCATGATGCCGGTGCGCAGCGAGCCGAGGTCGAAGCTGGCGAAATCGGGATGGTCGAGCTCGGCGATGAACATCGTCGGCACGCCGTGCAGCGCGGTGCAGCGCTCGGTCGCCACCGCCGCCAGCGTGGCCCGGGCGTCGAAACCCTCGCCCGGAAACACCATCTTCGAGCCCTTGGCCACGCAGGCCAGCACTGACAGCACCATGCCAAAGCAGTGGTACAGCGGCACGGGGATGCACAGGCTGTCGTGCTCGGTCAGGTGCATGCAGTCGCCGATCGCACGCCCGTTGTTGACGATGTTGTGGTGGGTCAGCGTCGCGCCCTTGGGCGCACCCGTGGTGCCGCTGGTGAACTGGATGTTGATCGCGTCGAAACAGCTCAGGTCACTCTCTGGCGGCAGCGCATCGACCCGGGTCTTGCCGGACGCGATCAGCTGCGACCAGTTGACCATGCCGGCGCTGGGCTCGTCGCCCAGCCGCACCACCGCGCGCAGCAGCGGCAAGCGCGGGCCGGCGCCGGCAGCGCACACGCCCAGGGTCTGCAGCATCCCAAGGTAGTCGCTGGACTTGAAGGCGGCGGCGCTGACCAGCACACCGACACCGGCTTTGTTGAGTGTGTACTCCAGCTCTGACAAGCGGTAGGCCGGGTTGATGTTGACCAGGATCGCGCCAATGCGCGCGGTAGCGAACTGCGTCACCAGCCACTCGGCCCGGTTCGGCGACCACATCCCGACCCGGTCACCCGTCTTGACACCCAAGGCCAGGAAACCGGCTGCCGCCCATTCGACTTGCTGCAGCAACTCGGCCCAGGTCCAGCGCAAGCCTTGCTCGACGAACACTGCGGCCTCGCGCTGGGGCCAGCGCTGCGCGGCACTGGCCAGCAGCGCGTGGACGGTGTCCTCGGACAGCGGATGGTCGGTCGCGCCGTGGACCAGCGACATACCGTTGACGGGGACTTGCGGAGCAGGATTCATCGATGTCTCCAAGATGTTGAGGCGGCCCGCAATGCTGTGATGGCCGGCCAGCGAAACCGGCAACGAGCTTCTCGCGCAGCCAATAGCAAGCCGGGCTTCATGCGATGCTAGCGGTTCGGCCCGACACCAGCGGCGCCGCACTGCAAAATCAAGCCCTCCACCCCGGAACCCTTCCCATCGCCACGATCGCTGAAACCGACGATCGCCAGCCACGAGACATACCACCGATGCCCGCCTCAGACCTCACCGACCTCGACGCCCATCAACTGTCCGCCGAGATCCACGCCCGCCGTGTCTCCTGCCGCGAGGTGATGCAAGCCTACCTGGCGCGAATTCACCGCCTGAACCCAACGCTCAACGCGATCGTCAACCTCGCGCCCGATGAGTCGCTGCTGCGTCAGGCCGACCAATGCGACGCCGAACTGGCCCAGGGCCGGTCGCGCGGCTGGCTGCACGGCCTGCCGCAGGCGATCAAGGACACCGGGCATGCGCTGGGTTTCCCCAGCACGGTTGGCAGCCCCTTGCTCAAGGATGTGCTGCCGGCAATGGACAGCGTGGCCTGCGCGCGAGTGAAAGCAGCGGGCTGCATCGTGATCGGCAAGACCAACATCCCTGAACTCGGCCTGGGCTCGCACACCTTCAACCGCTTGTTCGGCGCCACCGCCAACGCCTGGGACGCCAGCGTCTGCGCTGGCGGCAGCAGCGGTGGAGCGGCAGTGGCGCTGGCGCATCGCTTGCTGCCAGTGGCCGACGGGTCGGACTTCATGGGTTCGCTGCGCAACCCGGCGGCCTGGGGCCATGTCTTTGGGATGCGACCCAGCCAGGGTCGGGTGCCGACCTGGCCGGCCGCCGACACCTTTGTGGCCCAGCTCGGCACCGACGGACCGATGGCGCGAAGCGTGCGCGACCTGTCGCTGCTGCTCGGCACCCAAGCCGGCCACGACCCGCGCGCGCCCTTGTCGATCGCCCAAGGCCCGCAAAGTTTTCTGGCTGAGGGCGAGGCCGGAGCGCTGCGCGGCCTGCGCGTGGGCTGGCTGGGTGACCTGGCCGGCCACCTGGCGATGGACGAAGGCCTGCTGCCGGTGTTAGAGGGCGCGCTACAGCGCTGCGCTGCCGAAGGCGCGCAGGTCGAGCCGACTGCGCTGGGCTTTGACCCCGACCGACTGTGGGCCGCGTGGCTGGTCTGGCGCCGTGCGCTGGTCGCGCCCAAGGTTGCCGCACTGCTGGCCCGGCCCGGCGCCACGCGTGACCAGATCAAGCCCGAGGCGCTGTGGGAATACGACACCGCGCAAGGCCTGGGCTTCACCGAATTCATGCAGGCCAGCGAGGTGCGCACGGCCTTCCACAGCCACTTGCTGGGGCTGTTCGAGCGCTTCGACGTGCTGGCGCTGCCGGTGACACAAGTCTGGCCGTTTGCGGTGGAGCAGCGCTGGCCGCAGACGATCGCCGGCAGGGCCATGGACACCTACCACCGCTGGATGGAGAGCACGCTCTACGCCACCTTCGCAGGCCTGCCGGCGATCAGCCTGCCGGCAGGATTCCACGCCAACGGCCGCTGGCCGGCGGGCTTGCAACTGATCGGCAGACCGCAGGGTGACGCCGCTTTGCTGCGCGTGGCTGCGGCCTACGAGGCGATATCGGGCGAGTTGCTGGCGCGCCGGCCGGCCGAACCGGTGCCTGGGTCCAAAAACCGAGCGCCAGCCTGAACCCTTCACGCGACCCGACAGGAAGACAAGATGCATCAACTGCTGATACGCAACGCGCTGGTCTTCGACGGCACCGGGCAGGCCCCCGTGATCCAGGATGTGGCGGTGGCCGGCGGCCGCATCGCCGCGATCGGCCCCGCGCTCGACGTGTCGGCCCACGAAACCATAGACGCACAAGGCCTGGCGCTGATGCCCGGCATCATCGACAGCCACACCCACTTCGACGCCCAGATCACCTGGGACCCGCAGGTGCGGCCATCGCCGGCACTGGGCGTGACGACTGCGGTAATCGGCAACTGCGGCTTCACGATCGCGCCGTGCAAGCCGCAGCACCGCGAGATCACGATGCGCAACCTGACCCAGGTCGAAGGCATGTCGCTGGACGCCCTGCGTCGAGGCATCGCCTGGGACTTCGAGACCTTCCCCGAATACCTGGCCCAGCTGCGGCGTCAAGGCGCGGTGGTCAACATCGCCGCCTACATCGGCCACAGCAGCGTTCGAACCTATGTGATGGGCGACGACGCGTCGACCCGCGTGGCCAGCGACTCGGAGATCGCGCAGATGCAGGCCCTCGTGCGCGAAGCGATGCAGGCCGGCGCGGTCGGCTTTGCCAGCAGCACCTCGCCCGCGCACAACGGCGAAGGCGGCCGGCCGATGCCGTCTCGATTGGCCGATGAGCGCGAGATGCATGCGCTGGTGATGGCGATGGGCGAAGGCGGTGGTGGCGTCTTCATGCTGACCAAGGGCGGCCAGACGGCGGTGGCTTTCCTCGAATCCCTGGCCGCCGACAGCGGCCGACCGGTGATGGTGGCAGCGCTGCTGCACAACAGCACCAGCCCGCAATCGGTGTTCAAGGACCTGGACGCGATCAGCGCGGCCAATGCGCGCGGCCATGGGCTGATCGGCCAGGTCTCGTGCTGCCCGCTGACGATGGATTTCACGCTGCAGTCGGCCTACCCGGTCGAAGGCTTGCAGAGCTGGCAGCCCGCGCTCGGCCAGCACGGCGACGCGCTGATGGCGGTGCTGGCGAGCCGCGACTTTCGAGACGGCGTGCGCGCCGAGCTGGCGGCCCCCGCGAGCTTTCGGTTGTTCAACGGCGAATGGGACAAGGTGCAGGTGGTGGAAACCGTCACCCCCGCCCAGGCCCATCTTGAGCAGCGCAGCATCGCCGAGATCGCCCGCAGCGAAGGCCGCGACCCGCTGGACGTGATGCTCGACCTGGCGCTGGCCGAGCAACTGCGCACCGTCTTCACCGCTCAATTGCTCAACTCCGACGAGGCGGCGGTGGGCCGGATGCTGATGCACCCGCACAGCCTCGTCAGCCTGAGCGACGCTGGCGCGCACCTGACCTTCTTCAACGACGCCGGCTTTGGCCTGCACCTGATGGGCCACTGGGCGCGCGACCTGGGCTTGATGACGCTGAGCGAAGCGGTGCGCAAGCTCACCAGCCAGCCGGCGCAGATCTTCGGCTTGATCGATCGCGGCCTGATCCGCACCGGCCACGCGGCTGACCTGCTGCTGTTCGATCCGGCCACCGTCGGCCGCGGCCCCAAGCGCAGGGTCTTCGACCTGCCCGGCGGCGCGGCCCGCCTGACAACCGACGCGGTCGGGGTGCACAGCGTCTGGGTCAACGGACAACAGGTGGCTGACAGCGCGGGGCTGCTCGCGGCCGCGCCTAGGGCCGGTGAGCTGCTGACGCGCTTTTCGGCTTAGACGTCGCTGGGACGTCGCTGAGACGTCCCAGGGCAAGCCGTCCTTGGGCAAGTTCAGGCCAGCAGCGACTTGCGCAGCATCGCGTGCACGCCGCGGTGGGTGTTGACGGTTTGGGTGACGCGGAAGTCCACCGCCAGGCTGCACAGCATGTAGGCGTCCTCGCGCGACAGCCCGCCACGCTCGCCCAGCAAGACGATCATGTCGCGCAGCGCGATCGCCAGGCATTGGTCCAGACTGGGGTCCATGCCCATCGTGATCCAGTGGGTGGGCGTCTCGCCCCGCGGGTAGGCCAAGCCCGGCGCGGTGGGCAAGCGCTTGTGCAGCACGAGCTCGAAGCGGCCCTGCAAGGCGGTCTCGATCGCGGTGGTGCAGACCTCACCGTCGCCCTGAGCCGCATGGCCGTCGCCGCAAGAAAACAACGCGCCCGGCACATGCACCGGCAGGTAGAGCGAACTGCCCGGGCCGAGCTCCTTGTTGTCGAGGTTGCCGCCGTGCGCGCGCGGCACGATGGTGCTGATGCGGCCCCAATGCGCCGGCGGCGCCACGCCCATCACGCCGAAGAAAGGGTGCAGCGGCAAGTCCAGGCCCCAAGGCATGCGCGCGGTCTGGCGCTCGGCGTCGAGCGGGATGTTGACCATGCGGTACTGGTCGAACTCGCCGGGCAGTGTGCCGGCGAGCGGCCGGATCATGTTGTAGCCCCAGTCCTGGCGCAGACGCACGTCGAGGATGCGGACCTCGAGCGTGTCGCCCGGCTCGGCGCCCTCGACGTAGATCGGCCCGGTCAAGATATGGCCCGGCAGGCTGCGCGCGCTGCGGGCATGGATCTCGAGCAGTTCGGGCGGCACATGGAAGCCCGCCGGCGGCAGCGCATCGGGGCCGCCGCTGACCGTGTCGACCGTCAGCGAGTCGCCGCTGGCGACGCGCAGCACCGGCGGGTACTTGGCGTCGAACAGGCCCCAATGGCAAGTCTCGACGCTGGCGGCCAAGTGGTGCGCGCTCATGCGACCCGACCCCAGGTCGAGCCAGCACAAAGCGGCTGCAGCGCATTGGAGCGGGACGTCTGGCGGTCTCGGAGTTTGGGCATGGCGGTGATCCTGGGGAGTTGGAGAACAGCGCGATGATGCACGGACCGTGCCGGCGCCTGCGCAGTCTCCTGCTCTGGGCAAGCACCAGCGCACGCTGCGGCCTGCCGTAGCTCTCGATTGACTCATATCAAGACGACTGACCCCAGCCCGGCGAGACTG
Organism: Bordetella parapertussis; assembly: GCA_945878355.1. Taxonomy (GTDB): domain Bacteria; phylum Pseudomonadota; class Gammaproteobacteria; order Burkholderiales; family Burkholderiaceae_C; genus Pseudaquabacterium. Next base: position 7,191 of record CAMCTC010000081.1, on the reverse strand, counting down.
GGTTCATCGGTTTGCAAGCCCAGCCATTTCGGAGCGAATTGCCATGTACCAACGTATCCTCGTCCCTGTCGACGGCAGCGCCACGTCCGATGCGGGGCTCAATGAAGCGATGCAGCTGGCCCGCCTGACCGGCGCCAAATTGCGCTTGCTACACGTGGTGGATGACATGCCCATGATCTTGAGCGGCGACACCATGGGTGCGATGACAGCGGACGTGTTCGACCTGCTGCGCAAGAACGGCCAGCGCATTCTCGATGAGGCCTGCAAGCGGGTCGAAGCCGCAGGCATTGCGACGGATACAAGGCTTTACGACAGCTTCGACGGCCGCTTGAGCGACCGCGTTGTCAAGGAGGTGGCCGAATGGCCCGCCGACCTGATCGTGCTGGGCACGCATGGTCGGCGCGGCGTGGGACGCATGCTCTTGGGCAGCGACGCAGAGCAAGTGCTCAGGACCGCCACGGTGCCGGTGCTGCTGGTACGGTCTGGGGCCGAGACTGGCGTTTAAGTTGCGGCGGGGGCTGACCGCCTCCGGCCGTCAGCCGTGCCCCGCCAGCCAGGCCTCTTCTTCACCCGGTTCTGGCAGCACCCGTCCGCCCTCCAGAATCCACGACGCCTGCGTCGTCGATGTGCGCATCACGACCCCCTGCCCGGGCACACCGGCGATCCGCGCCACCGATTCCACACAGCGGCGAATCAGTGCATCGTTGAGCTCGGGCGGACGACCGGCCCGGATGCCACCGTGCAGGCGGACAGCCGGCCCGTCGGCAGGCGCAGGCTGGTGATGAAACTGCACATGGACGAAGGTGGGTGGAGCGCCCGTCAGGTCGCAGTGGATATCGGTGATCGCCTGCGCAATGGCAGCGCGCTGTGCGTCGTTCAGCGCACCGGCAGGGGTCGTGCAGCGGTAGAGGGGCATATCGATCCTTGAGGCAGACAGGGTTTGATGCTCAAGCTGACCGGGTACCGGGGTCCGCGGCCACCACCATCACATCATCGTAAGACGCACCGGTCACATCGCTGAACATCCGGCAGACCGCTGCCATCAGATCGACCCGAGCGGGCTGGCTGGTACCCGGCGGCACGCTGCCCAGCACCATCGAGCCCCGCGAGGGCAGACCGCCGGTGAACCACATGCCGGGCACCACTTCAGTGAACTCGACCGCCAACCCCGCTGGGCTGAGGCCGAAGTGCTCGGCGTTGATGCGGGTGAGACCGGCCACCACCTGGGCACGGGTGGGCACATCGATCGTGCCATTGACCAAGCATTTGTAAGTGATCATGGGGCTCCAGAGGGGCAAACAGGGCGGGCAGCCATCTGATTGGAAACCTGCCTAAGCCAAGGACTGGCAGGCTGAGCACAGTTGCCGATGTCCGTAGCATGCAATTTTATCAGATTGCGGTTTCATTCAGCACCATACATCCGGCAAAGGCAGCACTGACCGTTCGCCGAACTCGACTGGACTGTTCGCTCTCGACAAGCCCAACATTGCGTTCGGCCACAAGGGAGTCGGAATGGTGCGAAACATCATCGCCCCGCTCCCGGGCCACCATCTACCTGTGGGCAGCAGCAGTTCGCTCATCACCCAGTCGGTGGCTGTCCGGCGCACGGAGCACCGTCTCAGGTGCTGCTGGCCTGATGGTGCTTCGCGACAGTCACGCCCAATGCGATGTTGGTGATGGCGGCGACAGTCGCATCAAGCTCGGCAACGTCGCCGTGGTCACCACCACTTCTGGAACTTGGCTACAGGGTGGCTACACCGCCCGAAACTCTATCCGGCCTCGCCGGCGCTGTTGCATGGCATGCAAGCGTGTTTCGGAATTTAAGGTGCGAGATTGGCAAAGACCGGGGGCAGGGTGTGAATTTCGGAATTTACTAAATTACAGGGCGGTAAAGACTCAGAGATGGAATAATTTCGGAATTCAAGAAATTCACCCTTCGATGTCGACTCGAAGGCCTTCATCCCGGTAATTCCGAAATGTCTTCCAACCTCCCCGTCACACCCGTGCTCCTGCGCATCACAGCCGCGAGTCCCCTTGGTCCGGTCATCCGAGGCCGTCGTCGAGCACAGTCGCTGCGCATTGATGATGCGGCCTCTCTGAGCGGCGTCTCCGTCGACCTGCTCTCTCGCCTCGAGAACGGCAAGGGCTCCGTGCGCCTGGACAAACTGCTGGCGGTCTTGGACAGCCTAGGGCTCGCACTCCTGCTTGGACCCAAGGACCATCCGACGATGCAGTCCGTCTCGCGTGCCGAGCGTCCGGAGCAGCCATGAACTCGGCCGTCGGCTCAGCCCCCGAAGCCTCAGTCGCGCCGCATGCGCTCAAGCTCTGGGCCGACGGCCAGAAGGTCGCGACGCTAGGCTACGAAGCCCTGAACGACCGGTGGTCGTTGGACTACGACGCAGACTGGGTCACCGCGCCCGGGGCGTTTCCGCTGTCGCCTGCGCTGCCCTTCCAGCCCTCGGCAGGCGGCTATGCCGTCGGCGCCGTGAAGCGCTTCGTGGAGAACCTGCTGCCCGAGGGCCGCGCGCTCGACATCACGGCCACGACCTACCGCGTTTCCAAGTCGAATATCTACGCGCTCATCAGCGCACTCGGGACCGAGACCACCGGGGCGTTCCGGTTCTGGCGCTCGGATGAAGTGCCGCCCGTCGTCGCCGCCAAGCCGCCGCGTGAAGTGACCCGCGAAGAACTGGATAAACGAATCGCCGCGCGCGACCAGATTCCGCTGGCCGTCTGGGATGGCAAGGTCCGCATGTCGATTGCGGGCGTGCAAGACAAGTTGATGGTCTACCTCGACCGCCCGCTGGGCGACGGAGGACGTCTGTTCCTGGTCGAGCCGCCCTTAGCATCAACGCACATCCTCAAACCCGACACCGCGCGTCAGGTGACGCCCCATCTGGTCGTCAACGAGCACTTCTGCATGTCCTTGGCGCGGCGCATGAAGCTGCCCGTCGCGGAGGTCGGCATCTATCGGACACCGAGGCCGGTACTCGTCGTCCGCCGCTTCGACCGAGTTGTCGAGAAAGTTGTCGCGGATGGCGCCAACGAGCCCACCGTACAGCGACTGCACATCATCGACGCCTGTCAGGCCTCGGACCTGCCCGAGAGCTACAAGTACGAGCGGAACCTGGGGATTAGCCAGCAACTCCGCAACGTCCGGGAGGGCGTGAGCTTCGAAATGCTGTTCGAGCGCGTCGAGCAGACCGTCAACAAGGCCGTGGCACGCATGACCCTGCTCCGGTGGTCCTTGTTCCAGTTCCTGATTGGGAACTGCGACGCGCATGGCAAGAACTTCTCGTTCTTCGTGCGTCGCGAGGGGCTCGACCCGGCCCCTTGGTATGACCTAGTCAGTGTGGTGCAGTACGCAGGCATCGACCACGAGTTAGCTATGGCCTGGGGCGATGCGTTCTCGCTGGACGAGGTAGGGGCGTTTCAGCTGGCCGACTTTGCGCAGCGATGCGGGGTCGACAGGAATCTACTTAAACGCGAAGCTGCGCGACTGGCAAAGCTGGCGGTGGAACACGCGCCGGCACAGGCTTGGGCGGACGACTACATCGACGACGGTGAGCGCGCCTTCGCAGCACAGATCCGTGATTTCGTCATAGGACAGGCCACCCGACTGACCAAGCTCGCCAACGAGGCGGCCAAGATAAAGCCGGAGTTTCTGTGACGTCCTGAGCGCCCCAAGGCCGGGCGAAGCTGGCCGCCCCCCGTGGGGATCAAGCCGCAAAGCCACATTCGCTTGAGAGGCTCGCCGCAGGACGACGTATGCGTGTGATCACCCAATTCGATGGACCGCTGATCGCGTTTGGTGATGGACTGTTGATGCCCGCCTCCGCCTAGGCTTCATGGCGCGAGCCCGCGCACCCTGTCTGCGAACCGGCTCAGTCCCGTTCCGGGTGGAATTTGCCATCACACATGGTGCGTGATAGCGGGTGCGGCCAAGGGCACGGCGCGCACCGGACAGATCAGCTTCACTTGAAACCCATCTTCTGCTTGAGCGCCTGATCAAGCCAGATCCTGGCATATATTGGCCCGGGCCGCTCCGAGCCGGCACGCAACTCACCGCCATAGTTCTTGACCCAAGGCCACCAAGCCGTATACCGATACTCGATTGGCATCCAAATATAGGGCGCCTTGTCGATGATCTCGCGTGTCATGTCTTTGAGCATCTGCTGGCGCTTGGGTTCATCGCGTTCGGCCATCGCCGCATTCATCTTCGCGTCATAGGCAGGATCACTGAAATTGGCTGCATTCCACGCCTCCCCGGTGATGAAGCTCTTGTTTAGGCTGCGGGTCGGGTTGGTGTGCCCACTACCCATGTAGTACCCGGGCGCATGGGACTTGGTGGTCATCGCCGACAAGAACGCGCCGTACTCCATTGGCTGGATCTGCATCTTCACGCCCACCTTCTCGAGGTAGGCCGCGATCAGCGGAACGAGCTCAAGATTGGTCGGGCTGCACGCGCATACCTGGACCTTGAATGTGAATCCGTTCGGATAACCAGCATCGGCGAGCAACTTCTTCGCTTTTTCAGGGTTGTAGGTGTAGAGCTCCTTTACCGACTCGGGCATCGCCGACAAAGGCTCAAAGTAACCGAGGAAGTCCGGATGCATTGGATAGGCGAAGAGTTCGGCATTGCCGCCGTAGAACTCCTTGACGACCTCGACCTTGTTGACCGCCATGTTTAGCGCGCGGCGGACACGGACGTCATCAAAGGGTTTGACGTCGGTGCGCATCGCAAGAAAGTTGCCGCCGGTGGCAATCCAGCGGTGCCATTGCAGGCTCGGAACATTCTTCTTCAACTCGTCCACCGCTGACCAGCGGATGGCTTCCAAGATGTCGATCTTGGCTGTGCGCAGCGCCGCATGTTGTGAAGACTCGTCTTTGATCGTGTGATATGAGAGCTTGTCTATGAACGGCAATTTATAGGACTGGCCGCCAACACTCTCTTTGTCCCAGTAGACCGAGTTCTTGAGATATGTGCTCGAATTGCCGCTCACATGATCGGTCAGCATGAATGGGCCCGAGCCGACATGGTTCTTCCAGTTGCTCGCGCCAGCGGTCGCAACCTCCTTTGGCTGGATCAGCGCATAGTGCCCGTAACCTGAGCGAAACTCAAACTCAGCGTTGTAACCCTTTAATGTGTACAAAACGGTGTGCTTGTCGATCGCTTCGACCTTGACGATGTGATCGAAATAGCCTCTCAAGGCCTTGGGGCTCTTGATCAATTTCTCGTGACTCCACACCACGTCATCAGCGACCAGTTCGCGCGAGGCCATGACGCCCAGCTTTTCGGGAAACATCACGCCTTTGCGCAGTTTGACCTCAACCCGGGTCGGGTTGTCAAGCCACTTCCAACTCTCGGCGAGTTCGCCGCGCATGCCGTCGTTGGGCAGCCAAGCATCGGCATAAAACTCAAACTTGCCACCTAAGCGCTTGGACTTGGATAGATCGGCGGCAAACAACATCTCGGCATAAGGTCCCTGGTCATGGTTCAGTTTCCAGTTCCAGTCGGCCGTGTCCCACGTTAGTGCGGAGATCGTGAGGTGAATGGTTCCTACAGCGAGATGGCCCCCGTACTGGGGTTTGGCGGTAACTTGCTGGGCATGAGCCACAGGGGGGAGAAACACGCTGCAGATCAGCGCGCCACAGACCACCGCACTCCGGAAAATCGACCGAATCATATATGTCTCCTGGTTGATCGATGAACACGGCGGATTGATGAGTTTTCTCGGGATCACCGCGCTCATTAGCCAACAGGTTCAGCCAGCACATTCTCTACCTGCATTCGAAAGTGCGCAAGTGCGTCTCGCCAATCCACCGTGCCGGCGCTCGGCCCAGCGAGGCTAAGGCGGGCCCAAAATACTGTCGTGTTTCACGCCAAGGTACGAAGGTTCACCGAACCCCAGCGATACCGATATCGACCGCAGGGTCAGCGGCTCCGGGGATTCCCGAGCAGACAGTCTGCCTGCCTGGGCAGTCGCTTCTATTTAGGGTTATGCCGCTTTGAGGTTAGCTCTCGGCACCATCACCGATCCTGCGTTGGCCGCCTCTTGCCGTGCCTTCGCCGACAGGTGGGCTTAGCGGATAGTGACCTTCGGATCGCTGCGGCCTAGTGTGGACTGCAATTCGAATAGGATGCATCCGTTGCTTATTAGTCGAGCCGAGGCAGGAGCCAGCAACAGTTCGAAGTTGACCATCCAATCTGCGCAAACTACGCGGCAAACGGCATCAGTGACGAGAATATGGACAGTGCTGGAAGGATGCTCGGCAGTAGGCAGGGCGGATTGGGCGCCATGATGGTGATGCTGGAAGGTGTGTCGCACGAGGCCCGATTTGTCGAGTGCATGAACGGCCTCGGCTACCGCCATGCGCCCGGCAATTAGGGCAACGGAAGGTTGTCCCGTTGGCCAGTGTTGGTGTGGGATGTTCCGCAGCCCCGCGCGGCGGTAGCGCATCGCCTGCGCTGCCGGCCGAGCCAGTGAGCAGCGCCAGCCCAACCTGATGGCGTCGGGCTATGTGGGAACGTACAGCCCGAGCTCGCCTTGCCCTGGGACACCAAGGCCCCGGCCGGTGACCATCAGGTCAGGACCACCGTCGGCACAACAGACCAGCGTCAGACAGGAGCGCCGGTCATCTGTCGGTGACTGCCACCACCAACAAGCCCCGAACCGATGAGGTGGCGAAAGTGGCTTCCGTTTAGCACGCGCCAGTCGAACTGGCCCAGACAAGGTGACCAGCACCCTCAAAATGCGAGTACGCCACCATGCAGAACAACATCACCACCTTCAAGAGCCTCGCGTCTGTTCGACGGCTTGTTTCCGGCGGGCAGACTGGCGCGGACCGTGCCGCCCTGGACTGGGCCATCGACAACCGACTTGAACATGGCGGGTGGTGTCCGGCTGACCGACTGGCCGAGGACGGCCCAATACCTTCTTGCTACCTGTTGACTGAGTTGGCCGGCGCTGGGTATCGCCAGCGCAACCGACGCAACGTCGATGACAGTGACACAACGTTGGTGGTCCGGGCGAATTGCCTGGCCCACGGACGGCGCCAGGTGGTCGATGTGGCCGAGCAGTTCCCCGAGGCGGCCCGCTGCGTCGTCGAGGCTCTGGCCAAGGTCTACACCAACGACGCGCAGTGCCGCACTCAAGCCTGTTCGCCCGAGCAGCGTCTGTCGTTCCATCA
>CAMCTC010000080.1 GCA_945878355.1 Bordetella parapertussis | reverse complement strand
CAGTTCGATCTTGTTAACTTACTCAAAGAATTGAAGTGAACTTCACTTCCATGAGCGTTTAAGGTCCAAGAGACCTGGTGTCTTTCGACACCTGGCACTCGCCTTCTCACGCCCACGCTTATCGGCTGTTAGTTGTTAAAGAGCTGGGTCTTTCGACGCCTGCCACTCGAGAGCAGCAAAGAGATGGGATTGTGACCTGCCTTCCCGACTCTGTCAAGCGCTAGTTTTTCCTTTCGCTCCCCTAGGCGTAAGCCTTGGTGTTGCTATGGATCGCTCGCTGCGAATTCGCCGGCCTGCACGCATTCTTTTTTTGCTTGACCTCTGCTGCTCACATCAGCTGCTTGTTGCGGCCGTTGTTCCTAGCGAAGCCCACGACTATAGCATTGAATTTGGACTGTTGGCAATCTTCGGCGAAGGATTCGCTTGTGGTGGTCGCTCTGACGGCTCCGGATGTGCTGACGAGGCGCGCCTCTTGCGATCTCGGTCGCTTGGCCGGGAATCAACGGCTTGCTGTCCTTGGGCCAGCTTTGTCGTTTGCACTCAGCCAGGCTCGCTCAGGGTCGTCGCTGGCAATGGCGCGGCGTGCGTCCTTTGCGAGCTTGACGCTGTCTGAGCGCAGGATTCTTTGTTTGACTGCCGAGATCTGACTCGGGTGCATCGACAAGCTTCGCAGCCCCAAGCCCAACAGCAACTGCGTGAACGCTGTGTCGCCGGCCATCTCGCCACAAACGCTGACAGGTTTGCCTGCGGCGTTGGCCGCTTCGATCACATTGGCGATCAGACCAAGCACGGCCGGATGCCACGGGTCGTAGAGGTGGGCGACGGCCTCATCGGCCCGGTCAATCGCCAGGGTGTACTGGATCAGGTCATTGGTCCCGATTGAGACGAAATCAAAGTGCTGCAGCAACAGTGGCATGGTCATTGCCGCGGCGGGCACCTCGATCATGGCACCCACTTCGATGTGGTTGAAGGCTTGGCCGCCGACCTTCAGCTGTTGCCTTGCGCCTGCCAGCGCTTCCATGATGGCGAGTATCTCGCCGCGTTGCGCGACCATGGGGATCAGAACGCGCACTTTGCCGTACGCGCTGGCGCGCAGAATGGCCCGAAGCTGCTGACGGAACATCGCGGGCTCCGACAGGCTCCAGCGTATCGCTCGCAAGCCAAGAGCCGGGTTGAGTGCATGCTCATGGCGTAATTCATGCATGGCCATTCGATCGAGCGGCTTGTCGGCGCCAATATCGACCGTGCGGATCGTCACAGGCAATCCACCCATCGATTGCACAGCCGCGCGGTAGGCTTCGAACTGCTCGTCTTCGTCTGGCAGGTCACCGTTGCGATTCATGAACATGAATTCGCTGCGAAACAGACCCACGCCGACCGCGCCGGCCTCCAAAGCGTTGGCGGCATCTGCGGGGAGTTCGATGTTGGCCAAAAGCTCTATCGCTTGGCCGTCGAGCGTGACCGACGGCATATGGCGCAGTCGGTGCAGCTTGGCACGCTCCAGCTCACTTTGTCGCTGGCGGAACCTGTACTCCTCCAACACGATCGGCGTGGGGTTGACCACCACGACACCGGTGTCGCCATCGATGATCAACCAGTCGTCCTGGCGGATCAGGCGACTGGCTTCGCGTGCTCCCACAACGGCTGGGATGCCCATGCTTCTGGCAACAATCGCCGTGTGCGATGTACGCCCACCGACGTCCGTGACGAAGCCGATGAACACACTGCCCTTGAACTGCAGCATGTCAGCGGGCGCGATATCGTTGGCCACGAGTACCAGCTGATCTTTGCCTCCGAAGGCTTTGGCGTGAACCACTTGCGGCAATAAAGACTCTTCCTTGGCCAAGACCCGCAGCACTCGCTCGGCCACCTGCTCGATGTCGGCCTTGCGTTCGCGCAGATAGTCGTCTTCCATTTCATCGAACTGGCGCGCCAACACTTCAGTTTGCGCGGTCACAGCCCACTCGGCGTTGTAGTGCCTCGCCTCGATCCAATGCTTGGTGGCCTCGATCAGCATCGGGTCACGCAACAGCATCAGATGGACTTCGAGCAAGGCCGCCAACTCAGGGGGCGCCTCGCTGGTCAGGTCGTTTTTGAGTGTCGTGAGTTCGCTTGAAACGGTATCGCGTGCGTGGCGCAAGCGAGTGACTTCGGCCGCAGCATTTCCGGGCTCAATGAAGTAGTGTGCGACGTCCACCCTGCTGGAGGCCACCAACACAGCGCGCCCGATAGCCACACCACCCGAGACCGGCAGGCCAAACATCTGGATGCTCATACTGCACTGTAGCAGCGCGAATCACTGGCAACCTGGCTCAAACAGCGGGGTTTGCCCGGAGCCGGGGTTGACTGACAACGATTGAATGCCTTCGAACCAGCGTCCCCGACAGCACCCAGAATCACGGTTCAGGGTCGGTATTTGCCGCTGGCGCCAGCACCGCAACGCCAACAGCTGGCATCAGAGCGAACGGGCTACTGACCCTCGCCAAACTTGTCGTTGATCAGCGCCAATAGCGCGACCGTGGCGGCCTGCTCATCGACACCGTCGGCCTCCAGAACCACATCGCTGCCCAAGCCGGCAGCCAGCATCATCACGCCCATGATGCTCTTGGCGTTGATGCGGCGTCCGTTGCGAGATAAGTGAACCTCGCTCTGGAAACTGCCGGCCAGCTTGGTGAGCTTGGCAGAGGCCCGGGCATGCAAACCGAGCTTATTGCTGATGGTGACGGTTGATTGAATCATCGGTGCTGGGCTTGATCGCCTGGTTCTGAGGACGTGACACAGCCACCTGCATGACACCCTGGCTGGCACCGGCAAGCGCCAGCACCACCATGTCATCCAGCGACTTGCTCCGGTAGTTGACTGCCCGCCACAACATCGGCACGTTCACGCCCGCCACCACCCGAACGCCAGGGCTATCGGCCAAGCGCCTGGCGATATTGCACGGCGTTGCGCCGAAAACGTCGGTGAGGATCAGTGTTTCAGCCGTCCCTAACCGGGCCAGCAATTGCGCCGCTTCAGCCTCGTAGGCCTGCGTGTCGGCCCCGGCGGGGACGTCGTAGGCCTCGACGGAAGCTGAAGCATCCGGAAAAGCGTGCATCGCAGTGGCCCGCAGGGCACTGGCCAAGGGCGTGTGGGCGATGATGAGCAGGCCGGTCATTGAACGGTTGAGAGGAGTTGCATCGATTATCCGCCCGCCTCTGCGGCGTTCGAAAACCGGCGCTGCAACAAGCCGACCACATTGAGCCAGAGGAATGACAGGGCGCAAACCGCCATAAAGAGCCCGAACACGAATCGGTAGGCCTGGACCACCGGCCAGCCCATCGCGAGCAAGGCATCGAGACCCAGACCGATCGTCCATTGCAGCGCAAAGACCCCTGCGAAGATCAGTAGATTGAACGCCGACAAAGCCCGACCCGCCAAGGCCGCCGGAAAAGCCTGCCCCAGCGCCGGCTGGCCGAGCGTGACCACGCTGGCGCAGACACACCACAGCGCCCAGAGCGCGGGTCCAGCCTCAGGACCCTGCCAGAGAATGGCACCCAAGCACAGCACATTGGCCGGCCAAGCCAGCGCGATCAGCCGCTCGCCAGCCCAACCGGCGCGGATCAGTCGCGGCATCAACAAGCCCCAGCTGAGAAAAGCCACCAGCATCGCGAGATTTACCAGGAACAAGCCTTGCGCCGCACCGACTGCGCTGCGACCCGTCACCTGGGTCAGCCAAGGACCGATCCACAGCGACTGCATCGCCACCATGCCCCCATAAACAAAAAACCCCATCGGCGCCATGCGAACAAAGACCGGATGCGCAAACACCTGGCGGTAGCCACCGACCGACGCTTGAGGCTGCGAGCTGACCCGCGCGTCTGGCGGCACCAGCCAAGCGATCAAGCCGCCGGCCAATGCAAACAGCAGCGCCACCGCCATGAACAAACCGCGCCAGCCCAGCACGGGCAGCAGCCACTGCACAGGCAAGGTGGAAGACAACATGCCCAGCGAGCCGCTCATCAACATCCACGCATTGGCACGCAGTTGCAGGGCGCTGGAGAACAAGCGCCGGAAACAGGTCAGCGGTGCCATCAGGCAAGCCGAAACGCCCGCGCCGATCAAGAACCGCGCCAGCAGCAACTGCGGCAAGCTCCCCGACAGCGCAAACGCCAGACAGCCCAAGACCGCCAGCGCCAGAAAGGACAAGAGCACGCGCTTGGCGCCCCAACGGTCCAAAGCACTGCCCAACGGCAACTGCATCAGCGCGAAGCCAAGAAAATAGGCGCCGCCCAGCAAACCCAGTTGCCCTGCATCCAGTCCGAGTTCGGCGCTGAAGATCGGCGCCAACGTGGCGGTCACCGCGCGCACCAGGGCCGAGAAGAAATAAGCGAATGCAAAAGCCAGGAACACCCACACCGCCTGTCGACGGGTGAGGATCACCACATCAGTCGCAGCGCTCATCGTGTCATTTCGATCGACTCGAAGAACGGCTTGCCCCGAGCCTCATCCGCGGCCGGCCCAACCAGACTTGCCTGGAAAACTCGCAGGCCATGGGCGAACACCAACACTTGTTCGCGAACCTGTGTACCGTCGGGCAACTTGCCCCGTAGAACCCAGTGCCGCGCCGCTGACTGCGGCGTCATGCCGGGGACCGTGGCGGCACGTTCAGCCTCGACAACACCTTGCACATTGGCACGGGCAGCATCACCCAAGGCCTGCAGCGCTGGGCCGACCCGCGCCGGATCGGCCATGTCGGCCGAGGCCACCGCGTAGGTATGAGCATCGGCACCGCAGGCCAGCAAATTGAGTTCGACCGCCGACCCCGCCAGCGGCACCTGCCGGACCTGGTTGCTTGGTCGACACGGCATGGCCAGATCAAGCCCCCAACCTTCCGGCCGAACCTGGCGCCAATCAAGCGTCGGCGAACAAGCACAGAGCAAGAAGCCACAGGCGATCCCCGATACCCAGTGGCGAGTCGGGGATCGTCCTCTGCCGCTGGTTTCGCTAGCTTGGATCATCGGACCCCATTATCCCGGCGGATCGGTTGCCATCTCGGCCTGTGTCGCGGCAAGTCAACCGCCAAACACCTTGCGCAGGATTGCACTGCCTGTGGCCAGTGGATCGCGACGGATTTTGCGTTCCTCCTCGGCGATCATCAGGTACAGCCCGTCCAAGGCCTTGGCTGTGACATAGCGCTCGACCTTGGCATCGTCACCTTTGAGCAGGCCCAGCTTGACCGCCTGGCCCGCGACCGCGTTGAACTTCGCCGCCAACGCCACCTTCTCGGTGGTCTCGGTGACGATCGGCAGGAACTGCTCGGTCAACGGCGCCCGCGTCTTGAGGACAAAGAAGTCGGTGGCGGCGCGGTCGCCGCCGCGAACGATCTGAATCGCATCGCTGATCGAGATCGATTTGACCGTGTTCACCAACATCGCACGAGCCAGCGGCATCGCCGCTTCGGCAGCGCGGTTCATCGCCGTCACCAACTCGTCGACACGTTTTTGCTGACCCGTGGCCTTGAGCAGTTTCGCCGCATCTTCAAGCGGGGGCGGCAAAGGGATTCGCACCTTGGGGTTGCCGAGAAAGCCATCGCTGTCGCCCAGCCCTTCGACCGCAGCGACCGCGGCACGCTCGAGCATGCCACGCACACCCGATCCAGCCTCGGCCTCACCGACCCCTGCGGCACACACCGCCGAGCAAGCCAAGCCTGAGGCGACCAGCAAGCCGGCCGTAAACTGTCTTCTGCGCATCGAACTCTCCATCATGATCCTGTCCCGACGCCATCTTGCCACCGCCGCACTGACCACCTTTGCCGCTGGCGCTTGGTGGCTGCTAGGCGAACGCCGAACGCTCGCACCGCAGGTGCGCTTCAGCTTGCTAGACGGCACTACGCTGACAACCCGTCAACTCATGGGGCAGGTGGTGCTGGTCAATTTCTGGGCCACCAGTTGCAGCAGTTGTGTCGCAGAGATGCCTGACATCACCGCGATGAACGACAAGTTCCAGGGCCGGGCTTACCAGACGCTGGCCGTCGCGATGCGCTACGACCCACCAGCACTTGTGGCCGACTTCGCCGAAAGCCGCAAGCTCAGGTTCAAGGTCGCGATCGACAATACCGGGGAGATCGCCCGCAGCTTCGGGCAGGTGGAACTCACGCCGACCTCGTTCCTGATCGACAAACATGGCGCCATCGCCAAGCGTTGGGTCGGTGCACCGGACTTTGCCGCACTGCACCGGAAGGTCGAACAACTGCTGACCGAGGCCTGAAGCGAGCCTGCCGCAGCCAGGATCAGACGGTGTGGCTCACACCCGCGCCAGCAGCCTGCCGGTCGGCGTGGTAACTGCTTCGCACCATCGCCCCCACAGTCGCTTGGGCAAAGCCCATCCCGATGGCCTCAGCCTCGAACATCTTGAAGGTGTCCGGGTGGACATAGCGCCGCACCGGCAGGTGATGGCCTGAGGGCGCCAAGTACTGGCCGATGGTCAGCATATCGATATCGTGCGACCGCATGTCGCGCATCACCGCCAAGATCTCGTCATCGGTCTCGCCCAGACCGACCATCAGCCCGCTCTTGGTGGGCACATCCGGGTGCAAGGCCTTGAACTTCTTCAGCAGGTTCAGGCTGAAAGCGTAGTCGCTGCCCGGGCGCGCCTCCTTGTAAAGACGCGGCGCGGTCTCGAGGTTGTGGTTCATCACATCGGGTGGCGTGGCCTTCAAAATCTCAAGCGCGCGGTCATCGCGACCCCGGAAGTCGGGCACCAGGATCTCGATCCGGGTCGCTGGCGACTGCTCGCGAACTTGGCGGATGCAGTCGACGAAATGGCCGGCACCACCATCACGCAGATCATCGCGATCGACGCTGGTGATCACGACATATTTCAGCTTGAGCGCAGCGATGGTGCGCGCCAGATTGACGGGCTCGTTGGCATCGAGCGGGTCGGGACGTCCATGGCCGACGTCGCAGAACGGGCAGCGCCGGGTGCATTTGTCGCCCATGATCATGAAGGTAGCCGTTCCACTGCCAAAGCATTCGCCGATGTTGGGGCAGGATGCCTCTTCACAGACCGTGTGTAGCTTGTGCTCGCGCAGGATCTGCTTGATCTCGTAGAACCGGGTGGTCGGTGAGCCTGCTTTGACGCGAATCCAGTCAGGCTTTTTCAAGACCTCGGCCGGCACCACCTTGATCGGGATTCGGGCTGTCTTGGCCTGTGCTTTTTGCTTGGCACTGGCATCGTAGCTGTCGCTGGGTTGCGACTGATGGACAACATTTTCGGTGGCCATAGAGGGTATTTGCCGGCTATTCGTCGAAGAGGTGTGTAAGCAAGGCCACTGAACAAGCGCCGGTGCAGCTCAGAGCGTGAACTGGGACGCCAAGCGATCACCGAGTTCATGCGCAACAGTGCACCAATCGGTGGAAACCCCCAGTGTAGCGAGGTCAACCGTACGCAGGCCGGCATAGCCGCAGGGGTTGATGCCGGCAAACGGACCCAGGTCCATCGCCACATTGAGCGCAACGCCGTGGTAGCTGCAGTGCCGGCTGACCTTGATGCCCAGCGCGGCGATCTTGCCCAGCCCTCGGAACCTGTCCACATCCGGCGCAGGTCCCGTCAGCGCCGCATGGCTGTGCGGGTCGGCCAAGCGGACGAAAACTCCCGGCGCACCCACCACGCGGTGACCGGTGATCTGTTGCGTCTCCAAAACCTTGAGCACAGCGTGCTCCAGGCGATAGACATATTCCTTGACGTAGATTCCCAGGCGCCTGAGGTCGATCAAGGGGTAGGCCACCACTTGCCCAGGACCGTGGTAAGTGATCTGGCCGCCGCGATTGCTGGCCAGCACCGGGACACCTCCGGCATCCAACAAGTGCTCGGCCCGACCAGCCAGCCCCTGGGTATAAACCGGGTCATGCTCGACCAGCCAAATCTCGTCAGGCGTGTCTGCAGCACGGGCTTCGGTGAAAATGCGCATGGCTTCGGCCGTCTGTGCACAGGGCTGGCGACCCAGGTTGACGATCTTCATGTCGAGAGACTCTTCATGCCGAAGCCGATCGCGCAGACAACTACAGCACCACCTTGACCATCGGGTGCCCGGACAGCGCGCGATACAAATCGTCGAGTTGCGCGCGACTGGTCGCTGTGACGGTCAGCGTCAGACCCAGGTAGCGGCCACCACTGCTGGACCGGCGCACCAAACTTTGATCATCAAAACCGGGGTCAAACTGCCGCGCTACAGCCAGCACCGCTTCAACAAAGCCATCGACCTGCGCGCCCATCACCTTGATCGGAAACGCGCAGGGATATTCGATCAACGAGGGTTCAGGCGCAGCCGCAAGGCTTGGGTCGGCCGGCATAGTCAGATCGACTGCTCGGCCTTGGCCCGCTGATAGGCCTCGTAGATCCGACCATAGACCGGTCCGGGCTTGCCACGCAAAGCACCATGACCCACCGCTTGGCCGTCGAGCCGCGTGATGGGCAAGATTTCCTTGGTCGCTGAGCTGAGCATCAACTCGTCGGCAGCGAAGACATCGGCCTCGGCGATAGGCCGCAAGTTGTAGGCAATGCCCACGTCCTCGCACAACTCGGCCAACAGCTCGTAACGTATGCCTTCGAGCACATGGTCGCCCTTGGGCGGACCCAACAGCGCGCCCTCGTGCACCACCCAGACATTGCAGCCTGAACCTTCGGTCAGCCAGCCGTCGCGGAACATCACCGTCTCAGCCGCACCGTGGTCGGCCGAGATCTGCCGGGCCAGCACATTGCCCAGCAGGGAGATGCTCTTGATGTCACCGCGCTCCCAGCGAAAATCGCGCGCCGTGACGCAGGCCACGCCTTGGTGCCTCATCTCGGCTGACGGTGGCTTCAACTCGCTCGTCATCGCGAACACGGTGGGCGAGATGCCTTCGGGCATCACATGGTCGCGCAGTGCCACGCCGCGCGTAACCTGAATGTAGACCAGCTGATCGTGCGCGGGCTGCGCGCCCACGAGTTCACGCACCAGCGCCAGCCAGCCTTCGCGGGTGTGCGGATTGGCGATGCGCAGCTTGGTCAGGCTGCGCTGCAGGCGTGCCATGTGCTCATCAAAGCGAAACAAGCGACGACCATATACCGGGATCACTTCGTACACACCATCGCCGAAGATGAATCCTCGATCGAGCACCGACACCTTCGCATCGCAAAGCGGCAAGGTCTGGCCGTTCAAATGGCAAAGAGTGTCAGGAAGCGTCAGCATGTCAGACCTCGGTAGAAAACGGCGCAGCTTAGCCTATGGCAGACCGCCCAGCTTGATCCAGACTCAAGTGGGCGCGACAAGCTCACTTGATCCAGAGCCGGATTGAATCCCAGGCCCGGCCGAGCAGACCGGCCTGCGGCACCGCCTTGAGCACCACCAGCGGCAGGCTGGCAATCTTGACACCAGCCAACGTGCTGACCTCCAAGGTACCGATGCGCTGGCCTTCGGTCAGCGGCGCGACCAATGGATCGCTGCGCGAGATCACGGTCTTGAGCTTGTCGCCTTCACCCTTGGGCACCGAAACCACCACGGCTTGCATGGAGCCCAGTGCGGCGGTCGCCTGCTGACCCTTCCAGACAGGCACCTGGGCAGCAGGCTTTCCTGCCTCGAACAAGCGCACGGTGTCCCATGCGGTGTAGCCCCAGTTCAAGATCTTCTGGCTTTCGCTGGCTCGGGCTTCACGCGAGGACGCGCCCATCACGACGCTGAGCAGGCGGCGCTTGCCGTTGGGCAGTTCACGCTGTGCGCTGGCGACCAAGCAGTAGCCAGCGGCATCGGTATAACCAGTCTTCATGCCGTCGATGGCAGGGTCTCGCCCCAGCAACATGTTGCGGTTGTCCTGCCGGATGTTGTTGAAACTGTAGCTGCGAAGCGCGTAATAGGCGGCGTAATACTCTGGAAAGTCCCGCACCACATGGGCGGCAATGACGCCGAGGTCGCGGGCGCTGCTGTAGTGGCCCGGGGCAGTCAAGCCGGTGACATTCTTGAACTGGGTGTTCTTCAAGCCCCAGGCCTGCGCCTGCCGGTTCATCGTCGCCACAAACCCGTCGAGCGAGCCCGCCACGCCCTCGGCCAAAGCCACTGCTGCGTCGTTGCCCGAGACCGCGATCATGCCGCGCAATAAATCGTCAACCTTGGGCGTCATCTTGGGGTCGATGAACATCAGCGATCCGCCGCCCTTTCGCTCGCTCCAGGCGCGCAGCGATACCGGCAGCGTCTGCTCGAAGGTTAGCTTTTTAGCCTTGATCGCATCAAACACCAACCACGCCGTCATCAATTTGGTCAGTGAGGCCGGGTCGGTCTGCAGGTCGGCGCCCCGCTCTGCCAAGACTTGGTCGCTGCTCACATCGAGCAGCAAGTAGCTCTTGACCGCCATCTCAGGCGGCTGAGGGGCTTGCGCCAACGCGCCCAAGCTGACACAAGCCATCAGCGCAGCCAGCAGCGCAGCCATCAGTTGTCTCATCGGGATCAGCTTGAACATCGGAACAACCCAGCAGGACATGGCAGCAACAGTCGGCTGGCGTTCAGACATGCCAGGCCTGGACCAACTGCCGCTTGAGCTGCGTGAGTTGGCCGTGAAAGAAATGACCAACGCCCGGCAGCACGATCACCGGCAGCGCCTGCGGTCTAGCCCAGTCCAAGGTGGCCGCAAGTGGCACCACCTCGTCGACCTCACCGTGGATCACCAGCGTATCAGGCGCCACTGCGGCAGGCATCTCGAATCGGCTGATCGCCGGTCCGACCAGCACCAAGCGTTCAACCGGCGCCAGCGCTGCCAGACGCGAGGCAGCCGTCGCCGCGATGTAGCCCCCGAAAGAAAATCCGGCCAAGGCCAACGGCAGACCCGGCGCCGCGGCACGTTGCCAAGCGATCACAGCCAGCGCGTCTTCAATCTCGCCTCGGCCATCATCCCAGACGCCGGCCGAGCCACCGACGCCGCGGAAGTTGAACCTCACCGCGCGGTAACCCAACTCCACGAAAGCCCGCGCCAAAGTTTGCACCACCTTGTTGTCCATCGTTCCGCCATGCTGCGGATGAGGATGGCACAGCACGGCCAAGCCGCGCGGCGGCGTCCTTGGTTCATCGACCGCGCAATCGATCGGTCCCGCCGGCCCGGCGACAGTCGTCAAGCGGGTGTCTGGCTTCATCGCCGCGCTGCGCAATTCGATGCGAGGCGCATCAGCGGCCCAGTTCCGGCGCCACAAGAAGGCGCTCGACGACGCGGCCGTTCTTGAGGTGCGATTCGACGATTTCATCGACATCAGCATTGTCGACAAAGGTGTACCACACGGCTTGCGGATACACCACCGCAACCGGCCCGCCCGCGCAGCGATCCAGGCAACCCGCCTTGTTCACCCGCACACCGCCCGGACCCGAAAGCCCCTGGGCCTTGACCTGCTGCTTGCAGTGATCAAAGGCTGCCTGCGCCCCCTGGGCTGCGCAACAGGATTCCCCGTTGTTGCGCTGATTGAGGCAGAAAAAGATGTGGTGACGGTAATAACTCATAGCCGAAGGATTGTAGAGAGCCCGACCCGCGCGATGGCCGGATTCAGCGCGAGCCCATCCGACCCAACAGCCAGGCCAGCGCGGCATAGGGCCACAGCCAACCCACCCACTGGGCCAGGCCGTGGAACCGCACAAAACGCCCCTGCTCCCAGCCGAGCAGGCTTTGCGCGAAGTACGGATCGGTTGGTGCCTGGTGCACCAGCATCACCAGGCCGGTCAGCGACACCAGTGCCAACGCGCCGGCCAGGCGCGGTTTGAGCCACAGACTGGCCAACGCCAGCGCCAACGCCAGCGCCATCGCGGTGGCAGTGCTGCGGGTGCACCAGGCCAGCGCATGGTCGGGGCCGAAATTGAGCAGCGTCGACAGCGTGGACGCCGCCACAGCAGCCCCGCCCAGGCCCAGCGCCAGCCCGATCCGCCGTCCACCCGGCGGCGACGCGGCATAAGCCAAATAGCATGGAGACAACAGGCCGAAGCCCACCGCCAATGCCTCGGCCAAGGGCGACATGACAGGCGGCGACACAGCGCGGGCATCCAGCCAGGCCGACATAGGCTCGACCCAAGGCACACCAGCCAGCTCTTGCGCCAGCGTGGAGCGCAAGACTTCGCCAACCTGACCAAGCCCCAGCGGCACCGGCGTCGGGAACAACAGCGCCACCGGCCACAGCACCAGCAAGGCCAGCGCGCCACCATGACCCCGCTCAAGCCAGCGTTCGCGCCAGACCTGCCAGCGGCTGAGCAGCCCCAACCAATGCAGTGACAGCGCCAGCAAGGCACCCAGACCGGCGCCGACGGTGTTGAGCACCCAATCGAGCCCAGAAGGAACGCGCTGTGGCAACAGGTGCTGGGTCATCTCCATCGCATAAGACAGCCCCGCGCCTGCGGCGATCGCGCCGAGCAAGGCCTGTGACATCGGCGCACCGTGGCGCAAGCGTGCCACACCGACCAGCAAACCCAAAGGCGCGTAGCCCAACAGGTTGCTGCTGATGTCGAACGAGATGAAATAGCGCGGCCAAGGCAGGTGCAGCAATGCCCAACCCGCCTGCCCCGGTGGCCAGCGCCAGTTGCCAAACGGAAACAAGCTGGCATAGACGATCAAGGCCGACCAAACCAGGGCCAGCGGCACGGCCGAGCTGCGCTCGACGACTTCGTTGCCCCGCATCGTGGCTGCCTCGAACTCGCCGCGACGTGCTCAGAAGGGCTTGACCACTGCCAGCACCACGATGGCGGCAAACAGCAGCACCGAGACCTCGTTGAAGACGCGGAACCAGCGATGGCTGCGACGGTTCGCGTGCTGCTCAAACCGGCGCAGGTGGCCACGGCACATGTGCAGGTAAGCGATCACCGCAACCACCCCCAGCAACTTGGCATGCAGCCAATAGCTGCCGGTAAAACGTGCCGCGCCAAAGCCCAGCCATAGCCAGAAACCCAGCGCCAGTGCGACGACCATCAAAATGTTGGTAAATCGGTAGAGCTTGCGCGACATCAACAGCAAGCGTTCGCGCTCGGCGTGGCTGTCGTCGGGCACCATCGCCAGATTCACCAGCAGGCGCGGCAGGTAGAACAGACCTGCGAACCAACTCGCGATGAAGACGATGTGGAAGGCCTTGATCCAGAGATAGTTCATCGGCCGAATTATCGCGGCGAGACGCCCACCGTGCGCAATCGAGCTGCCTAAAAAAAGAACCCCAGTCACAGGGACTGGGGCAGCAAGCCTTGACGTTGTTGAAACCCCAAAGCACCTGCTCAGGGAGGAAAAGCAGGGAACAGCCACCTCACAGCAGCTATCCAGTTTCAATATTAGCAGATTGACACGCCGAGTACTGAGCGAGGCGGCGACAGATTTTCTTGGCGCAAAGTCCGGCATGCCACGACGGTGCAAAATCGGTTAACTGTCGACGAGGAAATTACACACCATGGCCATGCCTCCCTTGCCCGCTTATCCCGCCAGCCGCCCGCGCAGATTGCGCCGCGACGCGTTCACCCGCGACCTGGTGCGCGAGCATCGGCTGCACGCCAGCGACCTGATTTTTCCGGTCTTCGTGCTCGACGGCCAGGGGCATTCGCAAGATGTGGCGAGCATGCCCGGCGTGCAACGCCTGTCGATCGACCGCTTGCTGCCGCTGGCAGAGGCCTGCGTGAGCCTGGGCGTGCCGGTGATGGCCTTGTTCCCGGTGATAGACCCCGCGCTCAAGACCCCCGACGGTCGCGAGGCCACCAACCCCGACGGCTTGGTGCCGCGCGTCGTGCGCGCGATCAAGGACCGTTTTCCGCAACTCGGGTTGCTCACCGATGTCGCGCTCGACCCCTTCACCTCGCACGGTCAGGACGGACTGCTAGACGACACCGGCTACATCCTCAACGACGAGACGGTGGCCGTGCTGCGCGCTCAGGCCTTGGTGCAGGCCGAGGCCGGCGTCGACATCGTTGCGCCCAGCGACATGATGGATGGCCGCATCGGCGCGATCCGCCAGGCACTAGAAGCCAAGGGCTTGATCCACACCCGGATCATGGCTTACAGCGCCAAATACGCCAGCGCCTTCTATGGCCCGTTCCGCGACGCAGTGGGATCGGCCACCAACTTGGGCAAGAGCGACAAGAAGGCCTACCAGATGGACCCGGGCAACAGCGACGAGGCCTTGCGCGAAGTCGGACTAGATATCGCCGAGGGCGCCGACATGGTGATGGTCAAGCCCGGCATGCCGTACCTCGACATCGTGCGACGGGTCAAAGACGAATTCCGCGTGCCCACCTTCGCCTACCAGGTCAGCGGCGAATACGCGATGCTCAAGGCTGCCGCCGCCAATGGCTGGCTCGACCATGACGCGGTGATGATGGAGTCGTTGCTGGCTTTCAAGCGCGCCGGCGCCGACGGTGTGCTGACCTACTTCGCGCTCGACGCTGCACGCAAGCTGCGCCAGGGTTGACGCCGTTCCCGAAAATTGTCAGCGCCGATACGGGTCGGCAATGCCCAGGCTGAGCAAGATCGCTGTCTCTCGCGACTCCATCGCCGCAGCCTCATCATCGGCCTCGTGGTCATAGCCCTGGGCGTGCAGTGCGCCGTGCACCAGCAAGTGAGCGTAGTGGTCGACGACAGCGATCCCCAGATCGATCGCTTCATGCTCGACCACACCGGCTGAGAGCACCAGATCGGCCTGCACGACCGGTTCGTGCTCGTAGTCGAAAGTCAGCACGTTGGTGGCGTAGTCCTTGCCACGAAAATCACGGTTCAGTGACTGTCCCTCATCATCACCGACGATGCGAACGGTGATCTCGGCGGGCAACTCCAACGCGGCGCGCAACCAGCGCGCCACCTTGTGACGCGGCAGCGCAGAGCGGTGGCGTGCGTCGGCAAACTGCAAGGACAGCGTCAACTCGGGCATGGCGATGCGGCTCATGGTGTCGGATCTACGGCATGCTTGGCTGCGTCATAGGCGTCGACGATTCGCGCGACCAGCGGGTGCCGAACCACATCGGCAGAGCTGAAACGCGTGAAAGCGATGCCGGCAACGCCAGTGAGCACGCTGGCGGCGTCGACCAAGCCACTGGCCGCACCGCGTGGCAAGTCGACCTGGCTGACATCACCGGTGACCACCGCGCGCGAGCCGAAGCCGATGCGCGTCAGAAACATCTTCATCTGCTCGGGCGTTGTATTTTGCGCTTCATCCAGGATCACGAACGAATGGTTGAGCGTTCGTCCACGCATGAAGGCCAGCGGCGCAACCTCGAGCAAGCCTTTCTCAAACGCCACCGTGACACGCTCGAAACCCATCAAGTCGTAGAGCGCGTCGTAGAGCGGACGCAGATAGGGGTCAACCTTCTGCGTCAGGTCGCCAGGCAGAAAGCCCAGGCGCTCGCCAGCCTCGACCGCTGGTCGGGTCAACACGATGCGCTGCACGCTGCCGCGCTCAAGCGCATCGACCGCGCAGGCCACTGCCAGAAAGGTCTTGCCGGTGCCTGCGGGCCCTATGCCCAGCGTGATGTCATGGCTGAGGATGTTGTGCAAATACTGCACCTGGCTGGGCGTGCGGCCGCGCAAGTCGCTGCGCCGGGTGTGCAGGCTGATGGCCTCGGCGCCAGGCGGCAGGGCCGGTCTGGCGCCGTCGGGCGCAGCGCACGCTTCAACCAAGGCGAGTTGCAAGGCGTCGCCCGGGATCGGCCGGGCTGCGCGCTCGTACAAGGACTGCAGCAACGCCAGCGCGCGAGCCGCATCGAAGCGGGCGCCTTCGACCCCAAAAGCACTGCCGCGGCGGCTGATGCGCACCGACAGCGCCGCCTCGATCGCCCGCAGGTGTTCATCAAATGCGCCGCTCAAATGGGCAAGGCGGGTGTTGTCGGTGGGCTCGAAGACGTGGCGAAGGATCACAACAGGCAGCGCCGAGGCGCGCAACAAGATGGCACAAGCTGTGGATTTTGCGACGAACGCCAGCAGCTTGCACATCTGACAATTCGCTGTGATGCCCAAACCCCTTCCGCTCAGCGGTGCCGCTCACCGATGGCATGGCCTGAAATCCAGAACACCGCGATGGGCTCACTGGCGGCGCTGGGCCTGTTGCTGGGGCCTGCTGGCACTGCCGGCACAGGCTCAGGTGCAGTGGCTGACCGACGCGCTGGTCGTCACCGAGGCCAGAGGCGGATCACCGGTTTGGCAGGACGCCAGACCGGTCACACTGCCAGACGACTGGGCCGTCAGCCACCCTGGCCAGAGCGGCGTGCTGTGGTACCGGATAGCGTTGAGACCGCTTGAGTTCAGTCCGTCGGCCGACAGACTCTACGGCGTGTACGTTGAGCGCGCCTGCAGCGTCCTTCAGCTGCGCTTGAACGGGCAACTGATCCACGATAGCGAGAGCTTCGAGGAGCCGGGAGCGCGCAACTGCCACCGGCCACAGCTGGTGCCTGTGCCCGCCGCACTGCTGCGCTCCGGCAGCAACACCATGGATCTGCGCGTCAGGGGTTATGCGCTCGAAGAGCTGAGCTCGCGCCAGCGCACGGGCGGCCTGTCGGCGGTGGAGTTCGGCCCTTACGAGCTGATGG
Source organism: Bordetella parapertussis (assembly GCA_945878355.1). Lineage (GTDB taxonomy): Bacteria > Pseudomonadota > Gammaproteobacteria > Burkholderiales > Burkholderiaceae_C > Pseudaquabacterium. Next base: position 4,719 of record CAMCTC010000080.1, on the reverse strand, counting down.
CAGCCCACCACGCACGCCGCCTGCTGTTTGCGATCCGCCTGCCGGAGGTGATGAGCGGTGCCCTGGTGCTGATGGGCAGCTTCATGTTCGTGATGGGCTGGTTCAACCGGGCTCAAAGCTATCTGGCCTATTTCGGCGCGCTGATGATGGGCTGGTCATTGCAGCTGGCGCGGCTGTGGGCCTCGGACCTGCCGTTCGACGACCGCGACATCGAACTCGCACTGGCTTCATTGACAGGCTTGCTCACGCTGGCGGCGGTGCAATTCCTGATGCGCTATGCCGACCGCCGGCTGCACTGGCTCAACCTCGCGCTACCCGCTCAATGCCTGCTGATGCCTTTGTCGCTGCTGGCAGCCGGGACCACCCGGCTGTATGCGATGACCGGGATGTGGTCGGCGCTGCTGGGCGCCGAGGTCGCCATCGCCGCCGGGTATTACCTGGTCCAGGCCTGGCGCCAGCGAAGCCGCCAGTTCTGGCCGATGGCCGGCTTGTTGTGCCTGCTGGGGCTGTCGCTGGGGCTGGGCTATGGGGCGCAGGCCTTCTCGCTCGATGCGCGCATCGGCTATGTCGCCGAACTGGTGCCTGCGCTTGGCTTTCTGGCCTTGGGCTTGAGACTGGTGCAGCAATACGGGCGGGCCTTCCAGAGCGTCGAGCAAAACCGTGCCGAACTCGCGCAGCGGGTTCGCGAAGCCACTGCGCAGATCGAACTCAACTTTATCCAGCTGTCCGAACTCAAGGTCGAACAGGTCACCGACCGCGAGCGCAAGCGCATCGCGGCTGACCTGCACGACGATCTGGGCGCCAAGCTGCTGACCATCGTCCACACCAGCGACAGCGAGCGCATCAGCACGCTGGCGCGCGAAGCCTTGGAGGAGATGAGGCTGTCTGTGCGCGGCATCACCGGCAAACCGGTCAAGCTGGTCGACGCGATGGGAGACTGGCGTGCCGAAGTGATTGCCAGACTGACGCAATCAGGCGTGGAAGGTTTGTGGAGCGCGCCTTCGGACGAGGACCTGTCGCCCACCCTGTCCTCTCGCGCTTACGTGCAAACCACTCGCATCCTGCGAGAAGCCGTCAGCAACGTCATCAAGCACAGTGGCGCATCGCAATGCACGGTGAGCTGCCGGATCGCCGACGGCGACTTCCAACTGGTGGTTCAGGACAACGGCAAAGGCATTCCTGTCGCACCGCAAGGTCGGCTCGAGAAGGGCCACGGCATGGCCAGCATGAAGGGCCGCGCCAGACAGCTTCAAGGGCAATGCCTGGTGGAATCGGGTCCAGGCTACGGAACCGTGATCCGCCTCACGCTGCCGCTGCAAGCCCACACCACAGCGTGAGGATCCACTGCTAGCATGAAAACACGCCATTCTTGGCGCTGCAATGAATGGCCTCCCTAGATGAAAAACATCCTGCTGCTTGAAGACTTGCCAGAGATTCGAATTTGGCTCAAGAGCTTGGTGTTGCAGGTCTTTCCGAAAGCGACGATCACCGAATGCTCGCGGATTCACGACGCGCTGCACCAAGTGCAGGCCCAGTGCTTCGACCTCGCACTTTGCGATTTAGGTCTGCCCGACGGCGACGGCACCGATGTGGTGGCCAGGCTGCATGAGTTGCAGCCCGAGGTGCTGTCGGTGGTGGTCACGATCCACGACGACGACGAGCATTTGTTCCCGGCGCTGCAAGCCGGCGCCTATGGCTACATCCTCAAGGAGCAGCCGCGCGAGCTGATCATCGAGCAGTTGCAGCGCATCGCACAGGGCGAGCCGCCGCTGTCACCGTCGATCGCACGCAAGGTGATCAAGTACTTCGCCAGCATGCCCAAACCGGTGACAGACAACCTGCCCGAGGTCTCGCTCACCGAGCGCGAGAGCGAGGTGCTGCTGCGGGTCGCGAAGGGTTACACCCTGCCAGAGATTGGGGTCCAGCTCGGCTTGTCCCGCCACACCATTGCCGACTATGTCAAGCAGATTTACCGCAAGCTCAATGTCAGCTCCCGCGCCGAGGCCGCGCTCGAAGCGCAACGGCTGGGTTTGTTCAGACGCTGAAGCAGCACGAGGCGTTTGAGGCGCGGCACCTGCCGCGATAATCGCCAACCATGATCGGACGACTCACAGGCATCCTGGCGGAAAAATCGCCACCTCAAGTGCTCATCGACGTCAACGGGGTTGGCTACGAAGTCGACGTGCCGATGAGCAGCTACTTCAACCTGCCGGCGCTGGGCGAGCGCACCACCTTGCTGACCCACTTCGTGGTGCGGGAAGATGCGCAGTTGCTGTTCGGTTTTCTCACCCAGGCCGAGCGCGCCACCTTCCGTCAGCTGATCAAGATCTCGGGGGTCGGACCGAGAATGGCGCTGGGCGTTTTGTCGGGACTGAGCGTTGCCGAGCTGACCCAAGCCGTCGCGCAGCAACAAGCAGGCCGTTTGGTCAAGGTGCCCGGCATTGGCAAGAAGACCGCCGAGCGCTTGCTGCTCGAACTCAAGGGCAAGCTCGGGCCCGACCTCGGCTTGCCAGGCGCAGCGGTGGCGAGTGAAGCCCAGACCGACATCGTCCAAGCGCTGGTCGCCCTGGGCTACAGCGAGCGCGAAGCTGCTGCAGTCTTGAAGACCTTGCCGGCCGATGTGGGCGTCAGTGATGGCATCAAGCTGGCGCTCAAATCCTTGTCCCGATAGAGCGCCCCAAGGCCGGCCGACGCCGGCCGCCCACCGTGGGGATCAAGCAAAGTGGCAAAGCCACATTTGCTTGAGAGCCGTGGGTGGCCATCGTGGGCCCATAGGTGGACAATAGACTGTATGGGTATACAGACCGACGACTTTGCAGCCGCCAACACGGCGCCGCGCGTGGTGAGTGCAGCGAGAGCTTCGCCACAGGAAGAGGCGATCGAACGCGCGCTTCGGCCCAAGCTGCTGGCCGACTACATCGGCCAGGCCAAGGCACGTGAGCAACTGGAGATCTTCATCGGCGCGGCCAAGAAGCGCGAAGAGGCCCTGGACCACGTGCTGCTGTTCGGCCCACCCGGCTTGGGCAAGACCACGCTGAGCCACATCATCGCTGCGGAACTCGGCGTCAACCTGCGCCAGACCAGCGGACCTGTGCTCGAGAAGCCAAAAGACCTGGCGGCGATACTGACCAATCTCGAGAAGAACGATGTGCTGTTCATCGACGAGATCCACCGCCTCAGTCCGGTGGTCGAGGAAATCCTCTATCCCGCACTGGAGGACTACCAGATCGACATCATGATCGGCGAAGGCCCTTCGGCGCGCTCGATCAAGCTCGACCTGCAGCCCTTCACCTTGGTCGGCGCCACCACCCGTGCCGGCATGCTGACCAACCCGCTGCGCGACCGCTTTGGCATCGTCACCCGGCTCGAGTTCTACAGTGCCGCAGAACTCGGCACCATCGTTCACCGTTCGGCCGGCCTGCTCAAGGTGCCGATACAGGCCGAGGGCGCCTTCGAGATCGCACGCCGCTCGCGCGGCACGCCGCGCATCGCCAACCGATTGCTGCGCCGCGTGCGCGACTACGCCGAAGTCAAGAGCGACGGCACGATCACGCGTCAGATTGCTGACAAGGCCCTGGTGATGCTCGATGTCGACCCGGAAGGCTTCGACCTGATGGACCGCAAGCTGCTCGAAGCGGTGATCCACCGTTTCGACGGCGGCCCGGTCGGGCTGGACAACGTCGCTGCAGCGATCGGCGAGGAGCCGGGCACGATCGAGGACGTGATCGAACCCTTCCTGATCATGCAGGGCTTCCTGCAGCGCACACCACGCGGACGCATCGCGACGCTGGCAGCGTATCGCCATCTGGGCGTGGCGCCGCCGCAGGCAGCGGGCGGATTGTTCGGGGATTGAACTGCGGCGCAACAGCCGGCAATGGCGGCCTGTTGCTGCGATTCAATCACCCCGCTGGCTTGCCCCGCCGCTGCTGCCAGGCGATCAACTCGCCGACAAAGCCCTTGCGAAAAGCCAACACGCAGACCACGAAGATCGCGTCGATGATCACCGTGACCCACGATCCCACGCGGTCCGCCAGGTAGTCCTGCAGGCCGATGATCGTGAAAGCGCCGATCACCGGGCCGGCGAAGGTGCCCATGCCACCGAGCAGCGTCATCAACACCACCTCGCCCGAGAGCGACCAATGCGCGTCGCTCAATGTCGCGAATCCCAGTATCAGGGTCTTCAACGAACCGGCCAAGCCTGCGATCGCTGTCGACAGCACGAAAGCCAGCAGCTTGTACTTGTCAACTGGCGAATGCGGCCGACGTCCTCCAGCCCCATGCCCTGGGTCGGCTCGTCGAGCAGCATCAGCTTGGGTTCCATCGCCAGCGTGGTGGCGATCTCTAACGCGCGCTTGCGGCCATAGCTCAGCTCCACCGCGGTGAGCTGAGCGTACTTTTCCAGATCTACCTGGCCCAGCAACTGCAAAGCACGGTCGTTGAGCGCATCAAGCGATCGGTCGGAACGCCAGAACTGGAAACTGCTGCCGAGCTTGCGCTGCAGCGCCACCCGCACGTTCTCCAGCACCGTGAGGTGGGGAAAGACGGCTGAGATCTGGAGCGACCGGATCACACCGCGGCGGGCGATGCGGGCCGGCGCCTCTGCGGTGATGTCCTGGCCCTCGAACAGGATCTGGCCTGCGGTGGGCGTCAGGAACTTGGTCAGCAGGTTGAAGCAAGTGGTCTTGCCGGCCCCGTTGGGGCCGATCAGCGGGTGGATGC
>CAMCTC010000079.1 GCA_945878355.1 Bordetella parapertussis | reverse complement strand
ACCTGCAGAGCTCGATCAGCTATGCCGGCGGCCGGGTACTGGCCGACTTGAAGCGCGTCAACTACGTGGTGCTGGGCGGCGAAAATGCCGGCGAGCACCTGTTGATGTGAGACAAAAACGCCGGCCTGGGACTCAGTGCTTTCCCGAAGTCGACTCTTTTTTTCGGATTTTCCCCGCCAAGCGTCCGTACATTAGGCAACACAAGCCTTGTCGCCTTTGAAACGGTAACTGGGTAAATCGTCAGTTTTCACAGTTCAACGGAGGTGTCGTGACGGCTCTTCTCAATCTTTCTCGAATGATCGACAGGCTCAGCGAATGGGTCGGTCGCTGGGTCGCTTGGCTGGTGCTCGCCGCGGTGCTGATCAGCGCGGCCAATGCCATCACGCGCAAGGCCTTCAATTACAGCTCGAATGCCTTTCTTGAAATCCAGTGGTACCTGTTTGCCGCAGTGTTCATGCTGGCCGCAGGCTACACGCTGCTACGTCAGGAGCATGTCAAGATCGACGTGGTCTCGGGGCACTTGTCCAAGCGAGCCCAGATCTGGATCGACATCATCGGGATCTGCGTCTTCCTGCTGCCCTTCGTCTACATGATCATCAAGCTGGCGATGCCGCTGGTCATCAATGCCATCGAGACCGGTGAAGTGTCGTCCAACGCTGGCGGATTGATCCGCTGGCCGGTGTTCGCGCTGCTACCTCTCGGCATGCTGCTGCTTGGCATACAAGCGATCTCGGAACTGATCAAGCGCATCGCGTTTTTGCAGGGGCTGATCCCAGACCCGAGCAAGAAGCAAGGTGCCAAGACACCCGAACAGGAACTTGCGGAGTTCTTGCAGCAAAAAGAAGTCGCAGCGCGTGACGCCGCGCTGCTGGGAGCGAAGAAATGACCGAATTCCTGACAGCCAACATGGCGCCGATCATGTTCGCGTCGCTGATCCTGTTCCTGATGTTCGGCTACGCGGTGACCTTCTCGCTCGCCGCCTGCGGGCTGTTCTTCGGCTTCGTCGGCATCGAACTCGGCATGATCCAGCCGGCTTTTTTGCAAAGCCTGCCGCTGCGCATGTTCGGCATCATGCAGAACGACACGCTGCTCGCGATCCCGTTCTTCACCTTCATGGGCCTGATCCTCGAGCGATCGGGCATGGCCGAAGACCTGCTCGACACCATCGGACAGCTGTTCGGCCCGATCCGCGGCGGCCTGGCCTTCGCGGTGATCCTGGTCGGCGCGATGCTGGCCGCGACCACCGGCGTGGTCGCCGCATCAGTGATCTCTATGGGCTTGATCTCGCTGCCCATCATGCTGCGCTACGGCTACGACAGGCGGGTCGCCAGCGGCGTGATCGCTGCGTCGGGCACCTTGGCCCAGATCATCCCGCCATCGCTGGTGCTGATCGTGTTGGCCGACCAGTTGGGCAAGAGCGTGGGCGACCTGTACAAGGGCGCTTTCATCCCCGGCTTTGTGCTGACCGGTCTGTACCTCGGCTACATCGTGCTGATCAGCTTCATACGGCCGCAATGGGTGCCGGCGCTGCCGGCCGAGGCGCGGACGATCCGCGAGGGCGACGGCAGCTCGGGCCTGCGCTCGCTGACCGTGCTGGTCGTGCTGTCGGTGATCGCCGCGGTCGGGTTTGCCAAATGGCGCCCTGAAGCCACGCCGCTGGACGAGTTGATCGTCACCTCGATGTGTGTCGGCGTGGGCTTTGCCTTCTTCGCATCGTTGGCCAACAAGCTGACCGGCCTGGGCCTGCTGTCGAACATGGCCGAGCGCGTGACCTTCGTGCTGATCCCGCCGCTGGCGCTGATTTTTCTGGTGCTCGGCACGATCTTTCTGGGCATTGCGACGCCGACCGAGGGCGGCGCGATGGGCTCGGTCGGTGCACTGGTGATGGCGCTGGCGCGCGGACGGATCGACCTGAAGCTGATGCGCCAGGCGATGGACTCGACGATGAAGCTGTCTTGCTTCGTGCTATTCATCCTGATCGGCGCAACGGTGTTCAGCCTGGCGTTCCAGGGTGTCGACGGACCGAAGTGGGTCGAGCACCTGCTCACGGGTTTGCCGGGCGGCCAGCTCGGTTTCCTGATCGTCGTGAACATCCTGGTGTTCGTGCTGGCCTTCTTCCTGGACTTCTTCGAACTCGCTTTCATCATCATCCCGCTGATCGCGCCGGTAGCCGAGAAGCTGGGCATCGACCTGGTCTGGTTCGGCGTGTTGCTGGCCGTGAACATGCAGACCTCGTTCATGCACCCGCCGTTCGGCTTTGCGCTGTTCTACCTGCGCAGCGTCGCGCCGCATGAGGACTACACCGACAAGCTGACCAAGCAACCGATCAAGAAGGTCACGATTGAGCAGATTTACTGGGGCGCCGTGCCTTTCGTGGTGATCCAGGTGGTGATGGTCAGTCTGATCATCGCCTTCCCGGGCCTGGTATCGACCGGCTCGGCCAAGGAGGCGACCATCGATGCCGACAAGGTCTTCAGGGAAATGCAGGCCGCGCCCAAGGCTTCGTCCAAGTTAGACGCTGGCTCGCCGGCGGCCGCTGCATCGGACGCCGCGCCGGCTGCTGAAGAAAAAGAAGACCCGATGAAGGATCTGATGGAGTCGTTGAAAAACGATCAAGCCAAGAAACCCTGATGGGTGCTGGCGACAGGCCAAGAAAAAACCCCGCCAAGGCGGGGTTTTTTTGTGCCAGTCAGCAAGTCTGGCGGGCGGCTTACAGCTTTTGCGCCTGCATGAAGTCGTCCATCGTGGCCTCGGAGAAACGGAACCAGAGGTTGGCTTCTCGGCGGTAATTGGCGTAGTCGGTGTAGATCTTCTTCCAAGCCGGGTTGGAGTTGCTCAAGTCGCTGTAGACCTGCTCGGCCGACTTGAACGCCGCCGCCATCACGTCCTTGGGGAACTGGTGCAGCTTGGCGCCCTGGCTGACCAGGGTCTTGAGTGCGGCCGGGTTCTTGTAGTCGTACTTGGCCTGCATGTCGATGTGCGCGTAGGACGCTGCCGACTCGATGATCGCCTTGTACTCGCCCGACAAGCCGTCGTAGGCTTTTTGGTTGACATAGAGCGAGAGCTGAGGACCGACTTCCCAGAAACCGGGATAGTAGTAGTGCTGTGCCACCTTGTTGAAGCCCAGCTTCAGGTCGTCGTAAGGGCCGACCCATTCGGCAGCGTCGATCGTGCCTTTCTCGAGCGCCTGGTAGATTTCGCCACCCGGGATGTTCTGCGCCACCACGCCCAGGGGCTCGAGCACCTTGCCGCCAAAGCCGCCGATGCGGAACTTCATGCCCTTGAGGTCAGCCAGCGAATTGACTTCCTTGCGGAACCAGCCGCCCATCTGCACGCCGGTGTTGCCCATCGGGAAATTGACGATGCCGACCTTGGCATAGAACTCGCGGGTCAGCTTCAAGCCATTGCCTTCGTACATCCAGGCCGACATCTGGCGGCTGTTCAGGCCGAACGGGATCGCGCAGTCCAGCGCGTAAGTCGGGTCCTTGCCGAAGAAGTAGTAAGGCGCGGTGCCGGCCATCTCGACCGTGCCGTTCGACACGCCGTCGAGAACGCCAAATGCCGGCATCAACTCGCCCGCAGCGTGGGTGCTGATGACGAACTTGCCACCGGTCATGTCACTGACCTTCTTGGCGAAAACATCGGCGACGCCGAACAAGGTGTCTAGAGACTTCGGGAAGCTCGACGCGATGCGCCAGCGCAGCGTGGACTGCGCATGCACGATGGCCGGGGCAGCTCCGGCGGCCAACACACCGGCAATACCGGCGCTGCGGACAAATGAACGACGTTCCATGCAGATCTCCTTGACAGGTTTACGAACTAGAACACTGCATTCTATGTTTCAAGTACCTTTGTCAAGCCAGTGAAAGCCCGAACATCGCGGTCCCGGCTGAAATGGTCAGCTGCCCGCGACCTTCATGCGCTCAAACAACATCGAGCCCACCGTCTTGCCGCCCATCGTGTAGGCGTCGGCACCGACCGCGACGATCTGCTTGAACATCTCGCCAAGATTGCCGGCGATCGTCACCTCATGCACCGGGTGTTGGATGCGACCGCCCTCGACCCAGTAGCCCGCGGCACCGCGCGAGTAGTCGCCAGTGACGTAGTTCACGCCCTGCCCCATCAACTCGGTGACGAACAGGCCACGGCCCAGCTTGCGCAGCATCTCGTCGAGATGGTCGCCAGGCCGGGTCAGGCGGCTGCTGAGCTTGAGGTTCTGCGAGCCCCCCGCGTGCCCGGTGGTCTTCAGCCCGAGCTTGCGTGCCGAGTAGGTCGACAAGAAGTAGTGCTGCACAACCCCGGCATCAAGGTTGCGCCTCGCGCAGGTGCGAACCCCCTCGTCATCGAAGGCTGCGCTGCCCTTGCCTTTGCGGACCAAGGGGTCTTCGTCGATGTCGATGTGCTCGGACATCACCCGCTGCCCGATGCTGTCGAGCAAGAACGTGGCGCGGCGGTACAGCGCGCCACCGCTGGTGGCCTGCACATAAGCACCGAGCATGCCGGCGGCCAGGGTGTTCTCGAACAGCACCGGCACCTCGCAGGTCGGCACTTGCCGGCCTTTCAGGCGCGACAGCGCGCGCTCGGCGGCGTAGCGGCCGACGGCTTCGGGCGAGGCCAGGTCCATCGCGTCGCGCTGCGAGCTGTACCAGGCGTCGCGCTGCATGTTCGCGCCCTTGCCGGCGATCGGCGCGACCGAGATCGAATGGCGCGAGCTGGCATAGCCGCCACGGAAACCCCGGCTGTTGCCGGCCCAGAAATGCGCTTGCTGGGCCGAGGTGCCGCCGCCCTCGCTGTTGCTGATGCGGCGGTCGGTGGCGAAGGCAGCGTCTTCGCAGCGCCGCGCCAGTGCTGCCGCATCGTCGGCGTCCAGCGCCCAAGGGTGGAACAGGTCAAGATCAATCGCGACCACCTCGGGCGTTGCGAGGTCCTGCGCGTCGGGCAGTCCAGCGGCCGGGTCTTCAGCCGTGAAGCGGGCGATGTCGAAGGCCGCGCGCACCGTCTGGTCGAGCGCCGCGCGAGAAAAGTCACTGGTGCTGGCATTGCCACGGCGCTGGCCAGCGTAGACCGTGATGCCGACCGATTTGTCTCGGTTGCGTTCGACGTTCTCGATCTCGCCCTTGCGAACCGACACCGACAGGCCGGCGCCCTCGCTGACTTCGGCCGCGGCGTCGGTCGCGCCCAGCGCTTTGGCAATTGCCAGCGTGTCGTCGATGATTTGCTGGAACTGCGCGCGGTCGAAGGCAAAACCCTGGGAAATGGTGGAACCGGACATGAGGGGTTGCTCTGGCGTGGGTGGGCGACAATGATAGCCATCCAATGCCACCAAGACGGCCCATGCGTCCAAGCCCCGAAGACCCCTCGGTGATCGAGTACCAGCCCGAACGCCCCAGCAAGACCAAGCTCAAGCAGCAAGCCCATCTGCTGCAGACACTGGGCGAGGAACTGGTCGAGTTGCCAGCCAAGCGGCTGGCCGAAACACCGATGCCCGAGATCCTGCGCGACGCCATCGAGCAATACCACCGTACCCGCAGCTTCGAGGGCAAGCGCCGCCAACTGCAGTACATCGGCAAGCAGATGCGCTTTGCCGACCCGGCACCGCTGCGCGAGGCGGTCGACAGTTTCAAGCTGGGATCGGCCAAGCAGACGCTGCTGTTGCACGAGGTCGAGCTCTGGCGCGACCAACTCGTGGCCGATGACGAGGCCGCCACCCGCTGGGCCCAGACCTACCCCGGGAGCGACTTGCAGCAACTGCGCAGCCTGATGCGTGCCGCACGCAAGGACGCTGCTGCGGCGCCCGAGCAGCGCAACGGCCGCGGCTACCGCGAGTTGTTCCAGTTCATCAAGCCCTGGCTGAAGCCGGAGATCGACCCGGGCGCGAACGACGAGAGCCATGACGATGACTGACACAGCCAGCACGGGTGAGCCCTTGCATGACCGGGTGAAGATCGGCCTGGTCTCGGTCAGCGACCGCGCCTCGGCCGGTGTCTACGAGGATCTCGGACTGCCGGCGCTGCGCGACTGGCTGTCACGTGCGCTGAAGAACCCGATCGACTGGGAAACCAGGTTGATCCCCGATGAGCAAGACCGCATCAGCGCCGCGCTGCGCGAGTTGGTCGACCAGGCCGCTTGCGACCTGGTGCTGACCACCGGGGGCACCGGTCCGTCGCCGCGCGACGTCACGCCCGAGGCCACGCTGGCGGTGGCCGACAAGGTGATGCCGGGTTTTGGCGAGCAGATGCGCAACCTCAGCCTGCGCTTTGTTCCCACCGCGATCCTGTCGCGCCAGGTGGCGGTGATCCGCGGCAAAGCGCTGATCATCAACCTGCCGGGCCAGCCCAAGTCGATCGCCGAGACGCTGCAAGGACTGCCGCAGGCCGAGCCGCCTGCGCCAGGCATCTTCGCCGCCGTGCCTTATTGCATCGACTTGATCGGCGGGCCTTACCTCGAGACCGACGCCACGCTGTGCAAGGCTTTCAGGCCCAAGAGCGCGCAGCGCCCGACACCCGCCTGAAGTCCACCGCCCGCCGGTTCACTTGACCAGTCGGTTCAGGCCTTCAGCGTCGAAATTCTCGATGGTGCGGGCATCCTGCGGCACGCAGTGGTCTCCCGGCAGTTCGCGCGCGCCGGACGACAGCTTCTCGATCGCTTGCCACAGCAGCGCGATCTGATGCTCCTGGCCCGCGGCGCTGTCGATCAGGCCTTTCATCGCCTGCGACACCGGGTCATCGCCCTGGGTCACGCCATAGGCTGAAAAGCCCATCTTGGCAGCCACCTCCTCGCGCGCCGTGTCGGCAGCGGCCTGGATGACGCGTGCCGGGTTGCCCACCGCCGTGGCGCCGGCCGGCACCGCCTTCATCACCACCGCGCCCGAGCCAATGCGGACACCTTCGCCGACCAGGAAACCACCCAGCACCTGCGCATTGGCGCCGACGATCACGCCTTTGCCCAGCGTCGGATGGCGCTTGGTGCCGCGGCCCAGCGAGGTGCCACCCAGCGTCACGCCCTGGTAGATCGTGCAGTCGTCGCCGATCTCGGCGGTCTCGCCGATCACCACGCCCATGCCGTGGTCGATGAACACCCGACGACCCAGCGTAGCGCCAGGATGGATCTCGATGCCGGTGAAAAAACGCCCCAGATGCGACAGAAATCGACCGGCCCATTTGAAGCCGTGCCGCCAGGCCGCGTTGGCCCAGCGATGCCAGATCACCGCATGCAAGCCGGGATAGCAGGTGAGCACCTCCCACATCGAGCGCGCAGCGGGGTCGCGCTCGCGGATGCAAGCGATGTCTTCACGAAGGCGGCTCAGCATGATGGGTTCCAGACCAGGGCTTTGAAGTGTATGCCGGCGTCAATAGACCTGGCTGTCGCCAGGCAAGGACCGATCAGGCACATTTCCCCACTGCTCTTGCGATGCCGCGCAGGATGTGCAGTTCCTCGCGAGTCGGTTGGGCACGGTTGATCAGTTGCTGCAGCCTCGGCATCAGGCGCTTGGGAGCGGCCGGGTCTAGAAAACCGATCGCTTCGAGCACCTGCTGCCAATGGGCGAGCGCACCGGCCACCTCGGCACCATCTGCGGGCACCGGCTCGGCAGTGCGCGCCAGCACCGCGTGCCCGCCCAGCGCAACACGCCAGTCGTAGGCGATCAGTTGCACCGCCTGGGCCAGATTGAGCGAGCCGTAATCGGGATGGGTGGGGATGCTCAGGCAGACATGGCAGCGCCAGACGTCCTCGTTGAGCATGCCGTAGCGCTCACTGCCAAAGACGAAAGCGACCCGCTGCACCCCATCAAGGACCTGGGCTGCCAACGCTGGCAGGTGATCGCGCGGCGCCGCGGTAGGCGGGCCGAAGTCGCGCGGTGTCATCGCGGTGGCGCAAGCGTGGCTGACGCCATCCAGTGCCTCGACCAGGCTGTCGACGACACGCGCGCGCACGAGGATGTCAGCCGCACCGCTGGCCATCGCCACCGTGTCCTCCTGACTCAACACATCGGCAAAGCGCGGACGCACCAGCACCAGATCGGAAAAGCCCATCACCTTCATCGCCCGCGCGGTGGCACCCACATTGCCGGGGTGGCTGGGGTTGAGCAGCACAAAGCGGGTGCGGTCGTTGTCAGGCAGTGGGGTGTTGGCGGTCACAAGGGTAAACTCCTGTTCTTGGACCTGCCGATTGTCCTCGCAGCAGTCCTCGCAGCAGTCCTCGCAGCGGTCCTCACAGCATCGAGGCCGGCAGCACCCGCGCTCTTTCTCCCCGCCAGCCCCTGATCTGTGCCCTGCGCTCCGGCGTCAGCACGATCCACCCAGGACGACCCATGTCGCAATCGCTACACCCCATGCTCAACACCGCCATCAAGGCAGCGCGCGCTGCCGGGGCGATCATCAACCGGGGCTCGCAGGACCTGGACCTGCTCAAGATCACCAGCAAGGGGCCGAACGATTTCGTCACCGAAGTCGACCAGGCGGCGGAGGCCGTGATCATTGAGACATTGCTCACCGCCTACCCGGGCCACGGCATCCTGGCCGAAGAGTCGGGCCGCGAACATGGCTCCAAGGACAGCGAGTTCACCTGGATCATCGACCCTCTGGACGGCACCACCAATTTCCTGCATGGCTTTCCGGTCTACGCAGTGTCGATCGCGCTGGCCTTCCGAGGTGTGGTGCAACAGGCGGTGGTCTACGACCCGAGCCGCAACGACTTGTTCTACGCATCACGCGGACGCGGTGCGTTTCTCAACGACAAGCGGCTGCGGGTGTCCAAACGCACGCGGCTCGCCGACTCGCTGATCGGCACCGGTTTCCCGTTCCGTCGCGGCGACAACCTGCAGCGCTACATGAAGATGTTCGAAGCCGTGACGCTGGCCTGTGCCGGCTTGCGCAGACCGGGCGCTGCCGCGCTAGACCTGTGTTATGTCGCCGCGGGCTGGTATGACGGCTTCTTCGAGACCGGCTTGCAGCCTTGGGACATGGCCGCTGGCACGCTGATGATCACCGAAGCCGGCGGCTTGGTGGGCAACTTCACTGGCGAGTCCGATTTCCTGTACCAACGCGAACTGGTGGCCGGCAACCCCAAGGTTTATGGCCAGTTGGTGACCTTGCTCGCGCCGTTTACCCGGGTGATCAAGGGCGATGAGGCGGGCGACAGCCTTGCCGCGCTGGTGGCCGAAGGTGGCTCGGCCTCGGACAGCGTGATCGCGACGCTCGCGGCCGGTATCGCCGAGCCGGTGCAGACCCCAGCGGTCGACGAGTCGGCGCCGGTGGTCGAACGCGAACGCAAGCCTGTACGAATCCGCAAGATCGAGGGCAGCCCGCCACCTGCTGGCGCAGGATTCGACGACCGCAGACCGCCACGCGGCGGCCCTAGACCCGAAGGCCGCGGTGATTTCCGAGGCGGTGGTGGTTCGGGACCAGGCGAGCGCCGAGGCCCCGCGCCAGGTCAATTCAAACCTCGCCGCAAACCCGGTGATGCACCGTTCTGAGAACGGCCCCTAGAAATCCAGGATAGCCGTCGGCGCCAGGCCATTGAGCCAGAACTGCTCGATGCCAGGCCGAATCACCAGCACCGGCTGCAAGCTGACGGGCAAGCTCAGTTGAACGCGACCGATTGTTCGCTTGCTGATGGCCTGCGTGCGCAGTTCCAGCACCAGGTCATGCTCGCGCGTTGTGGCGGGCGCCAGCATGCGCAAGATCTGCTCGCGCAAGCGTTCCTGCCATTGCGCCGCGCTGGGCCAATTCCAGCCGCTGAAGGTCAGATCGACGCCCTCGGGGCCGCTGAGCCGGATGCCAGCCTCCACCGAAGCCAAGGCTTGCCGCAACTCGGCCTGAAATTCAGGCAGCGGCTTGTTGCAGTAGACCGTCAGGAAAGCCTGCCGGCTAAGCTGCGGCGCCAGCCACTGGTGCAGGCTTTGGATCGGGTCGAGCACCAGCACAAGGCTTAAGCGCCGAGACTCTAGCCGCTCTAACGTTAAATTAGCATCGTGCGCCGACGCAGCCACGGTCAGCAGCGCGCAGGCGAGACCGGCAGCCCAGGTCTTCGCCTGGTCTAGAAATCCAGACACCGAACCGGGGAAGAGACGCGCCATCAACCAGCGCAAGGCTTGGTGCCCATGGGCACGCAACTGACCCGGCTTTCGCGCTTCACGGTGGGACCGTCCCGCCCATGTATTTGTTGTTGTTGAACCCTGTTCGCACATTGAAATAGGGAACGCTGTTGATCTTGCCGATGTAGGCGCCCTTCATCAGCACATGCAGCGTGTAGCCTGTGGCCGATCCGGCGAGCGGGTAATTGGGCACCAGGTGCGCGTGGTAGTGGTATCCGATGCCGTCGTGGGCATGCCCGCCAAAACCATCGAGCGCCGTCCCAGAACCCAACATCGCGGTGTCGGTGCCGGCGCGATAGACCCCGAACAGCGCGACCCCGTCGTAGCCGAAACCGATCAACGGCGGGTGGCTCTTGCCGACATAGTCGCTGTCGTTGTAGAGCCTGACACCGTTGCCGCTCTGTGAACCGTCGGCATGGCAATGCGGGCCGCCGCCACCTTGGCCGACATGGCAACCGCTGGCGGTCAGTTCGCCGACCGCTTGCGAAGGGATCAAGGTGTTGTTGAAGACCGGGAACATCACCGAGCCGTCGATCAGCAAACCGTTGTCGGCGATGCTCGCATAGCTGTAGACGTTAGCCGATAAGATATTCCCGCCAACATCGCTCAACAAGGTCGCCGTCAACTTATTCTCGGTCACCGAGGTCACCACACCGTAATCCTTCATCGGAATTCTGGTGATGTAGTTTTCGAGGTTCGAGTAGCGCGTGACCTTTTGCACTTGGTAACCCCCGCCTTGACCATCCCCAGGCGGCCTGGGGATGTCCAGCAAGCCGTGCGGCGATGCCGGATTGCCGTAATTCACGACGATCATGAAGGGGTGGTAATTGCCGCTCGCGTCTTGCTCGTTCGTGAAGTAGACATAAGGCACGAGATTTTGTCCGGGCGCACCGTCGGCAATCGCATCGCTGACCAAGGTGGTCGCCAGCGCAGCGTCTCTGAATACCGTGTAGACAGCCGTGTCGTAGCGAAGCTTCTCGCCTTTGGATTCGACCGCCGTCTTGATCTTTGCCAGCATCGCGTCGGCATTGGTCTTGGTCGTTGCATCGCTGCCCGCTGTCAATACCTGGCCACGGTAGGTCGAATTGACGCTCCGATAGATCGAGCCGTTGGCGCCCTCGGTGGCAGCGGTCGTGGTCTTGCTCTTGAAAGCCGCCGCAGCGTTGCTGACTGGGGCTGTCAACAGCGGATTCATGTCGACTGGCACGCTGAAATCGATCGGAGAATTGTAGAGATAGAACTTGCTGGCCGAAGCAGCGCCTGCGACCAGACTGTAAAACCCAGCCGCAGCATTGACGTAGTAGTTTGCGGCAGCGAATGAACTGTCTTCGGTGTAGCTCGCCGCAAAACTCACTGCATCGTAGCTGTATTTGTATCGCTTGCGCGCCTGAAGCAATTTGGTGGCGCCGTCGTAAGAGAACACGACGTAACCGTAGGTTTGCGCCGCTTTGCCGAAGTTGTTGCGGAATTTCAATCGGTTGCCATCCGCCGCATCGGCATCGATCGAGTTGTTCGGATGCAGATGCGAGTCGAGCCTGAAATAGCCGGAGGCATCCGCCATCACCTGCACCAGTTTGGACAGATAGGTGTTGTAGGTCGAACCCGTGGCGATCGCTCCTGACTCCAGCGCAAAACCAGTGGACGCGCTGTAGGACGTACCGATACTGAGATAGTTCGCACTTGCGGTCGCGCTAGCCGAATCGGAGATCAGGTACCGGCCTCGGTGCAACATCGCGCTGACCGACACCAGATTGGCGGCTTGATAGTTTGATTTCAAGACCGAGGCAAACGGTGCCGGCGCGTGATAGACGGTTTGGGCCACCCCGGCGGTCGGCGTAAAGCTCGCCGATACGGCAGAGGCTTCGCCCGATCCGGCGCTGTTGGCTGCGGTCACCGTGCAGCTATAGCTGCTGCCATTGCTCAGTCCGGTGACGATGATCGGGCTGCTGTTGCCGCTGGCACTGAGCGAACCGCTGCAGATCACGGTATAGCTGCTGATGCCAGCGCCGCCGGTCGAAGGTGCCGTGAACGCGACGCTGACCTGCGCGTTGCCAGCCGCCACCGAGCTGACCGTGGGTTTGCCCGGAACAGCGAGCTTGGCAACCGGCGTCACAGACACGGCCGCAGAAGGCGCGCTGGTGCCGGCGCTGTTCGCGGCGGTGACCGTGCAGGCGTAACCGGTGCCATTGCTCAAGCCCGTCACGATGATCGGGCTGGCAGCACCGTTGCCGGTCTTCGCGACCCCGGCGACGGTGCAGCTCGCGGTGTAGCTGAGGCTGGCGCTGCCCGCGGCGCCCGGGGTGAAAGCGATGCTGACCGACGCATCACCGGCGGTGGCGACGAGCGCTGTCGGCGCGGCGGGCGCCACGGCCTTGACCGCGGCCGTCAGCGTGACAGTCGCAATGGCGGTGTTCGCGCTGCCATCGGTGGCCGTCAAGGTCGCCACATAGTCGCCGACCAGATCGACCGTGAAGACCGGCGCCGCGTCGGTCAAAACCGCTTTGCTGCCCGCAGGCTTGGCGCCCATTGTCCAGGCATAACTCAGCGTGCTGCCGACCACATCGCCTCGCAGCGCCGCTACCAGGCTGACGTTGACGGCGGAAGACACGCCAATGTCTGCGCCCAGTTCGGGAGGCTGAGCGGGATTGAGCTTGTCGCTGACGACCGGCGCACCGCCAGACTGGTTGAAAAATACCCACTTTGGGATCGGCGAATCCAGGCCGACCACGTGCTTGAGCACGCCGATCGCGTCGGTCA
The DNA here is from genome assembly GCA_945878355.1 of Bordetella parapertussis. Classification (GTDB taxonomy): domain Bacteria; phylum Pseudomonadota; class Gammaproteobacteria; order Burkholderiales; family Burkholderiaceae_C; genus Pseudaquabacterium. The sequence continues at coordinate 8,489 of CAMCTC010000079.1, read as the reverse complement.
ACTCGACCTTGCCGTTGCCGTCGAAGTCGGCCGCATACACCTGGTAAGGCGTGACGGCCTGTCCCGTACTGTTGACATCGAGGCCGACGATCAACTTGAGGATTGCGATCGCATCCTGCAGGTTCACCGCTTGATCGACCAAGACTGACGAAGGCACTTCAACCACGCTGGCACCTAGCGCTCTGGCCATCGCAGGGCTGTTGGCCTGCATGTTTGACCCGGTTGCCAACTTGGCGTCAGCACCGCCGCCGCAGCCGATAAGGGTTATCGCGCAGACCAGCAGGCCCATCAGCGTCGCGCTATTCATCGTTCATTCCTAGACTCAGCCACAAGAAAAACCGGAACGACCATAGCACGGGCACCCCTGATCGCTGCGGCCATCAGGGCGAGAGCTCAAGACTTTGAACGGCGCACCTTCAACGCAGCGAACATCACCACCGCCAGCGCAAGGACAAACGCCAGGTGCGGGGCGCCTCGGCGTAAATGAACAACGGGGACTTCGCGGACAGGCGCACATCGCTGAGGTTGTCGACCCCGGCGCCGAGTTCGAACCGCGGGTCGAGTTGCCAGGAGGCTTGGGCGCCCACCAGGGTCACGGCCGGCACAGGCTGCAGCGCTTGGCCGGCCACCAGCGAGGCCAACAGTTGATCATGCGTGTGGTCGACGCGAAGGCCTGCGCGCCAGGCACCGCGCTCCCAGTCCAGCCTTGCACCCAGCGTGTGTCGCGGGCGCTTTTCCAGGCGCGCCCCCAAGCCATTCGTGGCATCGAGATACTGGTAGTTCAGCCCGCCCTTGAATCCACCGCCTATCATCACCGTCGTCGTGGCTTCCAGGCCTTGCAGTCGCGCACGGTCGGTGTTTTCGAAGACGTAAGTGCCGCGTCCCGCCGCGCTGCTGAGCAACTTGGTGATGATGAGGTTCTTGACACGGTTGGTAAACAGCATGGCTTGCACGCCGGCTGCGGGGGTTTCCCACCCGGCGCCCAATTCAACCGAGTCATTGGTCTCGGGTCGCAGGCTGGGGTTGGCGAAATAGGTGTTCGGGCCCTCGTCTTCCTGATAACCGGCAGTGATCTGTTTGAGCGTTGGCGCCTTGAAGCCGTGACCCATACCCGCCTTGATCGTCCATTGCGATGTCGCGTGCCAGACCAGGTAGGCACGCGGACTGTATTCGCTGCCAAACAGTTCGTGCTGGTCGTGCCTCAGGCCCAGCGTGAGAGACAAGGACTTGGCAAACTCGATCTCGTCCTGCAGGTACAGCGAGCGGTGCTGAACCACGCCGTGCCCGCCCGTCAGTTTGTCGTTGTAGAGCATCTCGTTGCGCAATTCAGCGCCGCCGGTGAGCAACTGCCCGCGCGCGGGCAGCAGCGACACCTGGCCTTCGAGCACGCGGTCCATGGGCTTGTTCGGGCGCAGTGAGGCCACACCGTTGCTGCGGGTGTTGCTCACGTCGACCGCACTTTCGTAGGCTCGCAGCAGCGTACGCCATTCGAGATCACCCTGCCAGTCGGCACGCCAGTCCAGCGAGGTGTGGCGCCGCTCGACGTCGGTGATCGAATCGTAGTAGCGCTTCAAACCCGAGCGCTCGCGCGCGCCGGCCGCACGCTCTTCGTGGCCGGCTCGGGTTTCCAGTTCAACGCGTTGTCCGGTGGCCGGTAGCCATGACAACTGCACCGCGGCGTCGAGCTTGTGCCGACCTTCGAGGTCGCTGAGGCGCGCATCGGCGGCAGAATCGACGCGCTGGCGGCGCACGTCGGCCGCTGTCACCGCCAGCCGCCAGGCTTCACCGAGCGGGCCGGCCACACGCAAGGAGGCGCGATGCCCGCTGCCGCCACGCGTGCCGTCGGCCTGGGTGCCCTCCGTCAAGGCCGAGCCACCCCAGGTGGCCCCCACCGGGCGCGTGATGATGTTGACCACCCCACCCAGCGCCTCCGCGCCGTAGAGCACCGACATCGGCCCGCGAATGACCTCGATGCGTTCGATGTCCTCGGTCGCAATCCAGTCTCCCTGGAAATCGGTGTGGCCCACCACACCATCGCTGGCAGCGATGCGCTTGCCATCGACCAGGATCAGCGTGTGGCGGCTGTCCATGCCGCGCAGGCTGATCACCTTGCGCCCAGAGATCGTCCGGCCCTGCACCGAGATGCCGGTCTCGCCGCGCAAGGCATCGAGCACGTTGTCGGCGCCGCGATCTTCAATCTGCGCCCTGGTGACCACCGTCATCGCTGCAGGCGCATCGATCAAGGCCATCGCGTGGCGCGTGGCGGTGACGACCACGATCTCCGGCAACGGCGGGTCGGACGCAACGGCCCAAGCGGGCGCGAGACCGGTCCCGATCATGAGCCACAAGCAAGTCATGGGTCGCAAGCGCATGGCGATTTCTTTTCTGTGGGTTGTCATGCCAGCAGGATGCGGGCGCTGGCCCCCTCTGGCCTTGACTTGGTTTGGCTTTTCGCGCAAGGCCAGAGGTCGACTCGCGATCGGCTTGAACCAGCTTAAGGACTTCGCGCGGATGCAGGCCGACGATTCGATGCACAACCATTTGCAGACCACAAGAGGATGAATGCAACCATGAAGCGTCTTTCACTGTCACCTATTGCGCTCGCGCTGCTGCTCGCTGCAGCCCCGCTGCTGGCCATCGCCCAGGACAAGAAGCCGGTCAGCCCAGCCGAGTTGGCGTACCAGGCCGGTACATCGCCGTTGGGCGAAGTGCCGATGTACCAAAGTGCCAACCCGAAAGCGCCCAAGATGACGCAGGCCGAGTTCGATCTCGGCCGCAAGACCTACTTCGAACGCTGCGCGGGCTGCCACGGCGTGCTGCGCAAGGGCGCCACCGGCAAGCCCTTGACGCCAGACCTGACGATCGGCAAGGGCACCGATTACCTGAAGATCTTCATCGCCTACGGTTCGCCCGCAGGCATGCCGAATTGGTTGACCTCGGGCGAGATGGACGAGAAAACGGTCGACGTCATGGCCCGCTACGTGCAGCAAGACCCGCCGGTGCCACCCGAGTTCGGCATGGCGCAGATGAAGTCGACCTGGAAGGTCATCGTCGCGCCGGCCGATCGGCCGAAGAAGAAGATGAACAACTACAACATCGAGAACATTTTCTCGACCACACTGCGCGATACCGGTGAAGTCGCGCTGATCGATGGCGACACCAAGAAGATCATCAACATCGTCAAGACCGGCTATGCGGTGCACATCTCGCGCACCTCGGCTTCAGGGCGCTACATCTTTGTGATCGGGCGAGACGCCAAGATCAACATGATCGATCTGTGGATGGCCACGCCCGACAACGTGGCCGAGGTGCGCATCGGCCTCGAGGCGCGTTCGGTCGACACCAGCAAGTACAAGGGCAAGGAAGGTGACTTCACCGACAAGCTGGCCATCGCCGGTGCCTACTGGCCGCCGCAATACGTGATCATGAAGGGCGACACGCTGGAGCCGCTCAAGGTCGTCAGCACGCGAGGCATGGTCGTGGGCACGCAGGAATACCACCCCGAACCGCGGGTGGCCTCCATCGTCGCGAGCCACTTCAAGCCCGAGTTCGTGGTCAACGTCAAGGAGACGGGCAAGACCTTGATGGTCGACTACTCCAACCTCGACGCACTCAAGGTCACCGAGATTGGCTCGGCGCCGTTCCTGCACGACGGCGGCTGGAATTCGACCAAACGCTACTTCATGGTGGCGGCCAACCAGAGCAACAAGATCTCGGTGATCGATGCCAAGGAAGGCAAGCTGGCGGCCATCATCGAGGTCGGCAAGATTCCGCACCCGGGCCGTGGTGCCAACTTCATCCACCCGAAGTTTGGCCCCGTGTGGGCCACCGGCCACCTCGGCGACGAGACCATATCGCTGATCGGCACCGACCCCAAGGGCCACAAGGAGTACGCCTTCAAGAAGGTCGCCGAGCTGACCGGCCAAGGTGGCGGCGCGCTGTTCATCAAGAGCCACCCGAAGAGCAAGCACTTGTACTCGGACTCGCCGCTCAATCCCGACCCGAAGATCTCGCAATCGGTGGCGGTGTACGACATCAACAACCTTGCCCAAGGCTATGTCGTGCTGCCGATCGCCGATTGGGCGGGCCTCAGCGATGACGGCGCCAAGCGCGTGGTCCAACCCGAATACAACATGGCCGGTGACGAAGTCTGGTTTTCGGTCTGGTCAGCCAAGAACAAGCAAAGCGCGCTGGTGATCGTGGACGACAAGACCCTCAAGCTCAAGGCCGTGATCAAGGATCCGCGCCTGATCACGCCAACCGGGCATTTCAACGTCCACAACACCCAGCACGATGTGTACTGATCGCGCACCCACCAGAAAGCAAGCGACCATGAAAACCCTGATCCTCTGCGCTACAGCAGCCATACTTCTCGCCGCCATGGCCTCGCCCGCCGGGGCAGCCACAACCGAAGAGACGATGACCAAGACCGGCTGCATGGCCTGTCACACCAAGGACAAGAAATTGGTCGGCCCGCCGTTCAAAGACATTGCCGCGAAGTACAAAGGGCAGGACGTGATGGCCAAGCTGATGGAGAAAGTTCGCAAAGGCGGTGCCGGCGTTTATGGCCCGATCCCGATGGCACCGAACCCGCCGGAAAAAATCAGCGACGCGGAGTTGAAGTCAGCCATCGAGTTGATCCTCAAGTCTTGACGCACTGCGCGTCTGACCGGCAGCGCTGAGCAAGGCGCTGCAGGTCAGTGCCGTACAGGCGCGCTAGTGGCGGCCAGCGTCAGCGCAATGGCGGATCGCCTACGCCCCGCATGGTTGATGCCGCCAGCGACTGCGCCCGCCATCCATGGAGCACTGGGCCGGCGACATTCAGCCAAGCCCACAAATGCGATTCGTCGCGGTAGCGCGTATCCCCTTCATCGATCAGGCGTCAAAGCAAGGCATCGGACACCGCCCGATCAGTCAGGGTCTCGGTTCATGCCGCAAAAACTTCATGATGGACATGCATGTCGATGTGCACATCAGCAAACGGACACAACACGCCACCCGCGTCATCGCGTTCGACCAAGCCCAGTTCGGCAAGCACCTGCACATCTTCGTGCACGCGCTTGACATCGCGGCCAACTCGTCGCGCCAGTTCTCGCACCGCTAGCACGCCTTGCCCCAGCAAGGCGGTGACCAGAGCCCAGCGGCGTTCGGTCAATCGGCCAAAGAACGCGCCAGGGCTCTCGAAGTTCAGCGTCTCGCCTTGGTATCTGTCGGCTTGTGCCGCCTTGCCCGCCCGCCGCAAACCGGCGCGCCAGTCGGGCGACAGGGTGATGGTGAGCGTTCGTGGTGTCGTCATGGCCTTGTCCTTGCCGCATCCACGGCGGCGATGAAATCCTCCACCAAGGCATCGACCGTGGTGAATGTGTACGGCAGTTCCCGCCCATGTAGATGGCAGTGATCGCCTTTTCCCCGTTCGTTGTCGAATCCGACCCTGCGCACGCCGTCCAAGGCGTAGACCGCCCGATATTTGTAGCCATGTTCTGTGGGTGGCACCGGTCGCGGCACCCGCCAGACCACCAACTCCATCACGCCGCCATCCTCGGCAACGCTCTTGAAGCGGGTGATCAACTCGGCCTTCATATAAACAATTCTGCCAACAGGAACAGATGTTGGCAAGTTTGCCAACATCTGTAGGGCACGGAGCGCAAAAGCTAGGCGACGGTGTGGGTTGGCAATTCACGACGACGCCCGAGCCAGCCAGGGCGAAATCGCCGCCTCGGCTGACCGGCGGCGAGGTCGTCGTCAGCGCAGAAGCACATGACAAGGCGTTCGCCCAGTCCTGCATCAGCGCACGCCGGCGCTTGAGGCCCCGCGCCGATAAGCCTGCTCGATCTTGTCGGCCACCTTGTGGGCCAACGCCATCTCGGCCTGCTCGCTGGGGTGGTCGGTCTTCTGCTGATGAAACCACCAGCCCTTCCCCAACAAGCGTGGGCAGGCCCGCCAGCAACTGCTGCGCGGCATCCGTCAGCGCAACGCGGTGCTCTTTGCGCGCCTTCATCCGCCAGCCCGAGCTCGCCCAAGGGCATCGCGCCAATCAACGGATAGGCATACCGGGGCAGCGTGTTGTCCCACTGGTGGGCGTGCTTGGCGCTTCAGGCCGCTGACGCGCCGGTAGGTCTCCTCGCCAGCCCAGTCGCGGAAGGTCGAGCGCAGCCCGTGCGGCACCGCCTGGCGGCAGGCATCGGGCCAGGGCTTGTTGTCGAGCCGCGTCGGGTCTGGCTTGGTCACGTCGGCCGGGTCTGCGCGGCAGAGCGCAGCCGCCTTGTGTCGTCAATTCATGCGGACTTGCCAGAAAGACAGAGTCCAGCCTTTGGACCAGGAGCGGCTGAAATCCAGGTTGCGCCGAGATCGTGAACACGAAGCCCAATAGCCTTTGGAAGAACAAAGATGTATTTAATGATTAATTTTTGATAATATCTATGTGATGCCAAAGCGCTCCCAAGCCATGATAGAGATGCCGCCCGCAGTGCAGTCGCTGCTGCAGGAACTGGGTGCCAACCTCTCCATCGCGCGACGGCGCCGCAAGGAGTCATTGAGCGCTTGGGCCGGACGCATCGGCGTGTCCGAGCCGACACTGTCACGCATGGAGCGGGGCGATCCCGGCGTTGCTGTCGGCACCTATGCCACCGCGCTGTGGCTGATCGGCCGTGCGCAGGCGCTCCCCGAACTGGCGGCGCCACAATTCGACCTCGGTGCACTGGAGAGCGAGGTGCGGGTGGCGCGGGAGCGATCGGTCCGCTCGCCCATCTCTGTTGAAGCGCGGATCAAGTCCTCGGGTTCGGTCACCGCAGGTCTCATGACGGGCTCTGGCGCTGCCAAGTTGCCGGGTTCGCCTTGATGGCGGCGCTCGACTTCAACGGCTACCAGCCTTTAGACACCCTCTACCTCTAGTGGGCTGGGGATCCGGCGCGGCCGGTTCTGGTCGGCACGCTCGCTATGGTGCGCGCCTCCAGAGGGGTCTCGCTTCGCTACGCCGCCAACTGGTTGGCGACAGGATTCCCGCTCAGCGAAGATCTGCCCTTGATCAACACCGAGTTCCTCCCATCGGGCAAGGAGATGGCTGCCGGCGCCGTCGACGACGCCAGGCCAGACCGCTGGGGCGAGCGCGTGATCCGCTTCCTGGACAAACCACTGCGCTTGTCCCTGATGGAGTACCTGTACTTCGCTGGCGACGAGCGCTTCGGTGCGCTGGGCGTCTCGGTATCGAAAGACCAGTACCTGCCCCGCCGCCTGGGTCCACTGCCAGAGCTCGCCGATGTGGCCCAGATCGACGAGTTGGTGAAAAAGGTGACCGCCGGCGAACCGGTCCCTGAGGCGCAGCATCGCCTGATCGCACCCGGCGTGACGATGGGCGGCGCAAGGCCCAAATCGCTCCTCAACATCGGTGGCGAACAGCGGGTGCTCAAATTCTCGGCGCCTGGCGAGTACGTCGACACACCGCTGATCGAACACGCAGCGATGACGCTCGCTGCGAGGGCCGATATCTGCGTCGCCGTGACACAGCCGATTGCCCTGGCGCGAGGGCATGCGGTCGCCATCAAACGTTTCGACCGCACCTACGTCAGCACCGACTGCAGGCGCCAGCACGCAATTTCTGCCAACGTGGCCCTCAAGGCGGCCGGCCAAGGCTTGGGATACCCTGAACTGGCACAGGTGCTGCGTCGGCGCGGCGTGGCCAAGTCTGCACTGGGTCGGGCCCAGATGGCGGAGTTGTTCCGGCGCATGGTGTTCAACATCGTGATCGACAATACCGATGATCACGAGAAGAACCATGTCCTGCTGATGAACGACCGCGGCGAGTACACGCTGTCGCCTGCGTTCGACGTGCTGCCCTCGGGTCAGGCATTGGGCTATCAGCAGATGCGCGTCGGTGCCGACATGGCGGACTCCACGATAGACAACGCCCTGTCCGAACACGCGCAGTTCGGGCTCAAGCTCGAGGATGCCCAAGTGTTAGCGACGGTGCAAATCCGCTTCTAAACGCTGGCGAGGAAGCGGTTTTGCAAGATTGGCGGCAGAAGGGCTGACCGATGTCTCAGCTGACGAAGGGGTCGCCCTGGCCTGACGCAGGCGTGTCCTGGAGCGACGTCGATTGACGAACCCTTGTCGTACCCACGCAGGCATCTCGGCGGCGCAGCTAGGGCAGACCCAAGGCGTTTGGACGACATCAACCGCAGGCAAACACTCCACGCTGGGTAAAAGACTGCTTGGGAGGACGGGAGCAGCGGTCGGCGCTAGCGGCGAACCCTGATGCGTCACAGGGTCGGTGTCCGTTTCACCCGGAGCACATCGATCCTTCTGCCGCAAACGCCACCGTCGCGTTCGCTCGACATGGTGGACTCGCCCGGCGTCGCCGGACTGATACCGCTCGCCAGCGGCACGCTGAGCTTCAACGCGTGCCGCGATGGAGCAGGTTTGACCGCAATAAATCTGGCCTCGGTCACACCGGCTGCAGAGCACGGTGCGCTCGCTGCACCGGGCACACAGAA
>CAMCTC010000078.1 GCA_945878355.1 Bordetella parapertussis | reverse complement strand
CGGCACAGCATTGCAGAGCACCAAAGGCTTCCAGATCCAGGCCACCAATGTGGCGCTGTCGAGTTTGACTTCCGCCATTCCATCCTTGGGCGCCTACGGCCAGACGACGCTGACGCTTGGCATCACAGGGGCCTCCGTCGGTTCGCCCGTCAACGTCAACGTCACGTCCTCCTGTGTCAGCCAGGGCAAAGCCAGCTTGTCGCCTTTGACCTTCACGGCCACCAGCGCAAGCGTGGCCTTGCAGTACAAGGACAACGGCTGTGGCGCGGTGCAGTCCGAGGACAAGTTGCAGGCCAGCATTGTGGGCGGTTCGAGCAGCGCGTCGCTGAGTTTGCCGGTCGCCACACCGTTGGCTTCGAGCCTGGCCTTTGTGTCGGCGTCGCCAGAGATCATCTACATCAAGGGCTCAGGCTTTACCGAGACATCTACCGTGACCTTCGAGGTTCGGGATGGTGCTGGCAACATCTTGCCCAACCGCAGCGTGACGCTGTCGTTGCTGACACGCGGCGGTGGCGTCGCCATCGAAGGCGGCATTGCCGATGTGTCCCAAGTCTCTGATGCCTCGGGTCGGGTGACCGTGCGGGTCAACGCCGGCACCTTGCCCACGCCGATCCGGGTGTCTGCCACGCTGACTGGCGTGTTGCCTGTCGTCGCGACCGTGTCGAGCAATCTCAGCGTCGCAGTGGGTTTGCCGTCCCAGCTCAATTTCTCTCTGGCACAGGCGACCAAGAACATCGAAGGTTTCAACATCGACGGCACACCCAACAGCTACAACATCATCGCTTCCGACCGCAACGGCAACCCGGTACCCGCCGGTACGTCGATCAACTTCGTTGCCGAAGGGGGCCAGATCGAGTCGATCAAGCAGATCCAGCTGGCCTCGGGTTTGGCGCGAACGACGGCCGGTTTTGTCTCGTCCAACCCAAGACCTGCCGACGGTCGGATCACGGTGACAGCGTATGCCTTGGGCGAGGAGTCCTTCATTGACCAGAACGGCAACAACATCTATGACCCCGGCGAGCCTTTCCAGGACCTGGGCAATGTCTTCAAGGACAGGGTCTTCGACGGTTTCTACGATGTCAGCCTGGACGAGTACGTGCCGACGAATATCGCCAACACCTCGGCCTGTGTCGCCCCTGGTGCTGCAGCGGGGGCGACCACCGCCACCACGGCTTTGCTGGCACTTGACCCGAGCATTCCGTCGATGGGTGGCAGCACCTGCGACGGCTCCTGGAGTGGCGGCGGCAAGGTCTATGTGCGACGCGCCACCGAGACTGTCCTGTCTACTTCGGCTGCGCGGGTGTTGTGGGCCAGCAAGAGCGGTTTGGATGCGTCATGCCAAGCGATCACCTTGCAGACGGGGCCGCAGCCTGCGACCACGTCGGTGTTCACGCCGGTGCTCAGCGGGCAGGTCTGGTACGGCGCCGGCGCATCGATGGCACTGCCTTTCATCGTCGCGGATGCCAACACCTTTTCCTCGCGTGGCCTCAACGGGTCTGTGGGCCGATTCAACCCCATGGCGGCTGGAACGACGGTGACCGCTTCGACGCCAACCACCGGCCTGAAGGTGACGCTGGGCGGGGGCTCGCCGGTACCCAGCACCACAGAGGCGAGCTCAGCCGCTGTCGGGGTCAGCTTCGACACCGTGTCGTCTGGCGTCGTGTTCGTGACCTTCACGTCGCCCAGCGGCGTGGCGTCGACCTATGCCATCAATGTGCAGCAGACGACGGCGCTCAATCCCAAGCCCAGTGACTGCCCTTGATGCGGACGTTTGACCTGACGGCAGCTTGCGCCCGAACGGACTCCTCGCCCTCGGTCTGCACGCGCCCGCCGATACACTCTGGCGCCATGAATGCCACCGCCACATTGATCGACGCGCCCGCTTTTCTGATGCCGGGCCGGCGTCCGGTGGTAACGATTGGTCGGTGATGCCATCATCCCTGCTGAGCCCGCGATGTCCGGCATGAGCGCGGCCTCTATCGCGCTGGTTGGCATGCCCGGCTGCGGCAAGTCCACTGTCGGCCGGCAACTGGCGCGCCAACTCGGTTGGCGCTTTGTCGACAGCGACCATGAGATCGAGCGCGAGATCGGCGGCTCGATCCGGGTATTTTTCGAGCAGCACGGCGAGCCGGCTTTTCGCGATCTCGAGCAGCAGACTCTCGCAACACTGGTCCAGCAGACCGGTGCGGTGCTCGCCACCGGTGGTGGGGCGGTGCTGCGCGATGCCAACCGGCAGGCGCTCAAGCGCCACTGCGAGGTGGTCTACCTGAGATCGGCGCCCGAGGAGTTGTTCCGCCGCCTGCGCCACGACACCCAACGCCCGCTGTTGCAGGTCAAGGATCCGCTCAAGCGTCTGCGTGACCTGTACCAGGAGCGCGACGCGCTGTACCGCGACGCTGCCGATTTCGTGATCGAGACCGGTCGACCCTCGGTGCCCACCCTCGTCAACATGATTCTGATGCAACTGGAATTGGCCGGCGTGATCGACCCCGCCCGGGTGCCTGCGACGGTGGGACGCGTGCTGCCGCCCTCGGGTTGAGCCGCGCCTTGACCGTTCATCGCGCGGAATACACTGGACCGACATGAACGCCGCCATCGCCACGACCAAGGTTCCCATTGCGCTGGGTGATCGCAGCTATGACATCCACATCGGCTGCGGCCTGTTGGGTCAGGCTGAGTCCTGGGCCGGCCTGCCGGCATCCAACGAAGCGCTGATCGTCACCAACACGGCGGTCGGCCCGCTTTATGCCGATCGATTGGCCGCGCAGCTCGCAGGTCGCCACCGCCGCTTGCTGCAGGTGGTGCTGCCAGATGGCGAGGAGCACAAGAACGCTGCGACGCTTGAACTCATCTACGACAAGCTGCTGGCCGAAGGCTGCGACCGCAAGACAGTGATCTACGCGCTGGGTGGTGGTGTGGTTGGCGACATGGCCGGATTTGCTGCCGCCTGCTATATGCGGGGTGTGCCGTTTGTGCAGGTCGCGACCACTTTGCTGGCGCAGGTGGACTCGTCGGTCGGTGGCAAGACGGCGATCAACCATCCGCTGGGCAAGAACATGATCGGCGCTTTCTACCAACCGCTGCGGGTGATCTGCGACCTCGACCTGCTCGACACCTTGCCGGCGCGCGAACTGTCGGCCGGCCTGGCCGAGATCATCAAGTACGGGCCGATCGCCGACCCCGTGTTCCTGGACTGGATCGAGGCCCATGTCGATGCGCTGCGCGGCGGCGACAAGGCCGCGCTGGCGCATGCGGTGCGCAGATCCTGTGAGATCAAGGCAGCCGTGGTCGGGCAGGACGAGCGCGAAGCTGGGCTTCGGGCGATCCTGAACTTCGGCCACACCTTTGGCCACGCGATCGAGGCTGGGCTGGGCTACGGCAGCTGGTTGCACGGTGAGGCGGTGGGCTGCGGCATGGTGATGGCAGCCGATCTGTCGGCCCGCTTGGGGCTGGCCGACGCCGCGCTGGTACCGCGACTGCAGCGGCTGTGCCAGCGCGCGGGCTTGCCGGTGCTCGCGCCGGCGCTGCCGATGGCGCGCTGGATGAGCTTGATGCGCGGCGACAAGAAGAGCGAGGCCGGCGAGATCCGCTTCGTGCTGATCGACGGCCTGGGCCGAGCACTGATGCGACCGGCGCCCGACGCGCTGGTGGCGTCGGTGATCGCGGCGCACAGCGTTGCCGCCTGACCGGCTCAGCACGGGTTCTTGCCCACCATGACGCTCGCCCCCTACGCCAGCGATGCCGCAGCCAGCCGTGGGCGCCGTCATGCTGAACCTGCGGTTCGACTGCGCAACGCTTTCCAGCGCGACCGTGACCGCATCGTCCACAGCACCGCGTTCAGGCGCCTGGTCTACAAGACCCAGGTCTTCATCAACCACGAGGGCGACCTGTTCCGCACCCGGTTGACCCATTCGCTGGAGGTGGCGCAGCTCGGCCGCTCGATCGCCCGCGGGCTGGCGCTGGACGAAGACCTGGTCGAGGCGATCGCGCTGGCTCACGACCTGGGCCACACGCCGTTCGGCCATGCCGGTCAAGATGCGTTGCACGACTGCATGGCCGGGCACGGCGGTTTCGAGCACAACCTGCAGAGCCTGCGGGTGGTCGACCAGTTGGAGGCGCGCTACCCCGACTTCGACGGTTTGAACCTGAGCTTCGAGACCCGCGAGGGCATCCTCAAGCACTGCAGCCGTCGTGATGCGATCGCGCTGGACGCGGCCGAACCCGGCGGCGTGGCGCGACGCTTTCTCGAAGGCACCCAGCCCAGCCTGGAGGCCCAGCTCACCGACTTGGCCGACAGCATCGCCTACAACGCCCACGATATCGATGACGGCGTGCGGTCTGGCCTGTTGCGCTTTGAGCAACTGCTCGAGCTGCGGGCGGTTCGCCAGCACCACGACCAAGCCCTGGCCGAGCATCCCAAGCTGGCTGATCAACCCGGCCGGCGGCTGTTGTTTGAGACCATCCGGCGCATGCTGTCAGCACAGGTCCACGACGTGATCGACAGCACTGCGGCGGCGCTGGCTGTGGCGCGGCCCGCCGATGCGGATGCGGCGCGTCAGATGTCGCGGCTGCTGCGATTCTCCGAACCCGTGCAGGCCGACAGCACCGCGCTCAAACGCCTGCTGTTCGCCGCGCTCTACCGCCACCCCCAAGTGATGCGCACCACCGATGTCGCGCGCCAGGTGGTGCGCGAGCTGTTTGCGGCCTATGTCGCCGCGCCGGCCGAGATGCCGGCCGACCACGCGGCGATGTCTGATCGCCACCGCGCAGTGGCCGACTATGTGGCTGGCATGACCGACCGCTTCGCTGCGCGCGAGCATCGGCGCTTGACGGGCCGCGACGCCTTTGCAGGCTTGACGTCCACAGGCGCCGCGCTGGCCGATGCCGCGGTTGTCATGCCGCCGCCTGCTGCCTGAGCCATGGCACGGCTGCCTCGGCTGGCACTGGCGGGCCAGGCCCATTTGGCGTCTCTGTACGGTCACAACGGCCAGGCGGTGTTCAGCGACGACCAGGACAGGCGCCAGTTCCTGGCGGCACTGCGCGAGTCGGCGCTGCAGCAGCGGGTGTTGGTGCATGGCTATGTGTTGCTCGACGACCATGTTCACCTGCTGCTCACACCCAGCACTGGCGACGGCCTGGGCCGGCTGATGCAGGGGCTGGGCCGGCGCTATGGCGCTGGGTTCAACCGCCGCCATCGCCGCCAGGGCACGCTGTGGGCAGGGCGTTTTCGCGCCACGGTGGTGCAGCCCGGCGCCCTGTTGCTGGACGCGATGCTGTTCATTGACCATCACCCGGTTCGCACCGGCCAGGTTGCTGCGGCGCCAGACCATGCCTGGTCCAGCGCTCGCCACCACCTGGGCTTGGTGGCCGATGGCTTGATCACCGAATGCAGCGCCTGGTGGCTGCTGGGCAACACGCCTTTCGAACGCGAAGCCGCGTACCGCCGACTGCTGGACGAAGGCCTGGCTTCAACCCGCGCGGCGACACTGGCCGAGGCGGGACGCAAGGATTGGGCGCTGGGGGATGCGTTGTTTCTGGCCGACTTGACCCAACAGACTGCGCGCCCGGTTCGGCCTCGACCCAGGGGCCGGCCCAGTGCCAAACCGAAATACCTGTCAGGCGAGGGCTGAGCGGCCGCGCAGCCAGGAGCAGGACTTGCTGGGTGCTGCGTAGCGACAGGATCTGGTATGTCCCCATTTTTCAAGGCCAGCCAGGCTTGTTGCATTGAAAATTAAGTCTGACCCTGTTTAAATTAGCTTGAACGGATTGCTGCGCTGCAGTAAATTCCCACTCCCCTGAAATGTGAAGGACTGCGCGATGAGCTCAACAATCTCCAGCAAGGCCGCGCCTGCGTCCCGTTCTGAAATCGAGTCGCTGGCCCAGCACGGCCTGTACGAGCCCTCGCATGAGAAGGACGCCTGCGGCGTCGGCTTCGTCGCTCACATCAAGGGCGTGCGAACGCACTCGATCGTCGAGCAGGGCCTGAAGATCCTCGAGAACCTCGACCACCGGGGGGCCGTCGGCGCCGACAAGCTGATGGGCGACGGCGCCGGCATCCTGATTCAGTTGCCCGATGAGTTCTACCGTGCCGAGATGGCGGCTCAGGGCGTGGTGCTGCCGCCGCCCGGCGAGTACGGCGTGGGCATGATCTTCTTGCCCAAGGAGCATGCGTCGCGACTGGCTTGCGAGCATGAACTGGCGCGCGCCGTCAGGGCCGAGGGCCAGGTGCTGCTGGGCTGGCGCGATGTGCCGGTCAACCGCGAGATGCCAATGAGCCCGGCGGTGCGCGAGAAGGAGCCCGTGATTCGCCAGATCTTCATCGGCCGCGGCGCCGATGTGATCGTGCCCGATGCGCTCGAGCGCAAGCTCTACGTGATCCGCAAGACCGCGTCAGCCGCGATCCAGAAGCTGCAGCTCACGCACAGCAGCGAGTACTACGTGCCCAGCATGAGCTGCCGCACCGTGATCTACAAGGGCTTGCTGTTGGCCGATCAGGTGGGCCAGTACTACCTGGACTTGGCCGACCCGCGCGTGGTGTCGGCGCTGGCCTTGGTGCACCAGCGCTTCTCGACCAACACCTTCCCTGAATGGCCGCTGGCCCACCCCTACCGGATGGTCGCGCACAACGGTGAGATCAACACCGTCAAGGGCAACTTCAACTGGATGCGCGCCCGTGAGGGCGTGATGAAAAGCCCAGTGCTGGGCGATGACCTGAAAAAACTCTACCCGATCAGCTTCGAGGGCCAGTCCGATACCGCGACCTTCGACAACGCGCTCGAGCTGCTGACGATGAGCGGCTACCCGCTGGCCCACGCAGCGATGATGATGATCCCCGAGGCCTGGGAGCAGCATGAGTTGATGGACGTTCGGCGACGCGCGTTCTACGAGTACCACGCCGCGATGTTGGAGCCCTGGGACGGCCCGGCGGCGATGGTCTTCACCGATGGCAAGCAGATCGGTGCCACGCTAGACCGGAATGGTCTGAGACCCGCGCGCTACATCGTCACCGACGACGACCTGGTCGTGATGGCGTCCGAGAGCGGCGTGCTGCCGTTTGCCGAGCGCAAGATCGTCAAGAAGTGGCGGCTGCAGCCGGGCAAGATGTTCCTGATCGACCTCGAGCAGGGCCGGATCATCGACGACGAGGAACTGAAGAACCAGTTTGCTTTCGCCAAACCCTACCGACAGTGGATCGAGAACGTGCGCATCCGGCTCGACGCGATCCCGCTCGACCAGGCCGCCGCGGTCTCGACCTTCAGCGAATCGCTGCTCGACCGCCAGCAGGCCTTCGGCACCACCCAGGAGGACATCAAGTTCCTGCTCGCGCCGATGGCCAGCGCTGGCGAGGAGGCGATCGGGTCTATGGGCAACGACAGCCCGCTGGCGGTGCTGTCGGACAAGAACAAGCCGCTGTTCAACTACTTCAAGCAGCTGTTCGCACAGGTCACCAACCCGCCGATCGACCCGATCCGCGAGGCCATCGTGATGAGCCTGAACAGCTTCATCGGCCCGAAGCCCAACCTGCTCGACATCAACGCGGTGAACCCGCCGATGCGGCTCGAGGTGACGCAGCCGGTGCTTGACTTCGAAGACATGGCGCGGCTGCGTGGCATCGAGGCCCACACCCATGGCAAGTTCAAGACCTACGAGCTTGACATCACCTACCCGCTGGCCTGGGGCCAGGAGGGCGTCGAGGCCAAGCTTGCCTCGCTGTGCGCCCAAGCGGTCGACGCGATCCAGGGTGGCCACAACATCCTGATCATCACCGACCGGGCAATGGGCCGCGAGCAGGTGGCGATTCCCGCGCTGCTGGCGCTCTCGGCCATCCACCACCACCTGGTGCGCGAGGGACTGCGCACCACGGCTGGGCTGGTGGTCGAGACCGGTTCGGCGCGCGAGGTGCACCATTTCGCGGTGCTCGCCGGCTATGGCGCCGAGGCCGTCCATCCCTACCTGGCGATGGAGACCCTGGCGGCATTGCACGCCGAACTGCCGGGCGACTTGTCGGCCGAAAAAGCGATCTACAACTACGTCAAGGCGATCGGCAAGGGCTTGTCAAAGATCATGTCCAAGATGGGCGTGTCGACCTACATGTCCTACTGTGGCTCTCAGCTGTTCGAGGCCATCGGACTGGAGAAGGGCTTCGTGCAGAAGTACTTCCGCGGCACGGCCAGCCAAGTCGGCGGCATCGGTGTGTTCCAGGTCGCCGAGGAAGCGCTGCGCACCCATCGCGCCGCTTTCGGCAACGACCCCGTGCTCGCGACCATGCTGGATGCGGGTGGCGAATATGCGTGGCGAAGCCGCGGTGAAGAGCACATGTGGACGCCTGACGCGATCGCCAAGCTCCAGCATGCGACGCGTTCGGGCAAGTTCGACACCTACAAGGAATATGCCCAGCTGATCAATGACCAGAGCCGCCGCCATGTCACGCTGCGCGGCTTGTTTGAATTCAAGCTCGACCCGGGCAAGGCGATACCGCTCGACGAGGTCGAATCGGCGGCCGAGATTGTGAAGCGCTTTGCCACTGGCGCGATGAGCCTGGGCTCGATCTCGACCGAGGCGCACTCGACGCTGGCGATCGCGATGAACCGCATCGGCGGCAAGAGCAACACCGGCGAGGGCGGCGAAGACCCGGCGCGCTACCGCCAGGAACTCAAAGGCATCCGCATCACGTCTGGCACCAAGGTGTCTGACGTGATCGGCACCAAAGTCATCGCGGCCGACTATGTGCTGCAGGACGGCGACAGCTTGCGCAGCAGGATCAAGCAGGTCGCGTCGGGGCGCTTTGGCGTCACCACCGAGTACCTGGTCTCGGCCGACCAGATCCAGATCAAGATGGCCCAGGGCGCGAAGCCGGGCGAGGGCGGTCAGTTGCCGGGCGGCAAGGTGTCCGACTACATCGGCATGCTGCGCTACTCGGTGCCAGGTGTCGGTTTGATCAGCCCGCCGCCGCACCACGACATCTACTCGATTGAGGATCTGGCGCAGTTGATCCACGACCTGAAGAACGCCAACCCGCGGGCCTCGATCAGCGTCAAGCTGGTGTCCGAGGTCGGTGTCGGCACGATTGCCGCTGGTGTCACCAAGTGCAAGGCCGACCACCTGGTGATCGCCGGTCACGACGGCGGCACCGGGGCTTCGCCCTGGTCGTCGATCAAGCACTGCGGCACGCCTTGGGAACTGGGTTTGGCCGAGACCCAGCAAACCCTGGTGCTCAACCGCCTGCGCAGTCGGGTGCGGGTGCAGGCCGACGGCCAGATGAAGACCGGCCGCGACGTCGTGATCGGGGCCTTGCTGGGTGCCGACGAGTTCGGCTTCGCGACCGCGCCGCTGGTGGTCGAAGGCTGCATCATGATGCGCAAGTGCCACTTGAACACCTGCCCGGTCGGGGTGGCGACTCAAGACCCGGCACTGCGCAAGAAGTTCGCCGGCAAGCCCGAGCATGTCGTCAACTATTTCTTCTTCGTCGCCGAGGAAGCGCGCCAGATCATGGCCCAGCTCGGCATCCGCAGCTTCAACGAGTTGATAGGCCGCGCCGACCTGCTTGACACCAAGAAGGGCATCGCACACTGGAAGGCCAAGGGGCTGGACTTCAGCCGCGTGTTCCACCAGCCCGAGGTCAGTGCCGATGTGCCGCGTTTCCACACCGAGACCCAGGACCACGGCCTGGACCGGGCGCTCGACGTCAAGCTGATCGAGAAATGCCAGCCGGCGATCCTGCGCGGCGAGAAGGTGCAGTTCATGGAATCCACGCGCAACGTCAACCGCAGCGTTGGCGCGATGCTGTCTGGCGAGCTGATCCGCCACCGGCCAGAAGGCCTGCCCGACCACACGATCTTCATGCAGATGGAGGGCACCGGCGGCCAGAGCTTTGCGGCATTCCTGGCCAAGGGCATCACCCAATACCTGATCGGCGACGCCAACGATTACACCGGCAAGGGCTTGTCGGGCGGGCGGGTGGTGTTGCGGCCATCGATCGAGTTCCGCGGTGATGCGACCAAGAACATCATCATCGGCAACACGGCGCTGTACGGCGCGACCAGCGGCGAGGCTTTCTTCCGCGGCGTTGCAGGCGAGCGCTTCGCGGTGCGGCTGTCGGGCGCGACCGCGGTCGTCGAGGGCACGGGCGACCACGGCTGCGAGTACATGACCGGTGGCACCGTGGTGGTGCTGGGCAAGACGGGTCGCAATTTCGCGGCCGGCATGTCGGGCGGCATTGCCTATGTCTACGACGAAGACGGCCAGTTCGCCAAGCGCTGCAACCCGGCGATGGTCTCGCTGGTCAAGGTGCTGTCGGCCGACGAGCAGGCGGCACAGGTGGACCGCGCGGTCTGGCACCGAGGCGAGGCTGACGAGGTCTTGCTCAAGGCGCTGATCGAGCAGCACCACAGCTGGACCGGGTCCTTGCGCGCCCGCGAGATCCTCGACGACTGGGCCACCTTGCGTGGCAAGTTCGTCAAGGTCTTCCCCAACGAGTACAAGCGAGCGCTCGGCGAGATCAACGCTGCCAGCGTCCTCACTGAAGCCAAGGCCCAGTCGGCCGCCGCCCATTGAACTTGCAGCACGCCATCAACAGGACAGACCATCATGGGTAAAGTCACCGGCTTCATGGAATTCGAGCGTCTGGAGGAGGGCTACGCCCCCGTGCCCCAACGCCTGAAGAACTACAAGGAATTCGTCATCGGCCTGAGTGCCGACCAGGCCAAGGTGCAGTCCGCGCGCTGCATGGATTGCGGCACGCCGTTCTGCAACAGCGGTTGCCCGGTCAACAACATCATTCCGGACTTCAACGATCTGGTGTTTCGTGGTGACTGGCACAACGCGATCACCGTGCTGCACAGCACCAACAACTTCCCCGAGTTCACCGGGCGCATCTGCCCGGCGCCCTGCGAGGCAGCTTGCACGCTCAACGTCAACGATGACGCGGTGGGCATCAAGAGCATCGAACACGCGATCATCGACCGCGCTTGGGCCGAGGGCTGGGTCACGCCGCAGGTGCCGGCGCTCAAGACCGGCAAGACCGTGGCCATCGTCGGCTCGGGCCCGGCCGGGTTGGCGGCGGCGCAGCAACTCGCCCGCGTCGGTCACGCCGTGACGGTGTTCGAGAAGAACAGCCGCATCGGCGGCCTGATGCGCTACGGCATCCCCGACTTCAAGATGGAGAAGTCGCACATCGACAGACGCGTCAAGCAAATGGAAGCCGAAGGCGTGAGCTTCAAGACCGGCGTGCTGGTCGGCGCGATGCCGGCAGACAGCAAGGTGACCAACGATGCCAAGCAGGTCATCTCAGCCGAGGCGCTGCAAGCCCAGTTCGACGCCGTGATCCTGACCGGCGGGTCTGAGCAAAGCCGTGACCTGCCGGTGCCTGGGCGTGATCTGGATGGCGTTCATTTCGCGATGGAATTCCTGCCGCAGCAAAACAAGGTCAACGCCGGCGACAAGTTTCCGTCGGGCAAGGGGGCCCAGATCCGTGCCGACGGCAAGCATGTGATCGTGATCGGCGGCGGCGATACCGGCAGTGACTGCGTGGGCACCAGCAACCGCCACGGCGCGGCCAGCGTGACCCAGTTCGAGCTGATGCCGCAGCCGCCGGTTGAGGAAGACCGCCCAATGACCTGGCCTTACTGGCCGACCAAGCTGCGCACCAGTTCCAGCCACGACGAAGGCTGCGAGCGGGCATTCGCTGTCGCGACCAAGGCCTTCACTGGGGCCCGTGGCAAGCTGACCGGGCTGACCACGGTCGACATCGAGCTCAAGGACGGCAAGATGGTCGAGATCGCTGGCAGTGAGAAGCAGTACAAGGCCGACCTGGTGTTGCTGGCGATGGGCTTTGTCAACCCATTGGCCAGCGTGCTCGACGCTTTCGGTGTGGTCAAGGACGGCCGCGGCAACGCCCGCGCCGGCACCGACGAGGGGGGTTACCGCACCAACGTGGCCAAGGTGTTTGCTGCCGGCGACATGCGGCGCGGCCAGTCCTTGGTGGTCTGGGCGATCCGCGAGGGCCGGCAGGCAGCGCGCGAGGTCGACGGTTTCCTGATGGGCAGCAGCACGCTGCCAAGGTAAGCCGCTGGGCATCGGCACGGCGGGCTGCGGCTTGCCTGCTTTGCCGGCCAGCAACACAGGTTTACCTAGCCGTATCAGGGCTTTCCCTTGGCCTTGGAAGCTGCGTGCGACAATTTGTATCCATTGTCAACCGGGCCTGTCGGTGCCGGGCTTCTTCCATGAGCCCGCAGCGTCAGTCTGCCTCACCTCCTCTTGAACACCGATACGCTGATCGAGATCGACCATGTCAGGTTTGGCTACGACAGCAGTCGCACCATCCTGCAAGACGTCAGCCTGCGCTTTGCACGGGGCAAGGTCACGTCGCTTCTGGGCGGGTCGGGTTGCGGCAAGACGACCTTGCTTCGATTGATCGGTGGGGTGCACGCGGCCACGGCAGGTCGGGTGGTGTTCGACGGCGAAGTCGTCGATACCCGCAACCGGGACCAGCTCTACCGACTGCGGCGGCGGCTGGGCATGCTGTTCCAGTTCGGCGCGCTGTTCACTGACTTGACCGTGTTCGACAACGTGGCCTTTCCGCTGCGCGAGATGACTGACCTGCCCGAGCCCTTGATCCACGACATCGTGCTGATGAAGCTCAATGCGGTCGGCTTGCGCGGCGCGGCAGGGCTGAAGATCAGCGAGGTGTCGGGCGGCATGGCACGGCGTATCGCGCTGGCCCGCGCGATCGCGCTCGACCCTGAATTGATCATGTACGACGAGCCATTCGCCGGTCTCGACCTGATTTCGATGGGCGTCGCCGCCAAGCTGATACGCACCCTCAACGACATCACTGGGGCGACCTCGCTGGTGGTCTCTCACGATGTGCCCGAGTGCATGGCGATCAGCGACCATGTGATCCTGATGGCCACGCAGGGCCGCATCGTGGCCCAGGGCAGCCCGGCCGAGTTGATGGCCAGCACCGACCCCGAGGTGCGTCAGTTCGTGCGCGGTGAGCCCGACGGACCGGTCAAGTTTCACTACCCGGCACCGTCGATGGCCGAGGATTTCGGTCTGGCGGGGACGCCATGAACTGGCTCGCAACGCTGGGCGCCAGCACGCTGGCAATGCTGCGGGGCTGGGGCCACGCGGCGCTGTTTTTCGTCGACCTGCTGCGCGTGCTGCCGCAGTCGCTGCGCCGCTTCGGCCTGGTCGTCACGCAGATCCACGCGATCGGCAACCGCTCTTTGCTGATCATCCTGGCCTCGGGCCTGGCGGTGGGTTTCGTTCTGGCGCTGCAGATGTATTACGCGCTGGTCAAGTACGGCGCGGCCGAGTCGCTGGGCTTGGTGGTCAACCTGTCGCTGGTGCGCGAACTCGGGCCGGTGGTCACCGCGCTGCTGTTTGCCGGTCGCGCCGGCACCTCGCTGACCGCCGAGATCGGCCTGATGAAGGCCGGCGAGCAGATCGCAGCGATGGAGTTGATGGCGATCGACCCCCGTGCCAGGGTGTTGGCGCCGCGCTTTCTGGGCGGTATCGTGTCCTTGCCCTTGCTCACCGGGCTGTTCTCGGCGGTCGGCATCCTCGGCGCCTGGGTGGTGGCGGTGGGACTGATAGGCATCGATGCCGGCAATTTCTGGTCGATCCAGCAAAACGGCGTCGACGTCTGGCGCGACCTGGGCAACGGCGTCGTCAAGAGCGCGGTGTTCGGTGTCGTGTGCACCGCTGTGGCGCTTTACCAAGGCTACGAGACCGAGGCGACGCCCGAGGGCGTCGCCTATGCCACCACCCGCACCGTCGTGATCTCTTCGCTGGCGGTGCTGGGGATGGACTTCATCCTCACCGCGCTGATGTTCTCGACCCCATGAGTTCTCGACCCCTTGCGCCAAACCTCGGCATGAATCGGAGCGCCCAAGATGGCCAAAAGAAGCATTGAAACCCTGGTTGGCCTGTTTGTGCTGCTGGGCCTGGTGGCCCTGCTGTTCGTGGCCCTGAAGGCCGCCAACCTGTCGAGTTTCGGCAGCCAGGACAGCTATACCTTGTCGGCCCGCTTTGACAACATCGGCGGCTTGAAGGCGCGTGCGCCGGTGCGCGCTGCCGGCGTGGTAGTCGGCCGCGTCACCGCGATCAGCCTGGACCCCAAGACCTTCCAGGGCGTCGTGACGCTGTCGATCGAGCGGCCGTTCCAGTTCCCCAAGGACAGTTCGGCCAAGATCCTGACCGCAGGCCTGTTGGGCGACCAGTATGTCGGGCTGGAGGCTGGCGGTGAGGTCGACAACCTAGCGCCCGGGGCCGTGGTCAAGCAGACCCAGTCGGCCGTCGTGCTGGAGAACCTGATCGGCCAGTTCTTGTTCAACAAGGCGGCCGACGCGGGCGCGGGCGTTGACGCGGGCAAGAAGCCGTGAATGCCGCCTGGCAGCGTTCGGGGCTTTGGCTGCTGCTGGCGAGCCTGCTAGCGGCATTGAGTGCTTGCGCCAGCCTGCCCGGCGAGGGCTTGAGCCGCAGCGACCCCTGGGAGACAGCCAATCGCCGGGTCTTCGAGTTCAACGAGGTGGTCGACAAGGCTGCGGTCAAGCCAGCAGCGCAGGTCTACCAGGCTTTGGTGCCAAGGCTGATCCGCAGCGGCGTCGACAACTTCTTCGGCAACATCGCCGATCTGTGGTCCAGCGCCAACCTGGCGCTGCAGGTCAAGCCCAGGCCGGCTTTGGAGATGGGCATGCGGGTGCTGGTCAACACCTTCATGGGGCTGGGTGGTGTGCTGGACGTGGCTGACGAGATGGGGTTGGA
Source organism: Bordetella parapertussis (assembly GCA_945878355.1). Classification (GTDB taxonomy): domain Bacteria; phylum Pseudomonadota; class Gammaproteobacteria; order Burkholderiales; family Burkholderiaceae_C; genus Pseudaquabacterium. The sequence continues at coordinate 6,910 of CAMCTC010000078.1, read as the reverse complement.
GCGCAGCACGGTCGAGGATTTCGGTCAGACCCTGGGCTACTGGGGTATACGCAGCGGCCCTTACCTGGTGCTGCCACTGCTGGGGCCTTCGACCTTGCGCGACGCCACTGGACTGGCGCTCGATTTCAAGGACTCGGGGGCGAGCGTGGTCTGGCGCGAGGCCCGTGACCGCAACATCGCGACCGGGTTGCAGCTGCTCAACGCCCGGGTCAAGCTGCTCAATGCCGGGCGGGTGCTCGATGAGATCGCGCTCGACAAGTACCTGCTGTTGCGCGACGCCTACCTGGCGCGACGCAAGAGCCAGATCTATGACGGCGACCCACCCGAGGACGACGCAGCGCCGGCGGCGTTCAGGCGCATGGTCAGGTGAGCGTCGGCTGTGAACGGCAAGCAGCCCTGGCGCGTTCAATCACTTCAGGGCGCATCGCCCGCCACAAGAACTAGGATGAACTGATGCACAGACGAAGCTGGATTTCCGCGCTGGGTTTGAGCGCTTGCCTGCTGGGATTGCCAGCGCTAGGCGCAGAGGCCTTGAGCGCCGACGCCTTCGTGCGGCAGGTCTCGTCCGACGTGATCGAGGCGGTCAAGGTCGACAAGGCGATCCAGGCTGGCGATGTCAACCGAATCCGTTCGCTGGTCGACGCCAAGGTGATGCCGCATGTCAACTTCCAGCGCATGACGGCCAGCTCGGTGGGCCCGCAGTGGCGCGCCGCCACGCCTGAGCAGCAAAAGCGCATGCTCGAGGAGTTCAAGACCTTGATGGTCAACACCTATTCGGGCGCGCTGACCCAGGTCAAGGACCAAGCGGTGGTGGTCAAGCCGCTGCGCGCGGGTGCCGCCGAGCAGTCCGAACTGGTGGTGCGCACCGAGGTGCGCGGCAAGGGCGACCCGATCCAGCTCGATTACCGTCTTGAGAAGGCCGGCGAGGGCTGGAGGATTTACGACGTCAATGTCGGCGGTTTCTGGCTGGTCGATGCTTACAAAGGCCAGTTCGCCAAGGACTTGAGCGCGGGCGGGCTGGATGCGCTGATCACCCGCTTGTCCGACAAGAACAAGTCGCTGGCCTCGGCGCCCAAGAACTGATGGCCGACCTTGCCACGTCAGGTCACGCCAAATCGATGATCGGCTTGCCCGAGCGTCTGACGATGGCCGAGGCCAGCGCGACGCTGGCGCGCCTGGCGCCGCTGCTGCAGGCTGCAACCGACCCAGTGCTCGATGCGTCCGCGTTGCGCGAGATGGACACCGCAGCGCTGGCGCTGCTGCTGGCTTGCCAGCGCCAAGCCGCAGGCCAAGGCCGGCGCCTGCAGCTGACGGGCGCGCCGCCCAAGCTCAAGCAGTTGGCGCAGCTCTACGGCGTCGACGCCTTGCTGGGTCTCTGAACCGACCAATCCGCCACGCTCTGGGCTTCTGGCTTGGTCGGCGGCACCGCAGTTGGGCGGCCGGTTTGGGTTGAACCGGTTCTAATTCGACTCGTCCCGCAGCTCTCGGAATGGCGATGAACCAGCCCACCCAGCCCAGACCCTTGACAGCCCCCTTGTCAGACGCCAAACACCGGCCTGCGCTGGCCGTCGTGACGCCGGCCGCTGGTCGCTGCGGACTATGTCCGCTCGAACCCGGTCGCCCGGTCCGGCGGTCGTGATGGCTTTCCCTCGCTGCGACAAGACGGTGGCCTGGACGGCGCTGCAAGGGCATTACCAAGCCCATGGTCGAGACCTGGATTTGCGCGAAGCCTTTGCCCGCGACGCCGGCCGCTTTGAGGCCTTCACGCTGCAGGCCCCTGAGCTCTTTGCCGACCTGTCCAAGAACCGCTGGGACTTGCTCACGCGCGAGTTGCTGCTCGATCTGGCCCGCGAATGCGGGTTGGAAGCCAGGCGCGACGCGATGTTCGCTGGGGCTGCGATCAACGCCACCGAGGGCCGGGCGGTGCTGCACACCGCGCTGCGTGCACCGCGTGGCCAGGGGCTGTTCAGCGACGAGGTGCATGGCGTGCTCGACCGAATGCTCGCCTTTGCCGAAGGCTTGCGCGACACCGCGTCGAGCGGCATCCGACATGTCGTGAACATCGGCATCGGTGGCAGCGACCTGGGTCCGCAGATGGTGGTGCCGGCGCTCGACGCTTTCGCGCACCCTGGCATCACGATGCACTTCGTCAGCAATGTCGACGGCCACGACATCGCGCCTGTGCTGCGTCGCTTGAAGCCCGAGGAGACGCTGTTTGTCGTCGTCAGCAAGACCTTCACGACCCAGGAGACGCTGGCCAACGCCAGCGTGGCGCGCGAATGGTTCCTGGCCCAGGGTGGCCAAGATGTCGCCCGGCATTTCGTCGGCGTCACGACCAACTTGCAGGCGGCTGCGGCCTTCGGCATCCACAACACCTTCGGTTTTTGGGACTGGGTCGGTGGTCGCTACTCGCTGTGGAGCGCTGTGGGATTGGCGGTGGCGATCGCTGTCGGCGCCGAGAACTTTCGCATGCTGTTGGCCGGCGCGCACGCGATGGACCAGCATTTCGCCCAAGCGCCGCTCGAGACCAACTTGCCGGCACAGCTCGGCCTGCTCGATGTCTGGTACCGCAATTTCCACGGTTTCAGCAGCCGCTCGGTTGCGCCCTACCACCAGGGCTTGAAGCGCTTGCCGGCTTATCTGCAGCAGCTCGAGATGGAGAGCAACGGCAAGCAGGTCGACCTGTCCGGCGAGCCGCTGCCCTATGCCACCAGCCCGGTGGTCTGGGGCGAGCCCGGCACCAACGGCCAGCACGCATACTTCCAGATGTTGCACCAGGGCAGCGACGTGATCCCGGTCGAGTTCATTGCCGTCAAGCATCCGACCCATCAACACCTGGACCTGCACGCCAAGGCGTTGGCCAACTGCCTGGCCCAGAGTGCGGCGCTGATGCTGGGCAAGACCACCGAGGCCGCGTTGGCCGAGAAGGTCCCGACCGCACCGACCGCTTCATTCGGGCTCGGTCCGCTGACGCTCGCCAGGCACCGCAGCTTCCCTGGCAATCGACCCAGCACCACGCTGCTGATCGATCGGCTGACACCACGCGCGCTGGGTGCGTTGATCGCGCTCTACGAGCACAGGGTGTTCACCAGCGGCGCGATCTGGGGCATCAACAGCTTCGACCAATGGGGGGTGGAGCTCGGCAAGGCCTTGGCCAGCGACTTGTTGCCGCGGCTGGTCGGTGCTCAGGACGGTGCCGGTCTCGACGCGTCGACAGCGGGCCTGCTGGCCTGGCTGCAGCGCGTGTGAATTTAGGCCGCGGCCCGCTCAGGCCTCGAAGCCCTGACGCGCGACCCATTGCTGACCTGGGGCCAGCGTCACGGCTTGGCCTATCGTTGCGGCTTCGACGCACAGCATGCGCAGCCAGTCGTCGTCGGGCAGGTCGGCCATCACGGCGGCCTTGGCCGGGCCCGGATTCCACACCACCACATCGTCGAAGCCTTCGCTGCTGATCATCATCTTGCCCATCGCGGTGGACAGCGACAGCGGCGCTTTGTGGATCTCGTGGGCGTTGTAGTAAATGCGGTCGATTTCGCCTGCGAAGCCCAGTGGATCGAGCTCTTGGGGCTGGGTCAAGCCGCTGAGCTTGTCGAAGTAGCGCACGCCGTACAGCCCGGCCAACCTGGCGCGGCGCAGGTCGTCGATGCGCAGGTAGCTGTGCAGTGCCGCAGTGAAGTCAAACGGTGCTTCGCCCAGGTTGGTGATCGCCAGTTCGACATCGAGTTGCAGCCCGGCGAAGCTGAAACTCAGCTCGGCTTCGAAGCGATGCGGCCAGATCGACCGCGTCGCTTCGTCATCGACCAAGCGCAGCACGCCGATCATCACGCCGCCGCGGTCGGCGCCTTCGACCCAATCCCAGACCCGGTCGCGTGCGAAGCCGTGGCTTGGCAGCGGACCTTGCTGGGCGAATTGCGGAAAGACCACCGGTATGCCGCCTCGCACCGCCTGGCCCGGTCCGGCCACGGCGTCGGGTGACAGGTAGAGCCGCTCCTGGTCGCCTGCGGGTATCCACGACACCAATTGGCCGCCGTGCAGCAGCACGGTGACCTCTGCGCCATCGGGCGATCGCAGCCACATCGCCGGCTGGCCCAGCACCTGCACCGGCTTGATCATCGGCTGCCTCTCCGGGAGACTGAGGCCCGCTTCATGCCTTGAAAGCGCTGCGCGCCGCTTCCACCGTCACCGCGATGTCCTCGGCGCTGTGCGCTGCGCTGACGAAAGCAGCTTCGTACAGCGCAGGCGCGAGGTAGACGCCGCGGTCCAGCATCGCGTGGAAAAAGCGGTTGAAGCGCGGTTGGTCGGTGGCCATCACCACGCCATAGTTCTGAGGCAGGCTGCTTGAGAAAAAGAAGCCGAACATGCCGCCTTCGCTGTCGCCAACGAAGGGCACGCCGGCCTCGCGGGCCACGCTGGTCAAGCCCTCGACCAAGGTGCGGGTCTTGGCCGCCAGCGCTTCGTAGAAGCCGGGCTTGCTGATTTCCCTGAGCGTGGCCAAGCCGCAAGCGGTGGCCACCGGGTTGCCCGACAGCGTGCCGGCCTGGTACACCGGTCCGAGCGGCGCGAGCAGGCCCATGATGTCCTTGCTGGCGCCGAAGGCGGCCAGCGGCATGCCGCCGCCGATGACCTTGCCGAACACGCTGATGTCGGGCTTGAAGCCGGGGATCAGCTTGGCATAAACGCTTTGCGCGCCGCCCAGCGCGACCCGGAAACCCGTCATCACCTCGTCGAAGACGAACAGCGCGCCGTGCTGCGTGCACAACTCTCGGATGCGGGTCATGAAAGGCACTGACGCGCGCACGAAATTCATGTTGCCGGCGATAGGCTCGATCATCACGCAGGCGATCTCGCTGCCCTGGCTGGCGAACACTTCTTCGATCTGTTCGAGGTTGTTGTACTCCAGCACCAGCGTGTGCTGCACCACTTCGGCCGGCACGCCAGCGCTGGTCGGGTGGCCGAAAGTGGCCAGGCCCGAGCCGGCCTTGACCAGCAGCGCGTCGGCATGGCCGTGGTAACAGCCCTCGAACTTGACGATCTTGCTGCGCCCGGTCGCGCCACGCGCCAAGCGGATTGCGCTCATGCCCGCCTCAGTGCCGGAAGACACCAGCCTCAGCTGCTCGATCGAGGGCACTTGCGCGATGATGGCCTCGGCCAGCTCGACCTCGCGCTCGGTGGGCGCGCCGAAGCTGAAGCCGTCCACCGCCGCTTTCTGCACCGCTTCGAGCACCGCCGGGTGGCCGTGGCCCAGGATCATCGGCCCCCAGGAGCCGATGTAGTCGATGTAGCGCTGGCCTTCGGCGTCCCACATGTACGGGCCTTGCGCCCGCTGAATGAAGCGCGGCGTGCCGCCGACGGCGCGGAAGGCGCGCACGGGCGAGTTGACGCCGCCGGGGATCACGCGCTGGGCGCGCTCGAAGAGTTGCTGGTTGGTGCTCATGGTGGCCGCCAGGTCAGTGGACGCGGCGGGGGACGCCTTTGCCCTTGGTTTCAGGACTTTCGGCTTCGGTCATCTGCAAGCTCTCAGGCCCGCCTTCAGCACCTTCCTCGGGCGGCGGCAAGGCCCAGAAGAAGCGATCGGGCACGACGTTGCCCATGCCTGGGCGGAATCCCGAGTCCAGCGTCTGGTCCATGAAGGCCAGCGCTTCGCCAACGGCTGCCTGCAACTCGGCGCCAGCGGCCAGCAAGGCGGCCAGCGCTGCGCTCAAGGTGTCACCGGCGCCGACGAACGAGGTCTCGAACATCTCGAACTTCTCGCCGGTCAGCGCACCGCTGGGCGACGCCAGCACGTTGTCGATGAACTGCTCGCCGCCGGCTTTGCCGCCCTTGGCCGCGAGCATGATGCCGGTCACCAGCACGAAGCGCGTGCCATGCTCGCCGGCCGCCACCGCCAGCTCGCGCGCCGACGCCGGGCGCTCGCTGTCCCAGTCGGGCAGCAGAAAATCGGTCAGGGTCTTGTGGTTGCCCACCAGCACCTCGGTGGCGGGCAGGATCAGGTCACGAAATGCTTCCAGGTAGGGCTGGGCCTGGTCGTCGTCTAGCCAGCCCAGGTTGGGCAGAAAAGACACCAGCGGCACATCGGGGTAGTCCGACAGGATCTCGGCCACCGCGCTGACAGCCTCGGCGCTGCCCAGAAAGCCGACCTTCCAGCCCGCAACGGTGATGTCCTCGAGCACGGTGCGGGCCTGCTCGGCCACCACGTCAGCGTCGATCGCATGGTGGTCGAAGATCTCGGCCGTGTCACGCATCAGGATGCTGGTGGTCACCGGCAGCGCATGCGCGCCCATCGCCGCCAGCGTGCAGACGTCGCCGGCCAAGCCGCCCGCGCCACAGGGGTCGGCGGCGTTGAAGCTCATCACGCAGGCAGGTGCTGCTGCGTCCTGCAGCGAGGTATCGCCGACATCGGCCGCCGCGGCGTCTGGGGGTGGGGTGGGACTAGCGGTCATGAACGGATCCGTTGAATTTCAAAAGCACGAGCGAAGCCGCCAGCGACCCCAGCGTACATGGAAACATTTGCTGCGGTCCCGCTGCAGCCTGTAGTTTGAGGGTCAAACTGCATGGCTACAATGCTTTCTTCATTGTAGTGACCTGCCCAACAACGTGACCGATGCTCGTACCTGGATGTGCCTTATTTGCGGCTGGATTTATGACGAGGCGGCGGGTGATCCCGAGCACGGCATTGCCCCCGGAACCGCCTGGGCCGATGTGTCCATGAACTGGACTTGCCCCGAATGCGGTGCGCGCAAGGAAGATTTCGAGATGGTTCAGCTCTGAGCTGCTCGACCGCTGCCTGCCGCTGCACCTGAGCCCAGCAGCGCCGTCGAGTCGCCGAGGTGGATGAATCCGAAGCGCTGGTGCCTATCTCCGAGGGCTCCAAGGGCGGCGATCTCAGCGCGCTGGCTTGGGTGCAGGTGGC
>CAMCTC010000077.1 GCA_945878355.1 Bordetella parapertussis | reverse complement strand
CCGGCGCCCGCAGCACCGCCGGCTCCGGCCGCGCCTCCAGCGCCTAAGCCACAGGCAGTTCCTGCCCGAATCGATGTCAGCACCTGTGAAAAGCCAGAGTACCCGTCGGCGGCCCTGCGTGCAGATGCCACAGGCACCAGCAAGATCCGCTTCACCGTGGACGCCACAGGCGCTGTGGCCAAGGCGGAGATCGAGCGCTCGGCCGGCACCTCTCGCGAGCACCGACTGCTCGATCGCACCGCCATCGAAGCGCTCAGCAAGTGCCGCTTCAAACCCGGCATTGACGAACAAGGCAAGCCCATCGGCGGCACCACCATGGTCGACTATGTCTGGAAAACAGACTGACACGCGGGCTCTGTAAGAGTCTCGCCAAATACCCAGAAAATTCGCTCTTTGCCCCGTCTTCGCCCGGCGTGTTGACCAATCCGACACGCGCCCGTCCCTCCCTGGAGTCCACATGTCCCTGATGAAAACACTGCGCGCGCCACTGGCCGCCGCCTTGCTCGCGCTTGCTGCGCTGACCACCGTGCCCGGCCCGGCGCTGGCTCAGGCCTCAGCGCCTGAAGCCCAGGCCTCGGCCCCCGCACAGGCGCCGGCCATCGCCAAGGAAGAGGTCAACAATCCCTACGGGCTGGACGCACTGTGGAGCCAAGGCGACTTCGTCGCACGCGGCACGCTGATCATCATGATCATCATGAGCATGGGCAGCTGGTATGTCATCTTCACCAAACTGTTCGAGCAGAGCAAGATGCTCAAGAGCGCCAACATGGTCGGTGAAGGATTCTGGAAAGCCGGCAGCATGAAACAGGCTGCCACGACGCTGGCCGAAGGCAGCGCTTTCCGTTACATCGCCGAATCGGGCGTCACGGCCGATGAGCACCACGAAGGCACGCTGATCGAGCAGATCGACCGCCACACCTGGATCAGCATGAGCATTGACCGCGCCGTGGGCAACATACAGAGCCGCATGCAGGATGGCCTGGCGGTGCTCGCGACCGTTGGCTCGACCGCACCGTTCGTCGGTCTGTTCGGCACAGTCTGGGGCATCTACCACGCGCTCACGGCGATCGGCATCGCTGGACAGGCATCGATCGACAAGGTCGCCGGACCGGTGGGTGAGTCGCTGATCATGACCGCGTTCGGCCTGGCCGTCGCGGTGCCCGCGGTGATGGGCTACAACTGGCTGATTCGCCGCAACAAGACGGTGATGGAGAAGGTACGCAGCTTCGCGGGTGACGTGCACAACGTGCTGCTGTCCGCGAAGAGATAAGCCATGTCCATGCAGGTCGGGTCGTCTGACGGCGACGAAGACGAGATGAATTCGGCCATCAACACCACGCCGCTGGTCGACGTGATGTTGGTGCTGTTGATCATCTTCCTGATCACGATTCCCGTGGTCACGCAGAGTGTGAAGCTGCAACTGCCCAAGGAACGCAACCTGCCCACGCAGACCAAGCCAGAGAACATCCTGCTGGCCGTCAGCCGAGACGGCGATGTGTACTGGAACACCCGCAAGATGCCGGACAACGAAGCCTTGGTCCAAGCGCTGAAGAAGGAGTCGATCAAGGACCCGCAGCCCGAAGTGCACATCCGCGGTGACGAGGACGCGCGCTACGAGAGCGTGGGTCGCTTGGTGGTGGCCTGCCAGCGAGCAGGCATCGCCAAGGTTGGCTTCATCACCGAAGCGCCACCGCGTCAATAACAGGAATTCGACATGTCCATGCAACTAGGCTCGGGCGGCGACGAAGACGCTCCGATAATGGACATCAACACCACGCCGCTGATCGACGTGATGCTGGTGTTGATCATCATGCTGATCATCACGATCCCGATTCAAACCCACGCGGTGAAGATGAACATGCCTGTGGGTCCGAGTGCACCGCCGCTCAAGCCGCCAGAGATCGTTCGCATCGATGTCGATTTCGACGGCACGATTGGCTGGAACGGCGCCATCATCAAAGACCGCACCGATCTGGAGAACCGACTCGCGCAAGTCGCTGCACTGCCTGATCAACCCGAAGTACACCTGCGTCCGAACAAGCTGGTGAGCTACAAGGTGGTGGCGATGGTGATGGCCAGCGCGCAGCGTCTCGGCGTGACGAAGATCGGCCTGGTCGGCAACGAACAGTTCATGAATTGAGCGGGATGATGAAGAAGATTCCTACACTGGCCGCGGCCTTGCTGCTGGCCGGTGCAGCCAGCTTGTTGAGCACGGCGCAGGCCCAAGCACTGCGCCCCGAGGTCGGCAAGCCGCTGCAGCAAGCCTCCGAGTTGCTCAAGGCGGGCAAGGGCAAGGAAGCGCTGGCCAAGGTGCGCGAGGCCGACGGCGTGGCGGGCAAGACCGCTGCCGAACAGCTGATGATCGACCGCATGAAGGGCTCGGCGGCGCAGCGCGCTGGCGACAACCCTGCTGCGATCGCCGCTTTCGAGGCGGTGTTTCCCAAGGTCACCGGCACCGATGCTGCGCAGGTGGCCGAGTCGCTGGCCTTTGCCTACTCGGCGGCCAAGGACTGGGCCAAGACCGGCCAGTGGATCCAGAAGGCCCAGTCGCTGGGTGGCAACAGCGCACAGCTCAAACAACTGCAAGCCTATGTGCAGTCCCAGAGCGGCGATTTTGCGGCAGTGGCCAAGGATGCCAGCGCAGCCGTCGCAGCGTCCGAGCAAGCCGGCAAGCGGCCCGAAGAAGGCGACCTGCTGAGGCTGGCAGATGCCCAGGCACGCACCGGCAACCCGGCAGGCCAGGGCGCGACGCTCGAAAAACTGCTGTTCAGCTACCCGAAAAAAGAATACTGGGCCATCTACTTAGGCCGGTTGCAGCGCAAGAGCGGCTTCTCGGGCCGTTTTTCGCTCGATCTGATGCGGCTCAAACTCGCCACGGGTTCGCTGGCCAAGACCGATGAATTCATGGAGATGAGCCAGCTCGCGCTGCAGGCCGGACTGCCTGCCGAAGGCAAGGCCATCGTCGACAAGGGCTTTGCCGCCGGCGCGCTGGGCAATGGCGCAGAGGCCGAGCGCCACAAACGCTTGCGCGACATGGCCAACAAACAAGAAGCTGAAGCCAAACTGTCGATTGCCACCCGTGCCGAAGCTGCTGCTGCCGCCAAAGAGGGCAACGACCTGGTGCAGATCGGCTATGCCTATGCCACCATGGGGCAGGCAGACAAGGGCGTGACCTTGATCGAGCAAGGCATCGCCAAGGGCAACCTGAAGCGGCCGGAAGACGCCAAGCTCAAGCTGGGTCTGGCGATGCTGCAAAGTAGCAAGCACAAGTCCAAAGCCGTGCAGGTGCTGCGTGGCGTGCAGGGCAACGACGGCGCGGCCGATCTCGGCCGGCTGTGGGCGCTGTACGTCCAGGGCTGATCCGCCACCGACTCCAGCCCCGGACCGGGAATTCTTGGGCCGCGCCTTTCGCAAGGCCTTTCAGCGACCGCTTTTAGCGAATTGAAACCAGACCATGGCCCTGCCTTTTGTCCAAACCTTGGCGCACGGCGTGCACGTCATCGACACCGGATTTCATCGCCCGCTGTTTGACGCCTCGTACCTGATCGTCGAGAAAGGCCGCGCCGCTTTTGTCGACACCGGCACCAACTTCGCAGTGCCTCGCTTGTTGGCTGCGCTCGAGGATCTGGGGCTGGGCATGGACGCAGTGGACTTCGTGATCCCGACCCATGTTCACCTTGACCATGCGGGCGGCGCAGGGCTGCTGATGCAGTCGCTGCCGAATGCCAGGATGCTGGTGCATCCGCGCGGTGCCCGCCACATGATCGACCCCCAGGCGCTCTACGCCGGTGCGCTGGCGGTGTACGGACAAGCTGCGATGGACCGCGACTATGGCAACTTGGTGCCAGTGCCGGCCGACCGGGTGCAAGCCACCGAGGACGGCCTGACGGTCGAGCTGGCTGGCCGGCCGCTGCACTTCATCGACACGCCAGGCCATGCGCGCCACCACCACTGCATCTGGGACGAACGCAGCCGCGGCTGGTTCACAGGCGACACCTTCGGCCTGAGCTACCGCGATTTCGACACCGCGCTAGGCGCCTGGATTCTGCCGACGTCGACGCCTGTGCAGTTCGAGCCAGCGCCGCTGCGCCAGTCGATCACCCGATTGCTGGCGCGCGAGCCCGATTGCATGTACCTCACCCATTACGGCAGAGTCGGCGATGTGCCACGCCTGGCCAAGCTGCTGTTCGAACAGATCGATTCGATGGTGGCAGCAGCGCAAGGTCTGCGAAGCGCGCCGGACCGCCACCTCGCGTTGAAATCGGCGCTGCTCGGGCTCTGCCGCACGCAGTTGCAGCGTCACGGTCTGCCCGATATCGAAGCCGGGCTGGGCTTGCTGGCGCTCGACGTCGAGCTCAATGCCCAGGGCTTGGGCATCTGGCTGGACCGTGCGCCGGACTGATGTTGGCGCCTGGTCTGGCGCCTGGTCTGGCGCCTGGTCTGGCGTCAGTTGCACCGCAGCGCCAGGCACTGCCATTGCCCTCTGCACAGCTGACAAGCCTGTGATTCGGGCACACTGTGTTCAACCATTGCCCTGAGGATCAACAATGCTCATGCTCCACACCATGTTGCGGGTCGGCAACCTGCAGCGATCGATCGATTTCTACACCCAGGTGCTGGGCATGGACCTGCTGCGCAAGACGCTGCGGCCCGAGCAAAAGTACGACCTGGCCTTCGTGGGCTATGGCGGCAACCCGGGCCAGGCCGAGATCGAGCTGACCTACAACTACGGCGTCGACCACTACGAGCAGGGCACGGCGTTCGGCCATATCGCGATCGGCGTGCCCGACGTGGCCGCCACCTGCAGCGGGCTGCGCGACAAAGCCGCAGCGCTGGGCGGCTCGATCACCCGTGAGCCCGGACCGGTCAAAGGCGGCAACACGGTGATCGCCTTCGTCACCGACCCGGATGGCTACAAGATCGAACTGATCGAAAAGCGCGAGATCTGAACTCAGCACCTGCCTGGCTGGGTCTAGGCCACGCTGACAGCCCGGCTCACGCGCCAGACTCTGGCGTTGCGGTTCTGGCATGCTCTTGCCATGAACATCAAGTCCAGGCGAGACGGTGCAGCGATGCTGGAGCAGGTCCGCCAGCAATGGGGTGGCCAGCGTGACCTGTGGGTTTTTGGCTATGCCTCGCTGATCTGGCGGCCTGAATTCGACGCCGCCGAGCACCGTCCGGCGCTGGTTCGTGGCTGGCACCGAGCCTTCCAGATGCGGTCCCGCGTCCACCGTGGATCACCCGAGCAGCCCGGCTTGGTCTATGCGCTGGTATCGGGTGGCATGTGTCGCGGCATGGTCTACCGCATCCCGCGCGAGCAGGCAGCCACTGAGTTGCCCAAGCTGTGGTTGCGCGAAATGCCCAACAGCGTGTACGACCCGCGCTGGCTGCGCTGTCAAACCGCTGCCGGCGAGGTCAGCGCGCTGGGTTTCACGCTCAGTCGCAGCAGCCCCAACTTCACAGGCCGGTTGGCGGACCAGGAGTTGCTGCACATCCTTCGCCATGCCCGAGGACGCTACGGCAGCACGCTGGATTACCTGGTGCGAACCGCCGAGAGTCTGCACCAGCACCGCATGTGCGACCGCGAGAGCCTGCGCTTGCTCAACTTGGCGCGGCAGCAAGGCCTGACCCAGCCCATCCCGCCTGGCCCGGCGTGAACCAGCGGCCGGGCTTCAGCCTTGCGACTGCAGCGCCGGCACCGAGCCGCTGTCGGAGGCTCGCAGCGCCGCCAGATCCGCCGCAGTGTCGATATCGAACAACACGCCCGGATCACCCAGTTCAAGCCCGATCGACGGATAGCGCGCGCTGACGCGGCGCGCGCCTTCATCGCCGCGGAGTTGGACCAACTCGGAGTACAGCTCGGCCGAAAACCCTACCGGGTGTCCGCGCCGACCGAGGTACTGGGCATAGACCACCGGTTGCTGCGGCAGTGCCGCTGCGACAGCGACCAAGGTCGACGGCAAGACCAGCGGCATGTCACCTGGCAGCACCAGCCAGCCGGCAGCCTGAGGCCTTGCGGCGACGCCGGCCGCAATCGAGTAACCCATGCCCAGCGAACCGCCTCCTGCGCTGCCGACCTCGGGCAACACCACCAGATCGCGGCGCGCCACCCAACGCGCAGCCTCGGCCACCAGTTTGTCGGTGGTGACGACGATCACTGGCAGCCGGCTCTCGATGGCATGGGCTATGGTCTGTCCCAGCACGCTGGCCGAGCCCAAAGGCTGGGCCAGTTTGTGAAGCGGACCGCCAAAGCGGCTGCCGAGGCCGGCAGCCAAGACGATCACGACAGCTTTGGTTTCCATGATGGTTTGCTCCTGGCGCCTTCGAAATCCCTCCCGGGCGCTTCTGAGCCCCAAGCATGAGGGCTGCCGAACCGGTTCGACAGTCGGATGTTCACCTAGGGCTTACCACTTAGGTGGCAACACCATGTGTCGGATCAACATCGGCTGAGCGGGTCTCGGCTCGCTGGGCGGGCTGATCTGCTGCAACGAGCGATGACCGGCGTGGCGGCATACTTGAGGCATGGAACATCGCATCGCCGATTTACGCAAGAGCTACGAACGAGACGAACTCGATGAGACGGCCTCAGCCAGCAAGCCAATGGCGCAGTTCGAAGCCTGGTTGCAACAAGCCATTGCCGCCCAGGTGCCAGAACCCAACGCGATGACGCTGGCCACCGTTGGGGCCGATGGCCGGCCGTCGACCCGGATCGTGTTGATCAAGGGCTTGTCGGAAAAAGGACTGGACTGGTACACCAACTTCAACAGCCGCAAAGGCCAAGAATTGGCAGGCAACCCGATGGCAGCCTTGCAGTTCCACTGGGTAGAACTCGAGCGCGTGGTGCGCATAGAGGGTCGCGTGGAGCGCATTGACGACGCCAAGGCCGACGCCTATTTCGCCTCACGTCCGCTCGACTCGAGGCTGGGCGCCTGGGCATCGCCGCAAAGCCAGGTGATTTCATCGCGCGCGGTGCTGGTGGCGCAAGCAGCGCGCTACGCCGCGCAGTTCGCGCTGTCCCCGCCTCGGCCACCGCATTGGGGCGGCTTCCGACTGGTGCCAGACCGCTGGGAGTTCTGGCAAGGGCGCAAGAGCCGATTGCACGACCGCCTGAGCTACAGGCTCTCAGAGGGTCAATGGCTTCGCGAGCGGCTCGCGCCCTGAGCGGCTTGCGTGCTCAGCGACGCACACGCTCGGCGAAGGTCTTCCTGAACTTCTCCACCTTGGGCGCAACCACATAAGCACAGTAGCCTTGACCTGGGTTGTTCGCAAAGTAATGCTGGTGGTAGGCCTCGGCGGGCCAGTAGTTGGTCTCAGCAGCGAGTTCGGTCACCACCCTGCCCCTCAGCTCGGCGTCGAGCTCGGCCACCACCTCGCGAACCACTTTCTCTTGATCGGCGTCGTGCCAGTAGATGCCCGAGCGGTACTGGGTGCCGGCATCGTTGCCTTGGCGGTTGAGCGTGGTCGGGTCGTGAACCACGAAGAAGATCTCCAGCACCTGCCGCAGCGACAGGCGCTGAGGGTCGAACTGAACCCGCACCACTTCGGCATGGCCGGTCTGGCCCTCGCACACCTGCTCGTAACTCGGGTCACGAACCTGGCCGTTGCAATAGCCTGATTGCACGCCGAGCACGCCTTCGACCTGCTCGAAAACGGCCTCGGTGCACCAAAAACAACCGCCGCCCAGGGTGATGATGTCTTGCGTCATGCTGCCGCTCCGTTGGCTGAAAAATTCCATTCTCGGCCCGACAGGCCCAGCCCATCGGCCGCAGGGCCAAAAGCCTTGCAGCAGCATCAGCAGCGGGGTTCAGCGCGCCCGGATCAGCCCTTCCTGCGCCACGCTGGCCACCAGTTGGCCATCGCGCGACCACAGGCTGCCACGGCAAAACCCGCGCCCGCCGGTCATCAACGGCGAATCGCTCTGGTACAGCAGCCAATCGTCGAAGCGGAAATCGCGGTGGAACCACATCGCGTGGTCCAGGCTCGCGCAATGCACGCCGGGCTGGACAAAGTTCAATCGGTGCGGCTGCATCGCCACCCGCATCAAGCTGAAGTCCGAGGCGTAGGCCAGCATCGCCTGGTGGACCAACGGGTCGTCGGGCAGCTTGTCGGCCGCTCGCATCCAGTGCAAGGCATACGGCGGTCGCACATCGGGCATCAAGGGGTCGAGCGGGTCGACCGAGCGGAAATCCAAGGGGTGCGCCTGGTGCAAAAACTCCCGCATCCGCTCTGGCATCTGGTCGCTGATCGCGCGCTGGCGCAGGTGCTCGTTGACCAGGCTCTCGGGGGGTGGTGCTGCCGGCATCTCGCCCTGGTGAGACGGCCCGTCCTCAGGCCTGTGGAACGAGGCCGACATCTGGAAAATCTCCCGGCCATGCTGGATCGCTGCGATCCGCCGCAGCGAGAAGCTGGCGCCATCGCGGACGCGGTCGACCTCGTAGACGATGGGCTCGGACTTGTCGCCGGCACGCAGAAAGTAGCCGTGCAGCGAATGGATGGTTTGGGCTTCGGTCACGGTCAGTGCCGCGGCCATCAAGGACTGGCCCAGCACCTGGCCGCCGAACACCGCTGGGCTGCCGATGTCGAGGTTTCGGCCGCGAAACTGGTCTTCCTCCAGCGCTTCCAGGCCGAGCAGATCGACCAGATCGCTCAAGGCCTGGCGGGTGTTGTCGGGCGCAGCTTGGGCTGCGTGCGGGGCTTGGGGCTCGTGGTTTTGGCTCATCGTGTCCCCATTGTGCCGAGCCGCCATCGCCACGCCGGGCCAGAATGATGGGTCATGCTCTCGACGCCGCCCCCAGCCCGCCCGATGCCCTCGCCCGCGTCATCCGGGTCGTCGGCATCGGGACCCCTGTCGTCCAAGCTCAGTCCGCCCAGCGTCACCGCGACCCAGGTGCCTCGCGATGCCGTCTGCCAAGGGATCGTGGCCGCCGGCGCGGTCAAGCTGGTGCTGGTGCGGGCGCCGGCCGGCTTCGGCAAGACCACCGCGATGGTCCAGGCGCGCGAGCGCATGGCAGAGCGCGGCATGGACACCGCCTGGCTGACGCTGGACCGGGCCGACAACGACGTGCCGCGCTTCCTGGCCTGCTTGCGCCAAGCGCTGGCGCAGTTCGTCGTCGACCTGGCGCCAGGTGCCTCGCCGCTGGTGCTGATGGACACGCTGGGGCGGCACGGCGCGCCGTTCGCGCTGTTCCTGGACGACTTCGAACTGATCACCGATCCCGCCGTGCTGGGTCTGCTGCGCGAAATCATCGATCACTTGCCGCGCCGCGGCCAACTGGTGCTGGGGTCGCGCAGCCTGCCAGACCTGGGGCTGGGCCGGCTGCGCGCAGCCGGTCAGTTGCTCGAGATAGACACCGAGCACCTGCGCTTTTCGCTGGCCGAAACCCAGCGCTTCTTCGCGCTGCGCCAGACCGGCGGCCAGCCCGGTGCCGCAGCGGCCGAACTGCAGCACCACCTGCCCGACCTGCACCGCAAGACCGAGGGCTGGATCGCCGCGCTCTGGCTGGCCTCGATGGCGCTGGACGACCTGCATGCCCGGCACGGGTCGGTGGCGGGTTTCGTCACCCAGTTCTCAGGCAGCAACCGCGCCGTCGCCGACTTCCTGGCCGAAGACGTGCTCGACAGGCAAAGCCCCGAGATCCGCGATTTCCTGCTGCGCACCAGCTTGCTGCGCCACCTCAATGCGCCGCTGTGCCAGGCCTTGAACCCGCGCAGCGACAGCCGCCGCATCCTCGAGCAGCTCGACGCCGCCAACCTGTTCATCACCCCGATCGACAATGCCGAGCCCGACCCGGCACAGCCGCGCCAGACCCCAGAGCGCGAATGGCGCTACCACAGCTTGTTTGCCGATTTCCTGCGCGCCCAACTGCTGCGCGAGCAACCCGAGCAACTGGCCAGGCTGCATCTGGCCGCATCGGGTTGGTACGAGTCGCAAGGCCGGCCGGTCCCGGCAATCGACCACGCGATCGAGGGCGGCGACATGCCTTACGCCATCGACCTGTTGGCACAGCATGCGCTGGTGTTTCTCGAGCAAGGCCGGATGCGGTTGCTGGCGCGCTGGTTTGCCGCCCTGCCCTCGGCGCTGCTGCGCGAACAGCCGGTGCTGCAAGTGGTGTCGCTGTGGGCCTGCATGCTCACGCGTGGGCCCTGGGAGGCGATGGCGCTGCTGCGCCAGTCGGGCTGCGAGCACAGCGACGACCCGGTGGTGCTCGCCCATGTCAACGCGCTGCAACCGATGCTGCTGGCGATGATGGACCGGATGGAGGAGGCTCACGACATCGGCCGCGAGCACCTGGCCCGGGTGCCCAGCGGCCAGCCCTTTGCCGACAGCGTGCTGTGCAACGCGATGGCCCATGTGATGGGCGTGCTGGGCGAGCACGAGCAGGCCCAGCGCCTGCTCGATGCAGCGAGGCGCGGCCAGCAGGGCCCGGGCTTCAACCGCATGTACAGCGAGTCGGTCGAAGGCCTGCTCGACCTGCAGCAAGGGCGGCTGCGCCAGGCCACTGCACGCTTCCGGCTCGCCGTCGGTCTGGCCGGTGGCCAGACCGCGCTGCCCGATGCGAGCTATCCGCCCAGCCACGGCAACGCCTGGGCCGGCGTGCTCTATGCCGGTGCGGTCTACGAGCTTCACCAGCTCGACCAGGCCGAGCACCTGCTCAACGTCTACCTGCCGCTGGCGCGCGATGTCGGACTGCCTGATCACATGATCCTGAGCCACACGATGCGCTCACGCATCGCCTTCCAGCGCGGCGACATCGACGCCGCGCTCGCCGCGATCACCGAGCTGGAATACCTAGGCCACCACCGCCAGTTGCCGCGCGTCGTCGCCAGCGCTCGGCTCGAGCGCGCACGCATGCTGGTGCTGCAAGGCCAGCCCGAGGCCGCCAGCCAGGCGCTGGACCGCGCCGACGACGCCCCGGTGTGGCAGCGCGTGGCCAAGCGGCAGCTCACCGCGCACGATGTCGACGACCTGGTGATAGGCCGGCTGCGCTGGCGCGCGCTGTTCGGCGACGCTGCCAAAGCGGCCCAGGACGCCGCGGCTGCGGTGCAACAGGCGCGCGACGCGATGCGCCTGCGCCGCGCCCTCAAGCTTCAGGTGTTGCAAGCGGTGGCACTGCAGCGAGCGGGCGACGCCGCCGCGGCCATGGCCTTGATGGGCGTGGTGCTCAAGCAGGCATGCGTCGAAGGCTTTGTGCGGCTGCTGCTGGACGAGGGGCCACCGGTGGGCGCCTTGCTGCGGCGCGTCCATGCGGCCTTGCACGAAGCCTCGGGCGCCAGGCCAGACCCCATCTTCGACGACTATCTGCAGCGACTGCTGCAGATCATCGGACCCGAGAGCGACGAGGCCATAGCGGACCAGGCCGGTGCTGCCGCACTGGCGGGCGTGCACCCGGCGCTGGCCGAAGCGCTGACGCGCAAGGAGATCCGCGTGTTGCAGCTGCTGGCCGAGGGCTATAGCAACAGCGCGATGGCTGAAAAATTGTTCGTCAGCGACAGCACCGTGCGCACCCATCTGCGCAACATCAACCTCAAGCTCGATGCCCGCAGTCGAACGCAGGCGGTGGCGATCGCGCGCCGGCTCGGGCTGATGCGATGACCGGCGCGGCCAAACCGGCCGAGCCGGCCGAACCAACGAGAGCGACGATTGGCAGCGTGCGGCCCAGTCGCAGCGGGCCGATGGCCCGGGCGCTGGCCGCGGGATGGGTCCTTGGCTGCCTGGCCACAATGACCGCAATGACTGGCTGCGTAGCGCCACCGACCCAACGAATTACCGACGCGGCAACCAGTCCGCTGAGCGACCTCAACCTGCGGCAAGTCGCCGTGCCGCCCGTGCTGGTGGAAGCAAGGAAACAGGTCTATGCAGTGCCCGTCATCCATGACTGCATTGCGCTGGCAACCGAGATCCACGCGCTCGATGAAGCGCTGGGCCCTGACCTCGATGTGGCGGTCCCAGCCGACGACAAGAGCCTGGTCGAGCGCGGCGGTGTGCTGGCAGGCAACGCGGCATTGGACGCGATCAAAGGTGCGGCCGAAGGCCTGATCCCCTACCGCAGTTGGGTCCGCAAACTCAGCGGCGCCGAGCGTGCGTCCAAGGCCGTGGCTGCGGCCATCAGCGCCGGCATGGTGCGGCGTGGCTTTCTCAAAGGCTTGCTGCAGGCGCAGACCTGTCATTGACCCGCGGCGCCCAAGCGCCGTACTACTTCCAGGCGAACACCGGCTGCTCGTAGTGTGCCACCCGGGTCGGTCGGCCCAGCACACAGACCTCTCGGAATTGGTAGATCAGCGCAGCGGTCGGCGCGGCAATCCAGTTGTCGCCCACCGGCATCTTGAGCACCGGGTGCTCGCTGCCTTCTAGCGGCTCGAGCACAGGCGCGTCGGCTCGCAGAAACTCATTGATCGGGATGCGGTGGATGCTGGCCACCTCGGCCGGGTCGGGCGTGAGCTTGCGTGCCTCGCCGGCCCACATCACCACCGGGATCATCGCAAAGCCCGAGCGCGTGATGAAAGTGTCGAGCCGCCCCATCACATCGGCCTCGGTCAGCTGCAGGCCGACCTCCTCGGACAACTCGCGCAGCGCGGTCTGCTCGGGTGTCTCGCCGTCGTCTATCCTGCCCCCAGGCAGAGCCCATTGGCCAGCATGGCGGCGAAGGTGCTTGGCACGCCGGGTCAGGATCAATGCAGCCTCGGTGCTCCAATGGCCGGACTTGGTCAGGCCCCACAGGCCTGAGCCCGGGCCCTCGTCGGCAATCACCAGCGCGACCGCGGCGCGCTTCAAGCCGGTCTCGTCAGGCGCGTGCAGCGGCCAAGCGGCCAGCCGCTCGCTGACTTGTTGGCGCAAGGCCTCGTCTCTTTGCATCGGGTGGGCCGGGTCGGTCAGTCGTGGAACACAGGAGCGCGCTTCTCAAGATTGGCGCGCACCGCTTCGAGTTGGTTGGGCTGACCCATCAGTGCGACCTGCTCGACCGATTCGGCCATCAGCAACTCGGCTGAGCTCGCGTCCAGCGTCTGGTTGGCCAGGTTCATCAGCCGCTTGTCGGCTCGCATCGCGTGCGGGTTGCGCTGCGATATCGCATGCGCCATCGCCCGCGCCTCGGCCAATGGGTCGGCGCAGACCCGGGTCGCCAAACCCAGCTGCACGGCTTCTTCGCCACGCACCAAGCGACCGGTGTAGGTCAGTTCGCGGGCATGGTCGTCGCGCACCAGGCCGCGCATCAGCGCCACGCCCGCCATGTCGGGCACCAGGCCCCACTTGATCTCCATCACGCTCATCTGGGTGTCGGCAGTGACCAGGCGAATGTCGGCGCCTAGCGCGAGTTGCAGCCCGCCGCCGAATGCCACGCCGTGCACTGCTGCGATCACCGGCACCGGCAGCTCGCGCCAGCCCAAGCCGAGGTATTGCGCCGAGTTTGCGATGCCGTGGGTGCGTGGGCGCAGGTCGCGCGTTGCGCCCGGCTCGCCCTTGTTGAGCTTTTCCATGCGCCCCATGTCCAAGCCGGCGCAAAAAGCCCTGCCCTCGCCGTGCAGCACGACCGCGCGCAAGCGGGGTTCGGTCTTGAGCCTCGTGATCGCAGCGGCCAAGGCTTCGAACATCGCGAAGTCCAACGCGTTCATCTTGTCGCTGCGCACCAGGCAGACATCGGCCACGCCGTGGGCGTCGATCTCGATACGGACGCGGTCTTCCATGCAAAGTCTCCGGCTGTTGATGCGAACCATTCTGGCGGCGCAGCCGAAGCCGGCCTGTCACCTAGGCGCGAGGCCATAGCGGTTCAGCGCTGCGCCTCGCCTGTTCGAGACCGGCTATTTCGGCGCGCGATCCGGGTAGCTCGCGCCCAAGCCGGCGCGGGCGTCGGCCTGGATGCCGTACTGTGGCACGGGGTATCGCAAACCCCTGGTCGCCAGTTGTCGCATGCCTTCAATCGCCTTGGGCAGGTCACCCGGCGGCAACGCCATCAGCATCTCCTCGTCGAGCACACCGCCGTAGCGCCGCTCGGCGTAACAGGGAATCGACAGGCTGGGCTTGCCGGTGGCCAGCGCGCGACCCCATGAATCCGAACAAGACGACTCGCCGACAACGCTCCAATCGAACTTGCCGTAGCCCGACCACTGCAGGCCGTTGATCAACAGGATCATTTGCCCCGGCGTCGCGTAGATCAGGCAGATGTCGGGCGGGTCGAGTCGACCACTGGCCAGCGGTGACACCGCCATCGCCTTGTATTTGCCATGCGGCACAACAGTCATCGCGCGCTGATGAGCGGCCGAGTCTTCGATGGTGGCGAACCAGACGCCAGCCATGGACTTGCCCGACAGCCACTCGTCATCCTGCGGGTGCAGCCCGATCACCGCGCCACACTGCGCGCCCACCAGGTCCTCGCGAGTGATGCCGATCGTGAAACCCAGACGAGCGGCCTGCGCGACGATCTGGTCGGTGGTGTGGATCGCGCCAGGTCGCCGCACTTTCGGGATCGCTTGCATGTCCTCGACGCGCTCAAACAGCTTCATGCCGATCGGCGTGGTCTTCAGTCGCAGCAATCGATTGAGTTCATCGACCAATTGCGGCCAGTCCTGGGCAGTCGGGGTGGGATGGGTCATGCGGTTCTCCGGTTGAAGGTCTGCGCTCGGCAAGCGCATAGATGCGCTGCGCCGATCAAGACGGCTGGCGGCGGTTTCGTGTCGCACCAGACGCCGCACGCTGCGCCGACATTGAGCACGGCCGCATCAGCCCGAAAGATGATACCCGCGCAGGACTGCAGCAAACTCCGGCGCTGCGCCAAGGTGCTGCCTCGGATTGGCCCGGGCCTCAGGCGCAACACCCCACTAGGGCATACCCTGTGCGCGCAGCGCCAGACGAGCCCGTAGGCTATGCGATTGACCCATTCACAAGGAGACGACACGATGGCTGGATGTCTGCAAGAAAAAGTCGTGCTGGTGACCGGCGCGGGCCGGGGCATCGGCAGAGAAATCGCGCTGCTGGCCGCTGCCGAAGGGGCGGCTGTCGTCGTCAACGACCTCGGCGTCAGCCCCGAAGGCGAGAGCACGCTCGAGACGCCCGCTGCTGCGGTGGTGGCCGAGATCGTGGCTGCGGGCGGACGCGCAGTCGCCAACAACGACAGCATCACCGACGCCAAGGCTGCACAGGCGATGATCGAGCAGGCCGTCAGCCACTTCGGCCGCCTCGACGCCGTGATCAACAACGCCGGTTTCCTGCGCGACCGCATCTTCCACCGCATGTCGCATGTCGACTGGGAGATGGTGGTCGATGTGCACCTGACGGGCTACTTCAACGTGTCGCGGGCAGCGGCCACCTATTTCCGTGAGCAAGAGCAAGGCAGCTTCGTGCACTTCACTTCGGCGTCAGGCTTGGTCGGCAATTTCGGCCAGGCCAACTACGCCGCGGCCAAGCTCGGCGTGGTCGGGCTGTCGAAGTCGATCGCGCTGGACATGGCACGCTACAAAGTGCGGTCGAACTGCATCGCGCCTTTCGCTTGGAGCAGGCTGATCGGCACGATTCCGACCGATACACCCGAGGAAAAGCTGCGGGTCGATCGCGTCAAGACCATGACGGCCGCAAAAGTCGCGCCGCTGGCGGTGTTCCTGGCCAGCGATTTGTCCCAGGATGTCACAGGTCAGATCTTCGGCTCGCGCAAGAACGAGATCTTCCTGTTCAGCCAGCCGCGGCCGATACGCAGCGTGCAGCGTGAACAGGGTTGGACGCCGCAGAGCATGGCCGAGCACATGCTGCCGGCTTTCAAGAGTTCGTTCTTCCCGCTCGATCGCAGCGCCGACGTCTTTTGCTGGGACCCAGTCTGATGACAGTCGCCTACGAACTGCTGCGCGACTTCAGCATCCCGGTGATCGCTCACCGCTATGTCGAAAAAGACGTGATGCTCTATGCGCTGGGCTTGGGCCTGGGCGCCGATCCGCTGGACGAGGATCAACTCGGCTTCGTCTACGAGAAAGACTTGAAGGTGTTGCCCACTTTTGGCGGCGTGCTGGGCTATCCGGGCTTCTGGCCCAAGGCCCACCCCGAACTCGGCATCACCTGGCAGCGCTTGCTCAACGGCGAGCAAGGCATAGAAATCTATCGGCCTTTCCCGCCAAGCGGCGAAGTGGTCGGCAGCATGACGATCGAGCGCATCGTCGACAAAGGCGTCGGCAAGGGCATGTTGATCTACACCCGGCGCGACGTGCGCGACCAAGCCAGCGGCGACTTGCTGTGCAGCGTCAGCAACACGATGGTCTGCCGCGACGACGGTGGTTTTGGCGGGCCCACTGCACCCGGCCCGGCCGCTGCCGCCATCCCAGATCGCGCCTCGGACCAGTCCATAGACTGGCCGACGCTGCCCCAGGCTGCGCTGATCTACCGCCTGTCAGGCGACTTCAACCCACTGCACGCCGACCCCGCGGTGGCACGGCAAGGCGGCTTCGCCCGGCCCATCCTGCACGGTGCAGCCACCTGGGGCATCGCAGGCTGCGCGCTGCTCCAAGCCTTGTGCGGCGGCGACCCGGCGCGGTTTCGAAGCTACCAAGCGCGCTTCACATCGCCGGTTTACCCGGGCGAGACCTTGCGCATTGAGATCTGGTTGGGCGCGCCAGGCCATGCCTCGTTCCGCGTCGCCGCGCCCGCTCGCGGCGTCACGGTGCTAGACAACGGCGTGTTCTCGTACCAGGTCTAACAGCCGTGACGCAGGCACGGCGCACGCCGGCGCTCGAGGCGAGCAGACACCCACCGCAAACTGAAAGCTCTTGACATGCCGATACTCGCCGACGACCAGCAGGTGGCCCAGCGTGTGCTGGACCACATGGCCCAGCGCACCACCGACCTGGCGCCAGCAGTGTGGCGCGAGCCGGTGGACAACTACCGGTCCCCTGCCGTGCTCGACACCGAGATTCGCCAGGTGATGCGCCGCACGCCCACAGCGTTCTGCCCGTCGGCGGCACTGTCAAAGCCCGGCGACTACGTGGCGCGCGAAGCCGCCGGCACGCCGCTGCTGGCCGTGCGCGGCAAGGACGGCGTGGTGCGCGCCTTCCGCAATGCCTGTCGACACCGCGGCATGCAGGTTGCCAGTGGCATCGGCAACGCACCCGCCTTCGCCTGCCGTTACCACGGCTGGACCTACGCGCTGGACGGTCAGCTGCGTCAGGTGCCCGATCCGCATGGCTTCCCCGGCCTGGACAAGGGCTGCCATGGCTTGGTGCCGGTGCAGGTGCAAGAGCGACTGGGCCTGGTGTTCATCACCCAGGACGCTGCGTTGGTCAGCGACGCCTCACTGGATGAGGTCCAGCCCTTGCTGCCACCTGAATACGAGCTGCTGGCCACGCGTGAGCGCATCGTCGACGCCAATTGGAAGGTGATGCTCGAAGGCTTCATCGAGGGATACCACATCAGGTCGACGCACCGCGAAAGCTTCTACCCCTATGGCTTCGACAACCTCAACCTGATCGAGCCCTTCGGGCGCCACTGCCGTGTGACCTACCCGTTCCGGCGCATCAGCAAGCTGGCCGATGTGCCGCCGGCAGAGCGCCGCGTGGACGGCCTGCTGACCTATGTGTACCACCTGTTCCCGAACGTGCTCGTCACGATGCTGTCACGACACACCAACCTGGTGGTGCTGGAACCGATGGGCGTGGACCGAACACTGGAGATCAGCTACACGCTGGCCGATGTGCGCGGCGCAGACGACCAAGCCAGGACCGCCGCGCTGCGCGACGCCGATTTCGTTCGCGAAGTCGGCGCCGCCGAAGACCGCGAGGTGATCTGCGCGATCCAGAAAGGCCTGGCCAGCCAGGCCAACGACCACTTCACCTTCGGCCTGTTCGAGGGGGCGATCTCGCATTTCCACCAAACGCTGGAAGCCGCACGCAGCGCGGCGGCCACGACCTGAAGCCGCAGAATGCCAGACAGCTTCCAGCCATCGCACGCCTCGGTGCGCGTCAACGTGCCGGACAATGGGGCGTAGCGCCTCTGATCGAAGCGTCATTGAAGCTTGTAACGAACAAAGACAAACGCCGTCAGAAACGCAGTGGCCTGGCCTGATGTCGCTGCAGACCGCGTCATCCGTCGTCGGCTTGCCGGCGATTTCAGGGCAGACCCGCACCGCGGGCGGCCCGACGAAAGGCCAGGAGTGAGCCATGTTCGAATTTTTCAAGCGCAGAAAGCTCAACAGCCAGATCCACGACGCGGTGCTGGAGGCCGAGCCCATGCATTTGCTGGGGATTCTGGTCTACCGCCACGCCAAGGATCCTGATCTCGCGCCACGCCAACGGGCCGAAGCCAAGACGCAGGGCGAGGCAATCGTCGCGCAGGCAGAAGCCTTTCGCGCCTATCAAGAAGCCCCCGGGACTCAGGCCTTGACGCCGTTCTTGCCCTATCTCGCGGCCATCTCGGTCATGAAAATGGCCGCCGACAAACTGCCGTTTGACGTCAAGCAGTGCCGAGCCAACGTCGCCGACATGGCGGCATCGCTGAAGGCCGGTGGGTTTGCCGAGCTCTACGGGCCGGTGTGCGCCGACGCAGCCTACAAGATCGGTATTTTCGTCCGCACGAGGATGTAAAGGCGGTGCGCCGCTGCTCGTGGCTGCACGTTGCACGGCAGCCCATCGCACAGCATGCCAGCACAATACGCCACATGAAGACTTTATCCAATCACTTGCCGAACCTGATCGGCGCCGGGAGACCTCACTTGAAACTGCTGATTCGATGCGCCGCTGTCGCGCTGTTCGCGCTGCTGACCAACGCGCAGGCACAGACTTACCCCAACAAGCCGATCCGTCTGGTCGTGCCCTTCCCAGCCGGCGGCCCGACCGACATCCTCGGCCGCGCCATCGGTGCCAAGCTGTCCGAGGCGATGGGACAGCCGGTCGTCATCGACAACCGCGGTGGCGCTGGTGGCGGGCTGGGGGCGGACTCGGTCGCGAAGTCTGCGCCCGACGGCCACACGATCTTGCTAGGCACGACCGGCACACACACCATCAACCCGAACCTCTACAGCAAGCTACCCTACGACCCGATCAAGGATTTCGTCGCGATCTCGCTGGTCGTGAAGTACATCAACATCCTGGTGGTCAACCCCAACGTGCCAGCCAAGAACGTGGCCGAGCTGATCGCGCTGGCCAAGCAAAAGCCCGGCGAGATCACGTTCGGCTCGGCTGGCAACGGCTCGTCCAACCACCTGACGGGCGAAATGCTTGCGACGATGGCGGGCGTGAAGATGCAGCACGTCCCGTACAAGGGCAGCGGTCCGGCGCTCAACGACGTGATCGCCGGCCAGCTGAGCTTCATGTTCGACCAGTACTCGACCGTCGCGCCTCAAGTCAAGGCAGGTCGCTTGCGCGCAATTGGCGTCGCAACGCCCAAGCGCCACGCCCTGATGCCCGACGTGCCCACGGTGGCCGAGACGGTGCCCGGCTTCGAGGTCTCGGCCTGGTACGGCATGTTCGTCGCCGCGAACACGCCGCGCGACATCGTCAACCGGCTCAACGCCGAGCTCAGCAAGATCATGAAGATGCCAGACATCCACGAACGCATGACCGCGCTGGGCTGGGATCCGATCACCAACACGCCTGAGCAATTCACGGCGCAGATCAAAACCGAGCTGGCGATCTGGGCCGACGTCGTGAAGAAGTCAGGCGCCAGGATCGACTGATTCGCCCTGGCCGCCTGGGCTCAGGCGGCCTTCTTGGCCGGCGCGCGCTTGCCGAGCTCGATCTTGGCGATCGCGTTGCGGTGCACCTCGTCAGGACCGTCGACGATGCGAACTGTGCGCTGGTGGGCATAGGCTTCGGCCAGCCAGGTGTCTTGGCTGACACCGGCAGCACCAAAGGCCTGGATCGCCCAGTCGACCACCTTGCAGCTCATGTTGGGCGCGACCACCTTGATCATCGCGATCTCGGCCTTCGCGACCTTGTTGCCGGCAACGTCCATGCGGTGCGCCGCGTTGAGCGTCAGCAGCCTGGCCTGGTCGATCATGCAGCGGCTGTCGGCGATGCGTTCAGCCCAGACCGATTGCTGAGACAAGGCCTTGCCGAAGGCGATGCGGTTCTGCAGCCGGTCGCACATCAGCTCGAGCGCCCGCTCGGCAGCGCCGATAGAGCGCATGCAGTGGTGAATCCGCCCAGGCCCGAGGCGGCCCTGGGCGATCTCGAAGCCGCGCCCTTCACCGAGCAAGATGTTGGCCACCGGCACCCGCACGTTGTCGAGCCGCACCTCCATGTGGCCATGTGGCGCATCGTCATAGCCGAACACGCTCAGGTGGCGCAGCACCGTCACGCCGGGGGTGTCGCGCGGCACCAGCACCATCGATTGCTGGGCGTGGCGTGGGCCATCCGGGTCGGTCTTGCCCATCACAATGAAGATCGCGCAAGTCGATACGCCGGCACCCGACGAATACCACTTGGTGCCGTTGATGACGTAATGGTCGCCGTCGCGCGCGATGCTGGTCTGGATGTTGGTCGCATCCGACGAGGCCACCGCCGGCTCGGTCATCAGAAAGGCCGAGCGGATCTCGCCGCGCAACAGCGGTTCGAGCCAGCGGTCTTTCTGCTCGTGCGTGCCATAGCGCTCGATGGTTTCCATGTTGCCGGTGTCGGGCGCCGAGCAGTTGAAGACCTCACCCGACCAGCTGACCCGGCCCATCACCTCGCACAGCGGCGAGTAATCGAGGTTGTTCAGGCCTGTGGGCGCGCGGTCGCTGTGCGGCAAAAACATGTTCCACAGCCCAGCGGCGCGCGCCAGCGGCTTGAGCTCTTCGAGCAGTGCAGAGGGCTGCCATTCGGTGCCCAGCTTGCGGCGCGCGTGAAGTTCTTCATGGTGGCGCGCTTCGTTGGGGTAGATGTGTTGGTCGAAAAATGCATTGAGCCGGTCTAGCAGCTCACGGGTACGGGCAGAGGGTTCAGCGAACATCGGTTTCTCCTGGTCTGGCGGTGTTGGGCGTCCTGGGGCTGCGCGTTGCGCGACAACCTTTGGCTTGCCACTGGTCAGAAATTCAATCACCCACACAACAGGCCCAAGGTCGCGAACGTGACGCTCAACAGGCCCGCACATCGCAGCAGTTTGCGCGTGCGCAAATGCTGACGAAACGAAGTCCTGGCTGTCAGCCCCCAGCAAACTGTCGGACCTATGCTCGCGCCCGTCTATCCTCCATGTCCAACCCTTTTTGAAGAGCGAAACCATGAGCACAACCCGTGACGTCTATGTCGTCAGCGCCGCCCGCACCGCGATCGGCACCTTTGGCGGCACGCTGAAGGACAGTCCACCCATCGACCTCGCCACGACAGCGATCAAGGCTGCGATCGCGCGCAGCGGCGCCGACGCGGCACAGATCGGCCATGTGGCGATGGGCACGGTGATTCCGACCGAAGCCCGCGACGCCTACCTGGGCCGGGTGGCCTCGGTGGCAGCCGGCGTGCCCAAGGAGACCCCGGCCTTCAACGTCAACCGGCTGTGCGGCTCTGGCCTGCAGGCGATCATCTCGGCCTCGCAAGCCATCATGCTGGGCGATTGCGAGCTCGCGATCGGCGCCGGCGCCGAGTCGATGTCGCGCGGCATCTACTTCATGCCCGCAGCGCGCTGGGGCGCCAGGATGGGCGACACCCAACTGCTCGACTACATGGTTGGCATCCTGCACGACCCGTTCCACAAGATCCACATGGGCATCACGGCCGAGAACGTGGCCGAGCAGTTCGGCATCACGCGGGCCCAGATGGATGCGTTGGCGGTGCAGAGCCACCAGCGTGCGGCGGCGGCCATCGCAGCGGGCAGGTTCACCGAGCAGATCGTGCCGGTCGAGATCGTCACTCGCAAAGGGTCGACCCAGTTCGTCACCGACGAGCATGTGAAGGCCGACACCACGATCGAGACCCTGGGCAAGATGCGCGCCGCGTTCAAGAAGGACGGCCTGGTCACTGCCGGCAATGCGTCGGGCGTGAACGACGGCGCTGCCGCGGTGGTGCTGGCCAGCGGCGACGCGGTCAAGCGCGGCAACTTGAAGCCGATGGCCCGACTGGTCGGCTATGCCCACACCGGCGTCGAGCCAACGATCATGGGCATAGGTCCGGTCTCGGCGACTCGCGCGGTGCTCAAGCGAGTCGGGCTGAAGATCGCCGACCTGGACGTGATCGAGGCCAACGAGGCCTTCGCGGCGCAAGCCTGCGCAGTCAGCCAGGAACTCGACCTGGACCCGGCCAAGGTCAACGTCAACGGCTCAGGCATCTCGCTAGGCCACCCGGTCGGTGCGACTGGCGCGATCATCACGACCAAGGCGCTGTACGAATTGGCCCGCACCGGCGGGCGCTATGCGCTGGTGACGATGTGCATAGGCGGCGGGCAAGGCATCGCGGCGGTGTTCGAGCGCTGCTGATCAAAGGTCGACGGCTTGTTTGCCGAGCCGCTTGCGGCAAACCGTGAAGCCCATCGCGTCAAT
>CAMCTC010000076.1 GCA_945878355.1 Bordetella parapertussis | reverse complement strand
GGCCCGTGGCCTCGTCGATTCGGATCGGGGGCGTCATGTCCATTGGCTTCGCGTCAAGGGTTGGTCCACGCCCTCATCGACATGACCGCGTGGGGTCAGTCGATCGGGCCATCGAGCAGACATGATACGGACAGGGCCGGCGGCTGTCCCGCGACAAGGGCTTCAGCTGCCCGCGGGCTCGGGCCGGTACCAGCGCGGGAAGAACTTCGCGACCTGCGGGCCTGAGGACTTCAGCGCGTGGCAACCGTCGACGCTGAAAGGCTTTTGATCGGGATCGCGGGGCACTTCATCCCACAGCGCCTGCAGCACCGCGCTGCCCATCACGCCGGCCAGCTCGTTGATGTGGGTGCAGCCGGCGGTGCGGCCGAACAGACGGCGGATCGTGTCGCGGTAGCCGCGCGCGACGGCCACGCCCACGAGCTGGCCGTAGTCCGGCGCGATCGCCCCGCAAGCGCTGTCGTAAGGCCCGGCGTCGGTTGCGGCCTGCACCGCGACGATGGTCGCGCTGCGGTCCACCGTCAAGCGCAACCACATCGAGTGCATCGGTTCGCCGGCAGCCAGCATGCCGTCGGCCCTGGGCACCGGCTCGGGCCAAACATCGGTGAGCTGGCCTTCGACGTCCCACAGCCCGTCGGTTCGGGCATAAGCACGCACCGTGATCGAACGCAGGTGAGCGGCTTTGCGGGCGCAGTCGGGCAGGGGCAGCGGCATGGCAGGTGAATAAGCAGTAGCGCACAGGCGAAGCCAGGACTATAGCGAGAGGCTGTTGGCGCGCTGTCGCCCCTGAAGTCGACGCTCGGCATTGCCGATCGGGCCAGCGACAGCACATCTTGACGACCCCCTTGCGCGACCCGCGATGTCAGCCCATGACAGACGCGCGGGTCCACGGGCATTTGGACAGCTTACGCAAACAGCAAGGCCACACTCTTCATCGGCAGAAAGAGTCTGGCCGGTTTTTTCTGCAGTGATGCGAAACTGAAATGCCGGTAGAAGCTGGCGGCGGATTCATCCTTGGCGTCGACAACCACCGCCATCGCGGCGATGCCTGCGGCCGCTTCCAGACTGCGGTGCAAGGCGTCGAGCAGCATGAATTCACCCATCCCCCGTGCCCTCAGCCGCTGGTCGCCGGCCAGCCGGCCAAGCAGCGTCACGGGAAGTTGCCCGTAGCGAGGCAATTTCTTGGCCAGATCCGGCGGCAGTTCATCGGC
Organism: Bordetella parapertussis; assembly: GCA_945878355.1. GTDB lineage: Bacteria > Pseudomonadota > Gammaproteobacteria > Burkholderiales > Burkholderiaceae_C > Pseudaquabacterium. The sequence goes on along the minus strand of CAMCTC010000076.1, from coordinate 22,197 downwards.
ATTGAGCACGGCCGCTGACAAGGTGTAGTAACCCAGCAAATTAGCGTCCTTTGAATCGACCAGTACAAACGAGGCCGCGACATGCTTCTCGGCATCCTGCCGGGCTTGTTGCGCCAGGTAGCGATCAAGTTCAGCGCTGCCGCATCTGAAGCTCTTGCGGTCGTGCTGCCGCTGAAGGGGCTCGATACGGTAGTGCGCCCCGTGTCTTTTCGGGGGCTTCGGAAGTGTCGATCAACATCGTTGCCTCTTGAGGTCTGGGCGCCTCGTCCATCGGTCACGGGCCATTGGACGGGCAGCCTCGGCGCTAACAACCTGAGATCTGCCGCAGTCTGCATGCCACGAGCCAGTGCTTCACGCCGGCATTGATTCGCACATCGGATCGCTTCTTTGGACCTTCAGCGCGCCTTCGGTCCGAAGAACCTCACGAAGACTGTGTGCTTAGCCTCCCGCCACGACTTCGGGAGGTCGCCGTTGGCATCGAGTGCATCGTAGATTTCTCTGACCAAGGGCGCATCAACCACCTTGGCCGACCGTAGCTTGTCCAATAGCTCGAAGCCGTGCCAGACGGCGATGCCGAAGTCCTTGGCCAGCGCGTGCATGCCCAGGTCGTCGGTGACGACGATGGCCGGCTTGACTTGGCCGAGTGCCAGAAGCCAGCAATCCGTCGCTCCAGGCGGCGATCGGCCGCCGGAGGTGTAGCTCTCGGGATCCGCCAGGACCCACCCGTGCAGAACGCTTTGGGCCGCCTGGACTTCAGCTTTCTCTCCTGCGCTGAGGCGAATCTGCTTGGCCAGACGCTCGCTGGCGAACTCCAGACCGTCGAACCACGGATAAGTCGCTCGGAGTCGGGCGCTGCGATGGACTTCATCCTCAACCGACTTGTGAATCGTGAGCACATAGCCCTTCTGGCCGAACTTGATCCCTATCGCTGGCCGAACTCGTTTTGCCAGCCGGAGATAGGCATTCGTGTCGAGCAGGACCAGCGTCAACGGCTGAGTTCCCCGTGAAGCGCTACCGCGTCTTGCATGGGAATGTCCATAATCTGCTGGACATAGCCCGCGCCCGTGCCTTTGCCCTTGACCATCCGCTGTAGCGCAGTGAAGAAGGCACTGCGGAACACGTTCTGTGCCGCGGCGACATAGGCCGCAGGCTCGGGCGGCGTAGGCGCAAACAAGATTTCGCTGACCAGCTTGCCTCGCTGACTGTTGCGGACCGCATGGATGTCGGTGTTCTTTATCCGCAAGGCTGACAGGCCGTGCGCCTTGGCATAGCGGTTGATCTCGCAGAACACGCTGAACAACGAAATGCTATGGGCACTCGCGTGCCGCTGAAGCTCATTGATCTCGCTTGCCACGCTGCTCTGCCGGATTACCTGCGGATAAGCAACACCAGCGAGGGACTTAGGAAAGAGCAACGCGCCAGCCAAGGCGTCAGCAAAATCCTCGCCTTCATCCGTACCCGCCAGATCCGGCGTGTAGACATGAGCCAGCTCGTGAGCCATCCAGAACTTGAAGTCTTCCAGCCTCGTGTCGAGGTTCAAAAATATGAACGTGACCTGCTCCTGGGGGAGCCGGATGTGGAGCGCGTTCTTGTGATTCTGCTTTTCACCCCAGAGCACCGGCACGATGACTGCACCGTTGGACCCGAACTCTCCGATCAGGTGTTCGTAGGACAAGACCGCCTCGCCACCTAGCCCAAGGCGGCTTCGTATCTCTCCCGCAATGGCGTGCAGCGCGTCGTACTGAGTCGTCGGCGATGGAATCTGCACGCGAAGCGAACGCAACGCCGGGAGAAAGGGCACCAGGGGCTTCAGCAGTGAGCCCATAGCGATCGCCTTGAGGACGTGCGCATCAGTCGTCTTGGCGCCGGCCTTCTTCCGAAACGCAATGACCGGCTGATCCTTCGCCGAGCTGAGAACGAGATCAGCGAAGCTCAACTTCAACGTGGTGGCCAGCTTGAGCAGCTTGTCCGGCCGAGGAAAGTCGGCGCCCTTCATCCAGTTCGTCACGGCTTGACCCGTCACGTCCAGTTCAGTCGCCAGATCCTTCTGCGTCCACCCACGAGCCTGCAGCGCATGCTTGATCTTCTCGCTACGGATAACTTTATGCATAGACTTTGAATTATCGGCCGCCCGGCGAACAAAATCAAGTTTTATCAAGTTTCGACGTGAGGTTGCGACCACAAAAGAGCGAGGCTGTCGGGCCTCATGGTCATCTCCGGAGGCATGGCGCGACCGACAACGAGGCGACGGAAGTGACACCAGTCGACCTGTTCCAGCTCGCCAAGCAGCGTGCGCAGACGCAGATAGGCTTCGCTGCGGGGCGCGGTTGGAGGTATGCCACGAGGTGGCGGAAGTGATCGGCGCCGCCGATGTCATCAGCGGCCCAGCTTGGCGATCAGTGGCACGGCGCAACAAGCAGTCTGCACACAAGAGGCCCAATTACCGTTCGTCCGGGCTCCTCCAAGCCAGCAATGCTTCAAGCGCCTGCCGATCGCCGATCAGCGCGCGGGCCAGCCGGATCCGCTCCCTGGCCAGTTCACGGTTGCCCGGTTCTAAGCGCTCGGCTTCGATGTCGGCTTCTTCGAAGAACGCCTGCATGCGCTTCATTTCGCCCCACGACGAAATCACCGCCAGCAATTCCGCGAGTCACTCCTTCCGAACACGAACCTGGCGCCCCCGCTCGGCTTCCTCGGCCTGCCGGCGTCGTTCAGCCTCCCAGGCGAGTTGTCGGATCTCGGCCTGCCGCTCGCCTTCTTCGACGAGCCTCGCGATTTCGACCGCCGCGTCGCCGAGTTCGACAACGATTCCGACCGCCTGATTCGTCAGCTTCTTGCCGCTGGTCTCCCGCCATTGGCGGCTCCAGGGGGCAAGCGCGTACGGGCTGAACGCCTGAAGACAGACGCGCCCGCTGGCGAGATCCTTCGTCGTGGTCCACGACGAGGCTGATGAATGCCGCTTGCGCTCGCCTGGCAAGTCGGCGACGGGGATGTACTTGCCGTTGACGTACCGGACCGGCACCACCTCGGTCGTCTCGAACAGGGTCATACCAATGGCGACCGTGCCGACGCAGACCACCGTGGGCCGCCAAGGAGACCACAGGTTGGCATGGTCATAACCCTGACGAGGCACCTCGCGCACGTCGAACGCGCAGCGGCGGTAGTGCCGGTCCGTGGGCGCGAGCATGACACGATGGCCCGCGTGCTCGAGTTGCGTGAACAGTTGGTTCGCTGTGTCGAGCGCCGCCTCGAGGGACTTCTCGGACACCACCAGGTCAACCAGCAACTTCTTGGCGGATTTGAGCAAACCGGCATCGTTGACGCGGCCCTTGGCGAAATGCTCGCGCGCCCCGACGATCAGCGGGTGCCGCTTCGACGGCAGGGCAACAACTGGCCTGCGCAGCTTTGGCGGGCGAACCGAAGGCGACTTCGGCGGCGCAGGCGCGACGATGTCCGGTTCTCGGCCGCAGTTCCAGACCAACTTGTCGCCCGCACCAGCCTCGGGCAAGGGTGGCGGCGGGTCCGCCTTGCCGGACTCGAGCTTGGCCCAGTGGCCCCGGGCCGGGCGCGGGATGTTCATGACCGCACAGACCCGCGCCAGGAAGCTCGACGAAACGCCATGCCTTTCGGCGACGCGCAGCATCGGCGCCTTCCAGACCTGGGCATACAGGTCTTGCCGCGTGACCTGCTCCGGATTCGCCTGGTGCGCGCCGCCCAGGTGATCGACGGGGTCTCCCTCGGCCATGGTTCAGTCTCCTCGATCGGCAGCCGCGCGCGGGCGGGCCCCGCCGGTCATGGCCACTGCTGGGCCGCGCGCAGCACGCGAAGCACCTCGACCGCCTCGGGGCTGACGCGGTAGACCATCACGTAGTTGGGCCGCACCACGATCTCGCGCGTGCCCTTCACTCGGCCGGGGTTGTACAGGGTAGGGCGTTGGCGGGCGCTTTCCGCCTGGGCTTCGAACGCGAGGTCCAGGTCGATCGTCGCCACCGGGTTGTCCTGCGCGATGTAGACCATGATCGCCTCGCGATCGACGAGCGCCATCGGCCGCCAGCGCAACGCCCTCACGCCACGGCCTTCCTCGCCACCTTGCTGGCTGGTTGCCTGACGCTCTGTGCAGCAGGCGGCGCGAGCGCCGCTCGCTTGGCCGCGAACCGCCGGTGCACTTCGTCGTCGTCAAGACTGGGCCGTGGGTCGTCGATGGAAGCCTGGACCTGCTCCCGGAACCAGCTGTCGTAGGCCACCGCTTGGTGCGCGAGCTTCATGCGCGCCGAGGCCGTGGCACTGCGCTTGTCCGCCGGGTTGTTAGCGGTCGCACCGGACTCGAACTCGGCCGTGTTGACGCGGACCTCGACGATGCCCAGCGCCTTGAGGTAAGCAACCAGGGTCTCAAACTGCCGGAAAAGGCGCGGCCTGCCCCGGGTGACGGCGAGCGTCTGGCTTGCACTGCCGCAGTGGACGACGACGCCCCAGCCACCGCCAACGCCAACGACGGCGGCGCCGACCTGCGCGCCGGCGTCGACAAGCCGCCGCAAGGTGCTGTGGTCGATGGTTTTCTCGGGTGTGGGCATGGTGTCCGATCCTGTAGAGCAAAAACCAATAGGAAGATACCGCAAATTCTTACAAACTGCCACTCCACCATCGAATCAAATGTCGATATTCGCCGCCCTCAACGCTTGCTCTCGATGAAGTTGCGCCGCGGCTCGACCACGTCGCCCATCAGCATCGTGAGCACGGGGTCGGGCTCGATCACGTCGTCGTTACGCATCTTCAGCAAGCGACGCAGCATGCCAGCCCACCGGCATGCCGCGTCGGGCCTCACCCTCGCCGAACTTCACGAACAAAGTCCGCTCCGCGCCACTTGCGTTGTGCCCCTGTCAACCTGAAGAGCGTCCATGTTGACGCGCGTAACGCAAACGCAATACACTGAGGTGCATGAAGTCCGCAGTCATCCCCCAAGTCCGTGTCGAGCCGGCGTTGCGCGCCGAGCTCGAGGCAGTGCTGCTGGAGGGCGAAACCCTCTCCGGATTCGTCGAGGCCACTGTGCGCAGCGCCGTGGCATTCCGACGCGTGCAAACGCGTTTCCACGAGCGCGGCCAAGCCGCCTGGGAGCACCACCTGGCCACAGGCGAGTCCGTCCCCGCCGAGGAGGTCTTGGACAGGCTGCAAGCGAAACTGGACGCCAAGCGCAAGCAACTGGGCGGATGACCTTCGACGTTCGCTTTAGTGCGGCAGCCGACGACGACCTAGCGCGCCTGTTTGACTTCTTGCTCGACAAGGCAGAGACGCTGGAAGACCTCGATGTGGCCCAAGCAGCCATCGAGGCCGTCCGTTCGACTGCGCTGATGCAATTGGCGGTGAGCCCGTACAGCTTTCGAAAGGCCGGCGCCAGCCCGACAAGGCGAGAACTCATCATCCCGTTTGGCGCCAGCGGCTACGTCGCGCTCTACGAAATCGCGAGCCCAAGCGCCGTCGTCGTGCTGGCGCTGCGCCATCAACGCGAAGAGGATTACCACTGAAGCCGGACACAAGGCATGGGGGCGATAGCAGCGACCGGCTAAGCGCAGATCGTCGAGTTAGACCTGCTCGACGATCCCGGCTTGCCTTTGGCTGTCCACACTGAGCGCGACAAGCCACAGGGGCAGATCACTCTTGAACGCGATGGGTGCTAGCCGATGACTCCGCTTCCCACACTGGCACCGGCGCATGGCGAGCACTGCGAGCGAATAGAGCAAGCACTGCAGCGGCAGCCCGCCGGTGGCCAACACGGGCTGCCGGCCAACCCAAGGATCTTAGGCGGAGCACGCGACGCTACGACCGCCTCGCTACCTGGTAGTCTGGGGTGCGTCGACATCGTCGATCTCGACGGGACTTGGGAAAGCCAGGGATGAACAAGAACGCCGAGTACTACAGCCAGAACGCCGCCAGCTTCTTCGAAGCGACAGTCAGCGTCGATATGTCGCCGCTGTATGAGGCGTTCTTGTCCAAACTTCCGACCAGGGCCCAGGTTCTGGACGCCGGCTGCGGGTCAGGTCGCGATGCAAAGGCGTTTGCTGACAGAGGCCATGACGTCAGCGCCTTCGATGCGTCCGCTGACCTGGCACGGCTGGCTAGCGCACATTGCGGCTTTGAAGTGGCGGCTCGCACCTTCTCCGAGATCACGGAAGTCGATGCGTATGACGGCATTTGGTGTTGCGCCAGCCTGCTCCATGTCACCGCCGCCGAAATGGCGTCGACCCTCCGGGGTCTTTGGCGGGCCTTGCGCGCGGGTGGTTGCCTCTACATGAGTTTCAAACTGGGCACCGGCGAGCGCACCGGCGGTGATCGAGACTTCACAGATACCGACGATGCCACCCTGCGCCTATGGCTAGACAGCCTGCCGGAGGTCGCGTCGATCGAGACCTGGATCACGGCAGACCAACGGCCTGATCGCTGCGAACGGTGGATCAACGCCCTGGTGGTTCGCTCACCGGCGCCCGCCCGCAAACTGGTCACCGGCGGCGACGATCCGTTCCTGCCGCACCTTTCGCAGGCGATGGCCCGGGCAACCGAGATCGACATCGCTGTCGCGTTCATCAAGACCACGGGCATACGGCTGCTGATGCCCGATCTGTTGGCTGCCCTGCTGCCGCTCAGCCATACCGGCGGTACCCGTCGTCGTGTTCGCGTGCTCACCAGCGACTACCTGGACGTGACAGACCCTGAAGCGCTGCGTCTGCTCCTGTTGCTACAGGACCAAGGCGGTGAAGTCCGGGTCTACGCCACGCAAGGCACCAGCTTTCACCTCAAGGCTTATGTCTTCGCAAAATCGGCTGCGAATGAACTGGTCGAGGGTACGGCCTTCATCGGCTCCAGCAACATCAGCCGACAGGCCTTGCAGGACGGCCTGGAGTGGAACTACCGCGTCGCCTACCCTGGTGACTCCGGCTTCTTCGAAGCCCAGTTGCGGTTCGGTGAACTCTTCGCACACCCACGCACTGTCCCGCTGAGCGACCGCTGGATCGAGAGCTACGAACTTCGACGCGTGCCACCGCCGCGTGCGATCGCGCCGGGCAGTCAGGAGCAAGAACCGCCGCCAGAACCCACGTCCGTTCAAGTGGAAGCCCTCGACGCGCTGGCCGAGACCAGGGAGGCGGGATTCCGTCGCGGGCTCGTAGTGCTCGCCACCGGCCTGGGCAAGACATGGCTCGCGGCCTTCGATGCGACGCGCATGGGTGCCCGTCGGATCCTCTTCGTGGCCCATCGCGAGGAGATCCTGAGTCAGGCGGCGCAGACCTTCATCCGCATCCGGCCCAAGGCACGCGTCAGCCTCTACATGGGGCAGAGTCATGATGCCGAGGTCGACGTGCTTTGCGCCTCCGTGCAGACTCTGGCCCGGGCGCAGCACTTGGAGCGATTCGCGCCCCAGCATTTCGACTATGTCGTGATCGACGAGTTTCACCATGCGGCTGCCGCGACCTACCGACGGCTACTTGGACATTTCGCACCCGCGTTCATGCTCGGGCTCACCGCCACGCCAGACCGCACGGACCAGTCAGACATCCTGTCCCTGTGCGACGACAACCTGGTCTTCACACGCAACCTCTTCGAAGGCATCCAGGCGAAGTTGCTGGCGCCGTTTCACTACCACGGCATCCTCGACGAGTCGGTCGACTACCACGAGGTGCCCTGGCGGAACGGCCGCTTCGACCCAGAGCAACTCTCGAACAAGCTGGCGACACTGGCGCGGGCAAGGCACGCGGTCAAGGAATGGCGCGCCAAGGCGCAGAAGCGGACCCTGGCGTTTTGCGTTTCGGTGATCCACGCCGAATACATGGCAGCACAGTTCGAAAAGGCCGGCATCACCTCGGCCGCGGTGTATTCGGGATCGGCACTCGGCCGTAGCGAGGCACTGGAACGCTTGCGCGACGGAGGGTTGAGCGTCATCTTCTCCGTCGACCTGTTCAACGAAGGTGTCGACCTGCCAAGCATCGACACGGTGATGATGCTGCGGCCCACCGAATCGAAGATCCTGTTCCTGCAGCAACTTGGCCGCGGTCTGCGTCGCACCGATGAGAAGACTCACCTGCTGGTGCTGGACTTCATCGGCAACCACCAGAGCTTCTTGCAGAAGCCCCAGGCGCTATTTGGTGTGGGCGCCACCTACAAGGCCCTCGCTGCTTTCGCCCGGAGGGCCGAGCAGGGGCGGCTCGACCTGCCGGACGGGTGCTATGTCAACTACGACTTGAAAATCATCGACTTCCTGAAGTCGCTGGACAGCGCGGGCACGCAGAAGGACTACGAGGCCCTGCGCTCCAGCCTTGGCCGCCGGCCCACCCTGGCGGAGTTCTATCGATCGGGTGCGAGCGTGCAGGCGATGCGCCAGCAACACGGCAGTTGGTTCGCGCTGGTGGCCGCCATGGCCGACCTAGACGACGCCGAGGGTCGCAACTTGCGCGCCGCCGCTGGCCTTCTAAGGGAGGTCGAGGTCGCGCAAATGACCAAGAGCTACAAGATGATCCTCCTGGAGGCGCTGTTCGAACTGGATGGACTCGCCAAGGCGCCCGCGGTCGCCGATCTGTCGGAACGATCCTGGCAGGTCATCCACCGCAGGCAGAGCCTGCTCGGTGACCTGCCCGAGCACATCAGCCAGTTGCCCGATGGGCGCGCCGAAGGGTGGCAGCGGTACTGGCTGGACAACCCGGTCAAGGCCTGGGTGGGTGGCAATCGTGCCGATAAAGCTGCCGCGCTGTTCCGCGTCGACGATGGCCGCTTCCACTTCACCACGGCCCCGCCTGAAGAGGACAAGGAATCCCTGCAAGCGATGCTTCAGGAATTGGTCGATTACTGCCTGGCGACCTACGAAGTCCGCCGCCAGGCAACCGCGGCCCCTTCGAACGTCATCCCCTTCACACCCAGGCCAAGGGCCGAGCGCGAAGTCGCGTACTTTCCGAACCTCAAGATCGCTTGCGGCCACTTCAGGGCCGGACGCACCGACGCCGAGCAGCACCGCGCACTGCCGGCCAGCTACGGACAACTCGATCCAACCCGGCACTTCATTGCGCGAGCATCGGGAAATTCCATGGACGGCGGGAAGCACCCCATCCGGGATGGCGACTACCTCTTGCTCGAACTCGTCAGCCCCAGCAAGGCAGGTTCGATCACCGGCACCGTGATGGCCATCGAGCGCCAGGACGAATCTGGTGGCGACAACCAGTACCTGCTGCGCGTCGTCACGAAGGGTAGGGACGGCAGGTACATCCTCAAGGCCAACAACCCCGACTACGCGGACCTGCCAGCCAACGATGAGATGCGGACCTTGGCCCGCCTCAAGACCACCGTCGAACCGCTTGACCTGAGTGTCGGCCAGTCATTCGCGAGGGAAGACATCCCAGCGCTATTCGGGGAGTCTTTCAACCCGGGCAGTTGGAACGTTGGCCACGTGGTGCTCAACGAAAAGAAGGTGCATGTCTTGCTGGTGACCTTGAACAAACAGGGCAAGGCGCAGGAGCATCGATACCACGATCACTGGATCGATGAGCACACTTTCCACTGGCAGAGCCAAAACGCGACCACACCGGAAAGCAAGCGGGGGCACGAGATCGTTCGGCATGAAGCCATGGGCATCGCCATACACCTGTTCGTCCGCGACACCAAACTGGCGGCTGGCAAGGGTGCGCCATTCGTGTACCAAGGCAGAGCAAGGTACCAATCACACACAGGCACAAACCCAATGAGCGTGACTTTCGCTGTCTAGAGCCGCACCAAGCCAGCGCTGTCGGTCAGGTCAATCGCGGGTGGGTCGTCGCGCCATTGTTGCGAACGACAACTTCACCGCAGCCTTCAGAACAGGATGGGCGCCTGATTTGCGCTGACGCGCAGACACTGAAAGGACTTGCAGAGTGCCACGCCACGGGAAGTCTTGCCTGCGTGCACGAGTTCGTGCGCCTGGCCTGCATCGGCGCATGATCCAACCGACGCGACATCGCGCAGCGCGGAAAAACTGGGCATAGATCAAGTGCGGACATTCAGCAGTTGAAGTGACACAAGGTCGCTTGGCCGGAGCAGCCCTTGGACGAGCCACAGGATTTCACAAGTTTGGTTGGCTGTCGCGCCGCCGGATTGACACCTCAGGCAGACAGCGACAACTGGCCCCAGTTCGATTCCACCGCGGTCATCGCCACCCGGTAGCCCATCGCCCGGTAGCCAAGCTGGCGCTTCTCCCACATGCGCACCAGCGCAGGGTGCCCTGTATCGACGAAATCGATGATCCGGACGTCAGTCTTGCTGGCGTGCTCACGGTGAAGCCGCCCGGCGTACTGCTGCAGCGTCCCTTTCCACGAGATCGGCATGGCCAGCACCAGGGTGTCGAGCGGCGGATGGTCGAATCCTTCGCCCACAAGTTTGCCCGTGGCCAACAACACCCTGGGTGCGTTGGGCGGCAAATCCGCCAGTTGAGCGATCAGCGCAGCGCGCTGTTTCTTGGACATGCGCCCGTGCAACACGAACAGCGCCGGAATCCGCCCAACCAATGTAGCCACCATGGCCTCCAGATGCTCGGTGCGCTCGGTAAGAACCAGTATCTTTCGGCCCCGCGCGAAGGCGTCCACCACCTCCGCCGCGATAGCGCTTGTGCGGTCGACATCGTTGGCCAGATGGCGGAAAACCACCTGGATGCCCGCATCAGGCGCGACGGTTATCTGCCGGTACGACATGCGCGGCAGCACCTCGAGGTCGTGCGGAGCCCCCTCCGAACTAACCACTTTGTGGCGGATCTGGCCGCACTGCATGAAGATGATAGGCTGCTGGCCGTCACGGCGAATAGGCGTGGCAGTCAGGCCAACCACGTACTTCGCCTTCACGCGCTTGAGGATGGCGTCGAAAGACACGGCGCCGACGTGGTGGCACTCATCGACGATCACCTGGCCGTAGTTTTCGACCAGCGCATCCACCTTGCCCTGGCGCGACAGCGACTGCATCACCGCGATGTCGATCTTGCCGGTGGGCTTCGCCTTGCCGCCGCCGATGGTACCGACCACGCTCTTGCCCACATCCAGAAAGGCCTGCAGCCGCTCCTGCCACTGCCTGAGCAGTTCGGTGCGGTGCACCAACACCAGGGTGTTGACCCCTCGGCGCGCGATCAAGGCCGCGGCCGCGACGGTCTTGCCGAAGGCCGTCGGCGCACACAGCACGCCGGCATCGTGCAGCAGCATAGCGGCCACCGCGGCAGCTTGGTCGTGCCGCAGCGTTCCCGAGAAGTTGACATCGAGTGCCTCGCCGGCAAAGCGCTCGTCGCCGAGGTCGCAGCGGATGCCGTTGTCACGCAGCAGGACTTGCGCGCCTTCCAGGCAGCCCCGCGGCAGGGCGATGTGCTGCGGATAATTCTCGGCGCAGCCGATGACCCTCGGCTTGTCCCAGACCGACATGCGCATTGCTTGCGCCTTGTAGAACTCCGGGTTCTGGAAGGCGGCCAGCCGGACCAGCCGGTTGGCGAGCGCCTGCGGCAACTGGGCTTTTTCGAAATAGACCAAGTTCGACAGCGTCACCGTCAGCGCTGCAGGCATGGTGCCGACCAGCTTCCCGTTGGCTGCAGGCGCGCGCTTCCAGGGCTCAGCGAGGTCCTCCTCTTCGGCAAAGGTGACATCCAGCGGATGCACGCCGCCAGTCGCGCGCAGGATGGTCGGCTCGATGTCGTGCGGCGCCATCGGCGGGATGCTCGCCAGGAAGGCCCACTGGTCGGCGTAGGCATGCAGGGAGTCATCGACGAAGACACTGCCGCCGGTCTCGCGTGGCCGCTTCTGCAAGGGCAAAGCGATCAGGTTGCCAAAACCGCCCTTGGGCATCGTGTCCTGGTTGGGAAACAGCCGGTCGTAGGACGACAGTTTCAGTTGCCGGGTGCGGGCGCAGGTGTGACTGATAAGGGCCGTGCCCAGCCGCCGGGCATCCCGTGCTGAGACCCTGCCGGCGAAGAAGATCCAGATGTGCGCGCCGTTGCCGGACCGTGACACCTCCAGCGCGGCCGGCACGCCCAGTTCATGGCAGGACTGCATGAACGCCCGTGCGTCGTCCCGCCAATCCGCCTCGTCGAAATCGACTGCCAGGAAATAACAGGTGTCATCCGGCATCAACGCGTAGACGCCCACCGTGTGGTCACCCGCCAGGTGCCTGTAGATCACCCCATCGATCAAAGGGATCAACAACCGATTGCCGCAATCACCGCACTTGATGCGGGGCTTCTCGCAGACGCCGGCGCGCCACTCGTTTGCGCAGGCCGGCGCGTAGCCCGACTTGCCGCTGGTCTTGCTCTCCCAACGCACCGGATAGACGTCCGTGCGGCCACGGAACAAACGCCTGAAGAGCGCCACCTTCTCGGCGGTCGACAAGCGCGATGGTTCAAGGTACGCATCGGCTACGGCCGGCGCCGTCACCTGCGTACGCCAAGAGATGCCATTCGCCACCAACAGCCCGATCAGGCGCGCGTTCTCGGCGCGAAGCGCAGCAAGTTCTTCACGCTCATCAGGGGAGACCATGGTCAGCACCCAAATAATACAAAGAACATTCCAAATCTAACGCCCAGCACGAACCAAACTCACACGTCGATATTCGCCGCCCTCAACGCATTGCTCTCGATGAAATTCCTGCGGGGTTCAACGTCATCGCCCATCAGCATCGTGAACACCCGGTCGGCCTCGATCGCGTCGTCGATCTGCACTTTCAGCAGCCGGCGCACGGTCGGGTCCATCGTCGTTTCCCACAGCTGCATCGGGTTCATCTCGCCCAAGCCCTTGTAGCGCTGACGGCCCACGGCGTGCTCGGCTTGGGCAATCAGCCAGGCCATCGCGACGCGAAAGTCGACCACCTTCTGCTCCTTGGCGCGCTCGCCTTCGCCGCGGCGAACGATCGCGCCTTCGCCGAGCAAGCCCTTGAAGGTCTGGCCGGCTTCGCTGAGCGCGGCGTAATCGCCGCCATGCACAAAGTCCTGCGTGATCACGCTGCTCTTGATGTTGCCGTGCAGCCTGCGGCTGATGCGCAGCAGGTGCTTGTCGGTGCGCACATCGAACTGCGCTTCCACCGTGGCGTCGACCAGCGCGGCCTGCAGCTTGACTGCGCTGGCTTCCGCCGCGCTCGCCGTGTCGAGGTCCAGCGTCAGGCCGTTGGTGATCGCGCGCAGGCCGTCGATGTCCATCCAGTTGCCCAGCCGGTCCATCACATGGGTGGCCAGCACGTATTTGGTGGCCAGCGCCTCGAGCTCGAGGCCGCTCAGCGCCGGTCTGAAGGTCTTGCCGGGTGAGTCGTCGGCTCGGGCCGCGCCGTCGGGTAGCACAGCCGCCCCCTCCAGCGCCACTTTGAGCAGGAAGTTGTCGAGCTCCAGCCCATCCTTGAGGTACTGCTCGTGCTTGCCGACCTTGACCTTGTAGAGCGGCGGCTGCGCAATGTAGATGTGGCCACGCTCGACCAGCACCGGCATCTGGCGGTAGAAGAAGGTCAGCAGCAGCGTGCGGATGTGCGCGCCGTCGACGTCGGCGTCGGTCATGATGATGATGCGGTGGTAGCGCAGCTTGTCGACGTTGAATTCCTCGGGGCCGATGCTGGTGCCCAGCGCGGTGATCAGCGTGACGATGCTGTCACTCGATAACAGCTTTTCGTAGCGTGCTTTCTCGACATTGAGGATCTTGCCGCGCAGCGGCAAGATCGCCTGGAACTTACGGTCGCGGCCCTGCTTGGCGCTGCCGCCGGCCGAGTCGCCCTCGACGATGTAGATCTCGCACAGCGCAGGGTCTTTCTCCTGGCAGTCGGCGAGCTTGCCCGGCAGGCCCATGCCGTCGAGCACACCTTTGCGGCGCGTCATCTCGCGCGCCTTGCGTGCGGCCTCGCGGGCGCGGGCAGCCTCGACGATCTTGCCGCAGATGATCTTGGCGTCGATCGGGTGCTCTTGCAGCCAGTCGGCCAGCAGCTTGCTGACGATCTCTTCGACCGGGCCGCGCACTTCGCTTGAGACGAGCTTGTCCTTGGTCTGGCTCGAGAACTTGGGCTCAGGCACCTTGATGCTGACGATGCAGGCCAGGCCTTCACGCATGTCGTCGCCGGCGATCTCGACTTTGGCTTTCTTGGCCAACTCACTGTCGTCGATGTACTTGTTGATCACCCTGGTCATCGCCGCGCGCAAGCCGGTCAGGTGGGTGCCGCCGTCACGCTGCGGGATGTTGTTGGTGAAACACAGCACGTTCTCGTTATAGCCGTCGTTCCACTGCATCGCCACCTCGACACCGACGTTGGTGCCCTGGTCGCTCACCTTGTCGCCGGCGGCGTGGAAGATGTTGGGGTTCAAGACCTTCTTGCCCTTGTTGATGAACTCGACAAAGCCCTTGACGCCGCCGGCGAAGGCGAAGTCGTCCTCTTTGTTGTTGCGCTCGTCGACCAGGCGGATGCGAACGCCGTTGTTCAGAAAGCTCAGCTCGCGAAGACGTTTTGCCAGCACGTCGTAGTGGAAGTCGACATGGGTGAAGATGCTCTCGTCGGGCGAGAAGTGCACCTCGGTGCCGCGCTTCTCGGTCTCGCCGCTGATGCGCATCGGCCGGGTCTCGATGCCGTCCCGAAGCTCAATCAGCCCGTTCTGCGGGATGCCTTTGACGAAGTCCATGTAGTGCACCTGGCCCTCGCGGCGCACGGTCAGGCGCAGCTGCTTGCTCAGCGCGTTGACGCAGGACACGCCCACACCGTGCAGCCCGCCCGAGACCTTGTAGCTGTTCTGGTTGAACTTGCCGCCGGCGTGCAGCTCGGTCAGCGCGATCTCGGCAGCGCTGCGCCGGGGCTCGTGCTTGTCGTCCATCTTGACGCCGGTGGGGATGCCGCGGCCGTTGTCGATCACGCTGATGCTGTTGTCGGTGTGGATCGTGACGATGATGTCGTCGCAATGCCCGGCCAGCGATTCGTCGATCGAGTTGTCGACCACCTCGAACACCAGGTGGTGCAGGCCGGTGCCGTCGGAGGTGTCACCGATGTACATGCCCGGGCGCTTGCGCACCGCTTCCAGGCCTTCCAGGATCTGGATGTCGCTCTCGCCATAAGCGACCGATGCTTCGGCGCCGGTCGAGGCCACAAAGCCCTCAGAGGTCGGCAGTTCGCGCTGGGTGACGCCGGCGCCGGGGGCAGCCTGCGGGGCTGCACCGGCGGGGTGGCTGGGGTCTTGGGGGGGGGTGGCGTCGGTCATTGGTGCTCTTCAAGGCCGCGCAGCGACCGCTTAGACAATCTGGCTAGAACCCCCGCCTGGCGGGGGCAGGAGGTGCACAAACACTCCGGCAGCATGCCGATGAGGGTTTGCTGCGCCCGCAGGGCGCGTCAGATCCTCATCGGCATCACCACGTACTTGAAACCGGTCTGGTCGGGCACGGTGATCAGCGCGCTGGCGTTGCCGTCCTGCAGCTCGATCTTGACCATGTCCTGGACGATGTTGGACAGCGCGTCCATCAGGTAGGTGACGTTGAAACCGACCTCGATCGAATCGCCTTCGTAGTCGATCTCGATCTCTTCCTTGGCTTCTTCCTGCTCGGCGTTGCTGCTGGCGATGCGCAGCAGGCCGGGTTCGATGTTGACGCGAACGCCCTTGAACTTCTCGCTCGTCAGGATGGCCGCGCGCTGCAGGCTGGCCAGCAAGGTGGCGCGGCCCAGGATCACGGCGTTCTGGTGGTTCTTCGGGATCACGCGGTTGTAGTCCGGGAACTTGCCTTCGACCAGCTTGGTGACGAACTCCAGCCCCGAGAAGTTGAAGCGTGCCTGGTTGCCGGCAAAGCGCATCTCGATCGGGGTGTCTTCGTCCTTGAGCAAGCGCTGCAGTTCGAGCACGGTCTTGCGCGGCAGGATCACCTCCTGCTTGGGGATGTCGGTCTCGAGCTGCGCCTGCGCCAGCCCCAGGCGGTGGCCATCGGTGGCCACCAGCGTGAGCTGCTTGCCTTCGGCGACGAACAGGATGCCGTTGAGGTAGTAGCGGATGTCGTGCACCGCCATCGCGAAGTGCACCTGGTTGATCAGGGTCTTGAGCGTCTTCTGCGGCACCGAAAACGCCGGGCCGAATTCGGCCGATTCGTTGACCAGCGGGAAGTCTTCGGCCGGCAGCGTCTGCAGCGTGAAGCGGCTTTTCCCACCCGTCAGCGTGAGCTTGTTGGCCGCTGCCGAGAGCGTGACCACCTGATCGGCCGGCAGGCTTCGCAGGATGTCGATCAGCTTGCGCGCGCCCACGGTGGTGGCGAAATCGCCCGCGTCGCCGTCCAGCGTGCCGTGGGTTCGGACCTGGATCTCCAGGTCGCTGGTCGTGAACTCGACCTCGCCACCGGTCTTGCGCAGCAGCACATTGGCCAGGATCGGCAAGGTGTGTCGCCGCTCCACGATGCCTGCCACGCTTTGCAGGGTTTCGAGCAATTTTTGCTGCGGCGCTTTCAGGACGATCATCTCTTCCCCTTGGACGGGTAGTTCTGGCAGTTGGCGGGATCTTGGCGAATGCTCGGGGTTTTCAAGCGAAACAGCTTATTTTCGCTTGTCTTCGCGGCAGCAGGTCTGGCAGGGCCTGCTTGGGTCGGACTCAACCCTTCAGGGTTTGTTCCAGCACATGCAGTTGCTGGTTCAATTCGCTGTCCTTGGTGCGGTCGCCACCGATCTTGCGCACCGCGTGCAGCACAGTGGTGTGGTCGCGCCCGCCGAACAGCTCGCCGATCTCGGGCAGGCTCTTCTGCGTCATCTCCTTGGCCAGGTACATCGCAATCTGGCGCGGCTTGGCGATGCTGGCCGGGCGCTTCTTGCTGTACATGTCGGCAATCTTGATCTTGTAGAAGTCGGCCACCGTCTTCTGGATGTTCTCGACGCCGATCTGCCGGTTCTGGATGCTCAACAAGTCTTTCAGCGCCTCGCGCGCCAGCCCGATGTTGATGTCCTTGTGGCTGAAGCGGCTGTAGGCCAGCACCTTGCGCAGCGCGCCTTCGAGCTCGCGGACGTTGGCACGGACGTTCTTGGCGACGAAGAAAGCCACGTCCTCGGGCATCTCGGTGCCCTCGGCCAGCGCCTTGCGGATCAGGATCGCCACCCGCATCTCGAGCTCGGGCGGCTCGATCGCCACCGTCAGCCCGGCATCAAAGCGGCTGGTCAGCCGCTCGTCGATGTCGACCAGCCCCTTGGGGTAGGTGTCGCTGGTCATGATGATGTGGGCCCGCTTGGCCAGCAGCGCTTCGAAGGCGTTGAAGAACTCCTCCTGGGTGCGGTCCTTGCCAGCGAAAAACTGCACATCGTCGATCAGCAGCAGGTCGAGGTTGTGGTACTTGGCCTTGAGCTCGTCGAAAGTCTTGCGCTGGTAGTTCTTGACCACGTCGCTGATGAACTGCTCGGCGTGCAGGTACAGCACCCGCGCGTCGGGTTTGTCGCGCAGCAAGGCGTTGCCCACGGCGTGGATCAGGTGGGTCTTGCCCAGGCCGACACCGCCGTAGATGAACAGCGGGTTGTACATCACGCCAGGCGCGCCCGCCACGTGCAGCGCAGCGGTTCGCGCCATCTGGTTGGCGCGGCCCGGCACCAGGTTGTCGAAGGTCAGCGCGGTGTTGAGCTTGTGGCTGTTGGCAGCCGGCGGCAAGTGGTAACCCGGGCCGGCCGGCAGCCGATGGCCGCCCGCGCCAAGCTCGGGCCCGGCCGAGGCGGGCCGCACGCTGGTGGCGTGGCCCTGAGCGTTGAGCAGCGCAGCAGCCCGCACTGGGCCGTTGGCCGCCTGCGGCCCCGCTGCCGGATTTGGATCACGGCTGGCCAGCGCCAACTCGAGTCGAACAGGCTTGCCGGCGAGTTCGCTCAGGATCTTCTCGATCCGCTGTGCATATTGGGAGCGAATCCAGTCGAGCTTGAAGCGGTTGGGCACCCGCACCTGCGCCACCGCGCCCGATTCGCCGTCGTCGACGATGTCAGCGGCGGGCAGTGGGCGGATCCAGGTGTTGAATTGCTGTTCAGGCAGTTCGGTGGCGAGTTGATCGCAACCACGCTGCCAGATGTCTGGGCTCATTGTGGACAAGTTGTTCTTGGAGCGGCCGCATTGTAGGCCTCTCGACCCGACCTGGCGAAGGTTATCCACAGTTTCGTTTTTCGCGTCAATGACCCTGCATTGGGCTCAGCGCGACAGCGCTGTTTGACCACCGCGTGGCTTTTTGCTCTAATAGTGGGTTTCCCCGACGCGCAGGCCAAACTTGGCGAGCCCGGCATCGCTGCCAGGCAGACGCCGATTGATGCAAGTGTGGCCCGTCGTGATTGCCAGCAACCGCTGGCGCGCAAGGGGATCAGCCCAAGGAAAAGACCATGAAGCGCACCTATCAGCCTTCCAAGACCCGCCGTGCCCGTACGCACGGTTTTCTCGTGCGCATGAAGACCCGTGGCGGCCGCGCCGTGATCGCCGCACGCCGCGCCAAGGGCCGCAAGCGCTTGTCGCAGGTCTGAATCCCGCCCAGCTCACCGCGGTCTGACTGCGGTTGCGCTTGCTTGATGCGCCAAATTCCATCGCCGCGGGGTCACCCGCTGCGGATGCCATGGTTGGACACATCCTGCGCTCGGCGGATTTTCAGGCCGTGCTGGCCACCGCGCCGCGGTCGCGCAGTGCGCACTTCTCGGCACACCATGTCGCGACCTGCCCCAGCGTGCCGCGCAAGCCGGTCAAGAAAGCACTTGTACATGAGTTATCCACAGGCGATGCACCGAGTTGCCCACCGCTTGTGGATGACTTGCCAAAACCGGCGCCAATTGGGCAATGGCTGGGCTTGGTGGTGCCCAAACGGCACGCCAAGCGCTCGGTCACGCGCAACCTGCTCAAGCGGCAGATGCGCAACGTGATGCAGGCCCAGGCCGGCAGCTTGGCGCCAGGCTTGTGGGTGCTGCGGCTCAAAGCGCCGTTCGACCGCAAGCAGTTCACCAGCCCCGCATCCGACCCGCTGCGCAGCGCGGCGCACGACGAGCTCGCGCAGTTGTTGCAGCGCGCAGCCACTCGGCGCTAAGCAAGCGCCGCCGCCCCATGCCCGAGCCCATGATCGAGCCCACACCACCCAGCCTGCCCGCCAGAGGCCTGATCGCAGCGGTGCGGGCCTACCGGTTTTTTCTCAAACCTTGGTTGGGCAATGCCTGCCGGTTCGAGCCGACTTGCTCGGCCTATGCCTTGCAGGCGCTGCGCCAGCACGGTGCGGCCAGCGGCAGCTACCTGACCACGAAGCGCATCCTGCGCTGCCATCCCTGGTGTGACGGCGGTTGCGACCCCGTGCCCGACGCACCACCGCCTTTGTTCACCCGTTTGCTTTCTTCGAAGACCCGCCCATGAACGACATGCGCCGCACCATCCTCTGGGTGCTGTTCTCCGTCTCGCTTGTCCTGCTGTGGGATGCCTGGAACAGGGACCACGGCGGCACGTCGATGTTCAGTCCAAAGCCTCAGGCCGTGGCGGCCTCGGCCGCCAAACCCGGGGCCAGCGTCGGTGCCACGCCGACCAGCGCGGTGCCTGCAGCCGCAGCGCTGCCAGGCGTTGCAGCCACAGCGCAGCCACCGCTGGCGACGGCCGCTGCAGCGACCGGAGGCGAGAAGGTCACGGTCACCACCGACGTGTTCAAGGCCACGCTCGACAGCCGAGGCGGCGACCTGGTGCGGCTGGAGTTGCTGAAGTACTCCGACGCTGCCGATGACAAGCAACATGTGCTGCTGTTCGACCAGAGCGCCAAGCGGGTCTACCTGGCACAGACCGGGCTGATCACCACCCAGGCCGGCATCAGCCTGCCCAACCACCTGACGCTGATGCAGGCGCTGCCGGGTGAACGCACGCTCAAAGACGGCGCCAAAGAGCTCAGCGTGAGCTTTGAGTCGCCCGAAGTCGACGGCGCCAAGCTGGTCAAGACCTACACCTTCACGCGGGGTGAATACACGGTCGCGGTCAAGCACGAGTTCCGCAACGGCTCGGCCGCGACGATCTCGCCCCAGCTCTACCTGCAACTCATTCGCGACGGCAACCCGCCTGAGGGCGAGTCGAGCTTCTACTCCACCTTCACCGGCCCGGCGATGTACACCGAGCTGAGCAAGTTCAAGAAGATAGATTTCCAGGAGATCGAAAAGAAATCGGCCGAACACGACAAGACCGGCGACGCCGGCTGGGTGGCAATGGTGCAGCATTACTTCGCCAGCGCCTGGCTCGCCCCCGAAAAGGTGATTCGCGAGTTCCGCACCGCCAAGGTCAGCGACAACCTGTACTCGATCGCGATGGTGCTGCCGCTGGGCGATGTCGCCGCAGGCGCGAGCAAGACCCACCAGTCCACGCTGTTCGCCGGCCCGCAGGAAGAGAAAAAGCTCGAAGCGCTGGCGCCGGGGCTAGAACTGGTCAAGGACTACGGCTGGCTGACCATCCTGTCCAAGCCGCTGTACTGGCTGCTCGATCAGTTGCACACGCTGATCGGCAACTGGGGCTGGGCGATCGTCGCGCTGGTGGTGCTGCTCAAGATCGCTTTCTACGCGCTCAACGCCCACGCCTACAAGTCGATGGCCAAGATGAAGGCCATCAACCCCAAGGTGATGGACATGCGCGAGCGCTACAAGGACAAGCCGCAGCAGATGCAGCAAGAGATGATGCGCATCTACCGCGAGGAAAAGGTCAACCCGCTGGGCGGCTGCCTGCCGATCTTCGTGCAGATGCCATTCTTCATCGCGCTGTACTGGGTGCTGCTGTCGACCGTCGAGATGCGCAACGCGCCCTGGATAGGCTGGATCCATGACCTGTCGACCAAGGACCCGTTCTTCATCCTGCCGCTGCTGATGACCGCGTCGACGATGTTCCAGACCTGGCTGAACCCGACGCCGCCCGATCCGGTTCAGGCCAAGATGATGTGGATCATGCCGCTGGTGTTCTCGGTGATGTTCTTCTACTTCCCCGCAGGCCTGGTGCTGTACTGGCTGACCAACAACATCCTGGGCATCGCCCAGCAGTGGTACATCAACAAGAAGCTCGGCGTCGCATAGTCAGCGTCGCATAGTCAGCGTCGCATAGTCAGCGGCGCGCGACAGTGCCCGGTCGGCGTGCGTGACGGCTGGCACGGCATCTGCGGCTGGCACTTGAACCGGGGTTTGCAAGCCCGGCGCAAACCCCGATGATCGGCGACCCTGAACAAGCCTGACCTCTGTCAAGCCTTGCTCAGGCCACCGATCAATGCGGGGAATCCCGGCGCCTACCAGCACCGGCCCTGGAGTGTTCTGACGGGGCTCACGCGGGCCTCCCAGCGCTCCACCCCGCACCATCTGCGACGGGCCGAAGACCAAGCTCGGACATTGTTCGCTGACAATGCGCCGGGTGTCTGTGCCCCACCCCCAAGACCCGATTGCCGCCATCGCCACCGCCCCCGGGCGCGGCGCAGTGGGCATCGTGCGGGTCTCGGGGCGCGGCATCGCGCCGCTGCTGGTCGCGCTGTGCGGCCGCCTGCCGGCGCCGCGCCAGGCCGCATACGGACCGTTCAAGGCGGCCGACGGCCAGGCCATAGACCAGGGGCTGGCGCTGTGGTTTCCGGCGCCGCACTCTTACACCGGCGAGGACGTTTTCGAGCTGCAAGCCCACGGCGGGCCGGTGGTGCTGCAGCTGCTGCTGGCGCGCTGCCTGGAGGCCGCTGCCGAGGTCGAGACCGGCAGCGACCGATCGCGGCTGGCCAGGCTGAGGCTGGCCGAGCCGGGCGAGTTCACGCAGCGTGCCTTCCTCAACGACAAGCTCGACCTGGCCCAGGCCGAAGCCGTGGCCGACCTGATCGAGGCCAGCACCGAGGCTGCGGCGCGATCGGCCGGTCGCTCGCTGTCGGGTGAGTTCTCACAGCAAATCGACGCCTTGCGCCAGCGCATCGTCCGGCTGCGCACGCTGGTCGAAGCGACGCTCGATTTCCCCGAAGAAGAGATCGACTTCCTGCAGCAGGCCGACGCCCACGGCCAGCTCGCCGCGATCACCGCCACGCTGGCGGGCGTGATGGCCAGGGCGCGCCAGGGCGCGCTGCTGCGCGAGGGGCTGCAGGTGGTGCTGGCAGGACAGCCCAACGTGGGCAAGAGCTCGCTGCTCAATGCGCTGGCCGGCGCCGAGCTGGCGATCGTCACCGCGATCCCAGGCACCACCCGCGACAAGGTCAGCCAGACGATACAGATCGAGGGCGTGCCGCTGCACGTGATCGACACCGCCGGCCTGCGCGCCGAGGACGAGAC
>CAMCTC010000075.1 GCA_945878355.1 Bordetella parapertussis | reverse complement strand
GCCGCTTCGGTGACTTCGACCGCAGCGCAGCCTTTGTCGCGTGCGTGAGCGACCACCGTGGCGATCGTGGTCGCAGCCTCGGTCAGGTTGTGCGGCACGTTCGAGATCAGGTTCGCACCCTGGGTCGGCTGGACAAAGAACGCGTTCGGGAAGCCGTGCACATGGATGCCGTGCTGGCTGCGCATGCCTTGGGCCCAATGCTCGGACAGGCGGCGGCCGCCTTGGCCGATCAAGTCGAAGCCTGCGCGGCGCTGCAGCGGTGTGCCGACCTCGAAGCCCGATGCGTAGATGATGCAGTCGACCGCGATCTCGCGACCGCCGACGACAACACCGGTGGCGGTGATGCGATCAAGGCCGCGGCCCTCGGTGTCGATCAGATGCACCGCAGGGTGGTTGAAAGCCTGCAGGTAAGCGTCGTGGAAACAGGGGCGCTTGCACAGCTGCCGGTACCAGGCCTTGAGCTTGTCGGCGGTGTCGCGGTCCTGCACGATCGCGTCGGTCCTGGCGCGGATCTCGGTCATCTTCTCGAAGTCGGCATCCTCGTAGGCGGCCAGCATCTTCGGCACGCTGCGCTCGGCCGGCGCCAACTTGCTGATCTGTGCCCGGATCCGACCGGCCAGGTCGGTCCAGCCGTCCTGGACCAGATCGACCTCGGCGTTGCCGCCGGCCTGGTTGGCGGTGAAGTTCTCAAGCCAGCGCTGCTGCCAACCGGGTGTTGCGATGCCGGCGAACCACTCGGGGTCTATCGGCGCGTTGTTGCGTGCATCGACCGACGAAGGCGTTCGCTGGAAAACATACAGCGCCTGGCAAGCGCGCGCCAGATGCGGCACGCATTGCACCGAGGTCGCGCCGGTGCCGATGATCGCGACCCGCTTGCCGGCCAGCTTGTCGAGCGGCGCGCCCGAAGGGTCACCGCCGGTGTAGCCATAGTCCCAACGGCTGGTGTGGAATGAATGGCCTTGAAAGGACTCGATCCCCGGGATGCCCGGCAGCTTCGGGACATGCAGCGGGCCAGTGCCCAGGCCGATGTGCTGCGCGGTGAAGGCGTCACCGCGGTGGGTTTCGATCAGCCAGCGCGAACGGGCTTCGTCCCAGCTCAGCGCGCGCACCTGGGTGTGCAGCAGCGCGTTGTCGTAGAGCCCGTAATGCCTGCCGATGCGCTGGCAATGCGCCAGGATCTCGCTCGCATGGGCGTACTTTTCGGTCGGCATGTGGCCGGTCTCTTCGAGCAGCGGCATGTAGACCATCGACGCGGTGTCGCACTGCGCGCCGGGGTAGCGGTTCCAGTACCAGGTGCCGCCGAAATCGCCGCCTTTGTCGATGATGCGAACGTCGGTGATGCCGGCTTCGACCAAGCGCGCCGCTGTCGCCAGACCGGCGAAACCGCCCCCGATGAACGCGAAGCTGACGTGATCGGTCTTGGCCTGGCGCGGCTTGACCGGCAGGTAGGGGTCGTCCAGGTAATGGGCGAAGCCCTCTTTGATCTCCAGGTACTGCTGGTTGCCGTCGGGGCGGAGTCGCTTGTTGCGCTCCTCGAGGTACTTGCGCCGCAAGCCCTCTTTGTCGATGTCTGGTCGATTCAAAGCCCGACTCCCTGGGTTGAAGGTTTCGCCTGCGAGCCCTGGCCCGCGCCTCAGTCCGCCAGGTGGACGATCATCTTGCCGGTGTTGGCGCCGCTGAACAGCCCGATGAAAGCCTGCGGCGCTTGGGCCAGGCCTTCGTAGCGGGTCTCGCGGTACTTCACCTGGCCAGAGGTCACCCAAGCGCTCATGTCGCGCATGAAATCGGCGCGCAGGTCCTCGTGCCGGCTGACGATGAAGCCACGCAGCGTCAGGCTCTGGCCGATCGCCAACATCAGGTTGTTCGGGCCGGGGACAGGCGCGGTGGCGTTGTAATTGGCGATCGCGCCGCACAGTGCCAAGCGGCCGTTGACCCGCATCGCGCCGAGCGCTGCCTGTAGGTGGTCACCGCCGACGTTGTCGAAATAGACGTCCAAGCCCTCGGGCGCGGCACGGCGCAACTGCCCCGGCAGGTCGCCCGCGTGGTAGTCGAAGACATGGTCAAAACCGATCCCGCGGCAGTAATCGATCTTGTCGGCCGACCCGACCGAGCCCACGACGGTGCAGCCGCGGATCTTGGCGATCTGGCCCACCAGGCTGCCGACAGCGCCGGCAGCACCCGAGACAAACACCGTCTCGCCGGCCTTGAGCGCTGCAACGTGCAGCAGGCCGACGTAAGCCGTCATGCCAGGCATGCCGAGCACGCCGAGGTAGGCCGAGGGCGGCGCCACCGGGTCGGCGATGCGCGAGATGCCGGCGCCATCGCTGAGAAAGGCCTCGCGCCATCCGAGGTTGCTAGAGACCAGGTCACCCGCCGCGAAACCCGGATGTCGGCTCTCGAGCACCCGGCCGACCGCACCACCTTGCATCACTTCGCCGATTTGCCAGGGCGCCGAGTACGACTTCACGTCGCGCATGCGACCGCGCATGTACGGGTCGACGCTCATCGCCAGGTTCTGGACCAGCAACTGCCCTTGACCGGGTTTTGCCAGCGTGACCTCGGCGAGTTCGAAGTCGGCGGCACTTGGGGTGCCGGTCGGGCGGCTCTTCAGGCGTAGTTCACGGGAATTCATGGCGGATAGGCTTTCGTTCAAGAAGGAACAGTGGGAGCGAATGGCGTTGCGGCCTGCTGCGCCGTCGGGCTGATCGAACAGCCCTCGTCACGCCGCCGTGCCGCGGCGATGCCGCGCGACAAGCGCCCAGCCTAGGGCTCGCAGCAGCGCCGCACTGTCAACCAGCGGACAGCTTGATCACGCCGCTGAAGGCCAGCAGCGCGCGAGCACCTCGGTTGGCCAGGGCAGCGAACGCTTGTCGCGGCGGTCGAACCAGACATGGACCGACCGGCCGCGCCCGGCCAGACGCGGCGGGTCTGACCCACCGACACCGAGGTCCTCGACCGTGATCGAATGCTCCATGCTGGAGCGACCAACGCGGGTGACCTCGATGCTACACAGCACCGTGGCCGGTGGCTTGACTTCGCCGAGGAAGTCGTATTCCAGGTGCGCCATCATCGCGCCCTGAACAAGCTTGCCGTCGCGTATGCCCATCGCCACGTACCAGCCGTGGAAGGTCTGGTTGATGAAAGCGAAATAGCGCGCGTTGTTGACATGGTCGCTGAAACGGTCGTCCGGCAGGTCGTGATCGCCGGTCAGGATGCGAAGTGAATGGCTCAGCAGGGGCGGCATTTGGCGAGGGCAGCAAGGGTTGGCCGCGCGGATGATAGGTCCGGCGGTGGGTTGGCGGTGTCGCCCGGCAACACCGCCGCCCGACTCAGGTTGCCGGCAAGTAGCGAACCGCCAGCACGCCGCCGATCGCGGCGATACCGGCCTGCACCTCGGGCGTGACAGGGCTGTCGACATCGACCAAGGTGTAGGCCATGCCACCGCGCGACTTGTTGACCATGTTGTGGATGTTCAGGCCGGCCTGGGCCATCGCGGTCGAGATCTGGCCCAGCATGTTGGGCACGTTGGCGTTGGCGATCGCAACCCGGAACGCAGATTCGCGCGGCATGCTGACCTGCGGGAAATTCACCGCGTTGACGACGTTGCCGTTCTCCAGGTAGTCGCGCAGTTGGTCGACCACCATCACCGCGCAGTTCTCCTCGGCCTCGCGGGTCGATGCGCCCAGGTGCGGCAGCGCCACCACCCCGGGCTTGCCGTGCAGCGCAGCGCCGGGGAAGTCGCAGACGTATTGGCCGAGGTGTCTGGCCTCGATCGAGTCGAGCACCGCGCTGTCGCTGACCACACCTTCGCGGCTGAAGTTCAGCAACACCGCACCGGCGCGCATCAAGCCGATGTTGGCATCGTTGACCAGGTGCCGGGTGGCATCGACCAGCGGCACGTGCAGCGTGACGAACTGCGAGTTCTTCAGCACATCGTTGACGCTGGCAGCTCGCCGCACCTGCGAGGGCAGGCTCCAGGCCGCGTCGACCGTGATCTCGGGGTCGAAGCCCAGCACGTTCATGCCGAGCTTGATCGCCGCCTCGGCAACCAGGCAGCCGATCTTGCCCAAGCCGATCACGCCCAGGGTCTGGCCCGCGAGCTCGTAGCCCGCGAAAGCCTTCTTGCCGTCCTCGACCGCCTTGTCCAGGTCGGGCGCTGCGGTATCGAGCGCGGCGACAAAGCGCAGCGCCGGGGCGATCTGGCGCGCGGCCATCAACATGCCCAGCAGCACCAGCTCCTTGACCGCGTTGGCGTTGGCGCCGGGTGCGTTGAACACCGGCACGCCGCGCTGGCTCATCGCCTCGACCGGGATGTTGTTGGTGCCGGCGCCGGCACGGCCGATCGCCCGCACGCTGGCCGGGATCGCCACGCTGTGCAGGTCGGCCGATCGCAGCAGGATCGCCGCCGGGTCAGCCAGGTCCTTGCCGACGCGGAAGTTCTCAGCAGGCAGCCTGGACAGGCCGCTGGCCGAGATCTGGTTGAGCACCAGAACGCCGATCCGGTCAGCCATGTTGGGCCTCGAATTCCTTCATGTAGGCCACCAGCGCCTGAACGCCTTCGACCGGCATCGCGTTGTAGATCGAAGCCCGCATCCCGCCCACCGAGCGGTGGCCTTTGAGCTGGACCATGCCGCGCGCGACAGCGCCCTTCAGGAACGCGTCGTCCAGGCTCTCGTCGCGCAGCTTGAAAGGCACGTTCATCAGCGAGCGGTCGGCGCGCGCCACCGGGTTGCTGTAGAAAGCGCTGGCGTCGAGGTAGTCGTACAGCAGCGCAGCTTTGGCGCGGTTGTGCGCCTCCATCGCCACCAGGCCGCCGCGCGACTTGATCCAGTTGAACACCAGCCCGGCGATGTAGACCGCGTAGGTCGGCGGGGTGTTGAGCATCGAGTCGTTGTCGGCCTGCTGCTTGTAGTCGAAGGCCGATGGCGTGCAGGCCAGCGCCTGACCGATCAGGTCGTCGCGAACGATGACGATCGTCAGCCCGGCCGGGCCGATGTTCTTCTGCGCGCCGCCGTAGATCAGCCCGTACTTGGCGACATCGACCGGGCGCGACAGGATGCTGCTCGACATGTCGGCCACCAGCGGCACGCTGCCGACATCGGGCGTGAAGTGGTACTCGACGCCGCCGATGGTCTCGTTCGAGCAGATGTGCACATAGGCCGCATCGGGGTCGAGCTGCCAGTCGGCGCGCGCCGGCACGCAGCTGAAGTTGCTGGCCTCGGCGCTGGCCGCGACATTGACCTTGCAGTATTTCTTGGCTTCCTTGATCGACTTCTTAGACCATTCGCCGGTATTGATGTAGTCGGCGCCGGCTTTGCCGCGCAGCAGGTTCATCGGCACGATCGCGTTCTCCGCCATCGCCCCACCTTGCATGAACAACACCTTGTAGTTGGCGGGAATTGCCATCAGCTCGCGCAGCAGCGACTCGGCCTCGGCGTGGATCGCGATGAACTCCTTGCCGCGGTGGCTCATCTCCATCACCGACATGCCGCTGCCGTGCCAGTCGAGCATCTCGTCAGCGGCCTGGCGCAGCACGGATTCGGGCAGCGCGGCCGGGCCGGCGCTGAAGTTGAAGACTCGGGTCATCGAAAGAAACTCCACAGAAATTGGGGACGGGCAGCGCGGGCTCGCGCCCGGCCAACCCGAAAGCATACAGCCAGTGGCAAGCAGGCGGCGACCCTCAGGGTCAAGGCGGCGTGGCAGGCGGCAACACCAGACCGCGACGGGCCATCTCGGCGCGCACCCGGTCGGGTCGGTCGCTGATCAGACCGTCCACGCCAAGGTCCATCACCCTTGCGATCTGCGCAGGGTCGTTGACGGTCCAGGCCAGCACCTGCAAGCCCAGCGCATGGGCTTGTTTGACCAGACCGGCGTCGAGATCGCCGAAATAGGCCGCCCAGATCCGCCCGCCAGCGGCCTGCACCAGCTTGGGCACCGAACCGTGGTCGCGGTAGCGCAAGCCCGCGGTCCAGGGTGAAACTGTGGCCGCGCTAGCGCCGATGTTGTCGAGCCAGTGCTGCTGAGCGCTGAGGTAGACGGTGGAAATTTCAGGCGCTTCGCGCTGCACCAGTTGCAGCGTTCGCCAGTCGAAGGACTGGATGCTGCTGCGCGCGGCCATGCCGGCTTCGCGGATCGCCGCGATCAGCGCCCGCGTGAAAAGCTCGGGCGCCAGCGTGTCAGCGGGCGCCAGCGGCGAAACCTTGGTCTCGATGTCGAAGCGAACGGTCTCGTTGCCCGATCGTCGCACCAGCGCGAACAGCTCGGCCAGTGTGGGCAGACGGGTGCCGTCGACCGCCACCTGGTCTGGGAACTGCGCCGCGTAGCGCGAACCGGGCTTGATCCGGCCCAGTTCGAATCGGCGCAGCTCGGCCAGGCTGTGGTGGCGGATCAGCGGGCCAGGCGCTTGCAGGAATTGACCGTCGGGGCCACGGGTGATCTCGGGGTTGAGCGCCGGATCGTGCGAAATCACCAGCACACCGTCGCGGGTGATCGCCACGTCGAGCTCTAGCGTCGTCACGCCGATCGCCAGCGCTCGCTCGAAGGCGGGCAAAGTGTTCTCGGGCGCCAGGCCGCGCGCACCGCGGTGCCCTTGCAGGTCAAAGGCCGCCGCGCTTTGCAAAGTCAGCCAAGCGCACAGCGCAGCGGCAAGCAGCGGTTTGATGCGATTGCATTTCATGCGACCTCCTGCGGCCCCGGATGGGTCCGTCATCGGCCGATTCTGACCTCTCCGCCAGCTGATCCAGCGCAACGGCCTGGCCGCCGTCGACCGGCAGCATGGACCGCCTTGCGCCGCAAGCTGCGCCGACTTTCTCGGTCACCGCGCAGCAGCTTTACCGGGTTGGCATTGCCCCAGATCAACAGTCATCGACAGCGCTGCCGATGATCGCTCTTGATACACCATGGGGTATGTAGTAGCATACTGCCATGGGTATCCAAAGAATCCGCGATTCACAGCCTGCAGCGGCAGGCTTTCTTGCGTCGATGCTGTTGGGCGTCGGCATGCTCGCCGCCAGCGACGCACTGCACGCCGCACCGGTGGCCACCGCGTTGGCGCGTGCCGGCGCGGTCGAGGGCTGGCTGTCGATCGACGGCACGCTGCAACCCGTGCGCCAGGCCACGCTGGCCGCGCAAGTGGGCGGCAACGTGCTGGTGCTCGCGGTCAAGCCCGGCGACCGGGTGCGCAGCGGCCAGCTGGTGGCGCGGGTCGATGAGCGAGAAACCCAGGCCGCCGTCCAGCGCAGCGAGGCCGGCGTTGCGCAGGCCGAGGCCGAGACGCGCAATGCGCGACTCGGCGCCGAACGCAGCCGCGATCTGCGCGCCCAGGGCTTTCTGAGCCAGGCCGCGCTAGACCAGGCCGAGACCCAGTTCAAAGCGGCCCAGGCCGGCCTGCAACAAGCCCAGGCCGGGCGCAACCAGGCCACGCTGGTGCGCGGCTTTGCCAGCATCACCGCGCCCTTCGACGGCGTCGTGCTCGACACCCACTTGCAGGCTGGCGACCTGGCCGCGCCGGGCCGCGCGATCGCCACGGTCTACGCCCCCGGCGCACTGCGCGCGGTGGTGCAGCTGCCCTCATCGATGGCCGCAGCAGCCCGCAAGGCCGCCGAGGTGCAGGTCGAACTGGCCGACGGCAGGCGTATCGCCCCGAGCAGCCGCAGCTTGCTGCCGACCGCCGACGCGGTGTCGCAGACCGTCGAGTGGCGGCTTGAGTTGCCCGCTGCGACGGCAGACGCCGGGCTACCCGGTCAGGCCTTGCGGGTGTTGTTCCAGGGCCGCGCCGGCGCACAGGCCAGCACGGCGCCGCTGGTGCTGCCAGCGTCCGCGGTGCTGCGGCGCGGCGAGTTGACCGCTGTCTATGTGGTGCAGGACCAGCGCTTCGTGCTGCGTGCGGTGCGCACCGGCGCAGACCGCGGCGCTGCCGGCATCGAGGTGCTGGCAGGCCTGAAACCCGGCGAACGCCATGCGCTGGACGCGGTGCAGGCCGGCCTGGCCGGTGCGGTGCCCACAGCCCCGACGGCGGCGCCATGAGCGACACCTTGCGCAAGACTTCAGATTCCGCGGCCGAGGCACAGATGGGTGTTGCAGGCCGCTTGGCACGCAGCTTCCAGTCGCATGCGCTGACCCCGCTGCTCGCGCTGGTGGCGATGCTGCTGGGCCTGTTCGCGGTGCTGGTCACACCACGCGAGGAAGAGCCGCAGATCAACGTGACGATGGCCAACGTGCTGATCCCGTTCCCGGGCGCCAGCAGCGCCGATGTGCAGGCGCTGGTGGCGCGGCCGGCCGAGCAGGTGCTGGGCCAGATCGCCGGCGTCGAGCACAGCTACTCGGTCGCCAGGCCGGGCGTCGCGGTGCTGACGGTGCAGTTCAAGGTTGGCGTGCCACGCACCGAGGCGCTGGTGCGGCTTTACGACGTGCTCAACGCGAACCAGGACTGGCTGCCCGCCGGGCTGGGAACGCTCACGCCCATCGTCCGACCCAAGGGCATCGACGACGTGCCGGTGCTGGGCATCACGCTGTGGGCACAAGACCAGCGCAGCGCGGTCGAGATCGAGCGCGTCGCGCACACGCTGGAGGCCGAGCTCAAGCGCGTGCCCGGCAGCCGCGAGGTCAACACCATCGGCGGCCCCGGCCGGGTGGTGCAGGTCACGCTCGACCCGACCCGATTGCGCGATCGCGGCGTCGACCTGTTGCGGCTCAAGAGCACGCTGGCCGCGGCCAACTTCGCGATGCCGGCCGGGTCGGTGATCGACACGCCCGCGGGATCGCCGCGAGGGCCGCAGATGCTGGCGGTGCAGACCGGCGAGTTCCTGCGCTCGGCCGACGATGTCGCCGACCTGGTGGTCGGCGTCCACCAGGGCAAGCCGGTCTACCTGCGCGAGGTCGCCGAGGTCCAGGCCGGTGCGGCCCAGGCCCAGCGCCATGTCTGGTTCACGCCCGGGGCGGGCAGCGCGGCCAGCGCCGCGGTCGGTCAGGTTTATCCAGCAGTCACGCTGGCGCTGACCAAGCAGCCAGGCAGCAACGCTGTCGATGTCGCGGCGGCGGCGCGCAAGCGCCTGGACGAGTTGCGCAACACCGTGATCCCCGAAGGGCTGCAGGCCACGGTCACCCGTGACTACGGCCAGACCGCTGCCGAGAAGGCCAACAAGCTGATCCAGAAGCTGGCTTTCGCCACCGCGTCGGTGATCCTGCTGGTCGGCCTGGCGTTGGGCCGGCGCGAGGCGGTGATCGTCGGCGCCGCGGTGATCCTGACGCTGACCGCCACCTTGTTCGCGAGCTGGGCCTGGGGCTTCACGCTGAACCGGGTCTCGCTCTTCGCGCTGATCTTCTCGATCGGCATCCTGGTCGACGACGCGATCGTGGTGGTCGAGAACATCCACCGCCACCAGGCGCTGAGCCCGGGGCTGCCGCTGCGCAGCATCATCCCGGCCGCCGTCGACGAGGTCGGCGGCCCCACCATCCTGGCCACGCTGACGGTGATCGCCGCGCTGTTGCCAATGGCATTCGTCAGCGGACTGATGGGCCCGTACATGAGCCCGATCCCGATCAATGCCAGCCTGGGCATGGCGCTGTCGCTGATGATCGCTTTCACCGTCACACCCTGGTTGGCGCTGCGGCTGATGAAGCCGGCCCACGCCGCGGTCGGCCATGACGCCGGGCTCGGTCCGAAGCTGGCGTGGCTGTTCCAGCGCCTGCTGATGCCCCTGCTCGACAGCGCGAAGCGGCGCTGGATGCTGGCCGCGGGCATCGTCGGCGCTTTGGGGCTGTCGATGGCGATGGCCGCACTGCCGGGCACGGCCCTCGGCGTGGTGCTCAAGATGCTGCCCTTCGACAACAAGAGCGAGTTCCAGCTCGTCGTCGACATGCCTGCGGGCACGCCGCTAGAGTCCACCGCCGCTGCGTTGCAAGACCTGGCGGCCTTCCTGGCCCAGCAGCCCGAGGTGCTGGACTTGCAGGGCTACGCCGGCACTGCCAGCCCGATCACCTTCAACGGCCTGGTGCGCCAGTACTACCTGCGCGCCGATGCCGAGCAAGGCGACCTGCAGGTCAACCTGGTCGACAAGCAGCACCGCCACGAGAAGAGCCACGCGATCGCCCAGCGGCTGCGCCCGGCACTCGAGAAGATCGCCGCCGGCCACGGCGCCAAGCTCAAGCTGGTCGAGGTGCCGCCCGGCCCACCGGTGCTCAGCCCGCTGGTGGCCGAGGTCTACGGCCCGGACGAGGCCGGCCGCCAGCGTCTGGCGGCCCAGGTGGCCCAGGCCTTTGCCGCCACCCCGGACATCGTCGCGATCGACACCACGCTGGCCGTGGACGCGCCGCGCGCCTTTCTGCGGGTGCAGCGCCAACGCGCCGAAGCGCTCGGCATTCCGGTGGCGGTGGTCGCGCAGACGGTGCAGGCCGCGCTGTCGGGCGCCGACGCCGCCTGGTTGCACGACGGTCAGTCCAAGTACCCGGTGCCGGTGCGGCTGCAACTGCCACGCGAGGCGCAGGTCGGGCTAGACGCGCTGCTGGCGCTGCCGCTGCGCGCGGCGAACGGTCAACTGGTGCCCTTGGGTGAACTGGTCCGGGTCGAGCGCGGTGTGATCGACAAGCCGCTGTTCACCAAGGACCTCCAGGGCGTGAGCTATGTCTTCGGCGACATGGCCGGCAAGCTCGACTCGCCCTTGTACGGCTTGTTCGCGATTCGCCCCAAGCTGGCTCAACTCGCCCAACAAGGCGCCGAGGTCGGCGAATACTGGATCCACCAGCCCAGCGACCCTTTTCGTGAGTACGCCGTGAAATGGGACGGCGAGTCGCAAATCACCTACGAGACCTTTCGCGACATGGGCGCGGCCTACGGTGTCGGCCTGATCCTGATTTACTTGTTGGTGGTCGCTCAATTCAGAAGCTATCTGACGCCACTGGTCATCATGGCGCCGATCCCGCTGACGCTGATCGGCGTGATGCCCGGCCATGCGCTGCTGGGCGCACAGTTCACCGCGACCAGCATGATCGGCATGATCGCGCTGGCCGGCATCATCGTTCGCAACTCGATCCTGCTGGTCGATTTCATCGAGCTGCAGCTCGAGCGCGGCGTCGCCTTCAAGCAAGCCGTCGTGGCCTCAGCAGCGGTGCGGGCCCAGCCCATCGCGCTGACCGGTCTGGCCGCGATGATCGGCGGCTTCTTCATCCTCGACGACCCGATCTTCAACGGTCTGGCGGTCTCGTTGATCTTCGGCATCCTGGTCTCCACGCTGCTCACGCTGGTGGTGATCCCGGTGCTGTACTTCGCGCTCTACCAGCGCCGCCATGCCCTGCCTTCCTCAACCACTCCACAGGAGTAACACCATGACCGTCGATCGATTGATACATGTTTTTGCGGGTTGCTTCATCCTGCTGTCGCTGGCGCTGGGCGTCGCCGGCAGCCCTCTGTACGTCAGCCCTTGGTGGCTGGGCTTCACAGCGTTTGTCGGCGCCAACCTGCTGCAGTTCGGCTTCACCAAGGTCTGCCCGATGGGCTGGATGCTCAAGAAGCTGGGCGTGCCGGAGAAAGCTTGAACCGCCGCGATTGAATCGGCCAAGCTGAGCTCGCTGCGCAGACCGTGACAATGCAGATTCATTCCGACCCAGCCGCTTGCGCGGCCCGCTCCAGCATGGCCCAACTCAGCGACGACAGCGCCCGCAAAGACCTGCTCAACCGGCTCAAACGCGCCGAAGGTCAGTTGCGCGGCATCCAGCGAATGATCGAGACCGGCGATGCCTGCCTGGACATCGCCAGCCAGATGGCCGCGGTGCGCAAGGCGCTGGACAGCGCTTATGTGCGCATGACGGTGTGCTTCATGCAACAAGAGCTGCAAGCCAGGCTCGCGCCCGACGGCAGCCGCGAGGCCGACCTGACCGCCGTTCTCGGTGATGTCCAGACCCTGCTGAACAAGGTGCGCTAGCGGCACCGGGTCCAGCGCCAAATTCTTGCAACAGGACCCCCAATGAGTGAAACCAGCGTGACCGTTCGCCTGACCCAGCGTCAGGACTACCAGTTCGACAACCAGTTCGGCGATGGCCTGCCTGAGCTGCTGACCGACGAGCCCGCGCCCTTGGGCCAAGGCAGCGGTCCGTCGCCGATGCAATTGCTGTGCGCGGCGGTCGGCAACTGCCTGGCCGCGTCACTGCTGTTCGCGCTTCGCAAGCTCAAGCAGCCCAGCGGGTCGATCGCCTGCGAGATCCAGGCCGAGGTCGGCCGCAACGCCGACAAACGCCTGCGCGTGCTGGCGATCACGGCCCAATTGACGCTGGGCGTGTCGGGCGATGCGATCGAATACCTGGCGCGGGTGATGGCCTCGTTCGAGGACTACTGCACCGTCACCGGCAGCGTGCGCGCCGTGATCCCGGTGACCGTGCAGGTGTACGACGTCCAGGGCGTCCAGCTGAAGTGACGGGCCGCGGCGGGCCCGGTCTGGCTCAGGCCACGCTGGCGACGACCTCGCCCTCGGTGACGCTGTCGCCTTCCTTGACGAGCAATCGGGTCAGTGTGCCGGCGGCCAGCGCCTCGATCGGAATCTCCATCTTCATCGACTCCATGATCAGGATCGCGTCGCCGGCCTGAACCAGGTCGCCGACCTTCATTTCGACTTTCCACACCGTGCCGGTGACGATTGATTTCAGATCTGCCATGCTGATTTCTCCTTGAGTTGAAACGGTTCGAAAACTGTCGAGGCGGGCCGCCGGGCGATGTTCACCCGGCGATGGTGGCTGCGTGCAAAGCCTTGTACCAGGGTCGTCGCTCGGGTCATGGTGTCACAGCCGGCGCATCGTCGGGTCTAGCGCAACACGCAGGGCCTCGCCGAGCGCGTTGAATGCCAGTGCTGTGAACAGGATCGCCATGCCCGGCGCCAGCATCTGGCTGGGGGCGAGCTCCATGTTCTGGTAGGCGCGGGCCAACATGCCGCCCCAGCTAGGCTGCGGCGGCTGGATGCCCAGGCCGAGAAAACTCAGCGAGGCTTCGGCCAGCAGCGCACCGGCCAGCAACAGCGTGACCTGCACGATCACCGGCTGCACCGTGTTGGGCAGCACATGGCGCCACAGCAGGCGGCCGGTGCTCGCGCCGAAGCAGCGTGCCGCGTCGACATAGAGTTCGTGTCGGACCACCAGGGTTCGCGCCCGCACCAGCCGCGCGAGCTGGGGCGCAAAGACGATGCCCACCGCGATCATGCCGTTGGTCAGGCCGATGCCCAGCGCACCGGTCACCGCGATTGCCAGCACGATGGCCGGAAAAGACAGCAAGGTGTCGATGCCGCGGCTGATCAGGTCGTCGACCCAGCCGCCCAGAAAACCCGCGACCAGCCCGATCGGCACGCCCAGCAGCAGCGCCACGCTCACCGCCAGCACGCTGGCATACAGCGAGGCGGGCGCGCCGTGGATCAGCCGGCTGAGCACGTCGCGGCCCAGGTCGTCGGTGCCCAACCAATGCGCGGGGCTGGCGTCGGCCAGCGTGTTGACCAGGTCTTGTTCGATCGGCGAAAAAGGCGCGATCCAGGGCGCGCCGATGGCCAGCACCGCCAGCGCCAACAGCAGTCCGAGGCTGGCCGCAGCAGCCAGGTCAGACCGCAACCAGCGCAGCAGTCGGGCGAGCCGCTGCGGCGCAGCGACCGGCGGCGCATCGAGGACGGAAGGCTTGTCGTTCGTTGTCATGTCACCCTCGGATCGGCAACCCGGTACAGCATGTCGGCCAGCAGGTTCAGGCTGATCACGATCAGCACCATCGTGAACACGACGCCTTGGACGATTGGGAAGTCGCGCAGGATCGCGCCGTTGACGATCAGGTTGCCCATGCCGGGAACCGCGAACACCGCCTCGACCACGACGGTGGCCGCCAGCAAGCGGTTGGCCAGCAGCGCGACCACGGTGATCATGTTCAGCGCGACGTTCTTCAACCCGTGTTGCCACAGGATGCGCGCCGGGTGCATGCCCACGGCGTGCAGGGTTCGAACCGATTGCGACGACAGGATTTCCATCAGCGAGCTGCGCAGCTGGCGCGCGATCTCGGCCACCCCGCCGGCAGCCAGTGCCAGGCCAGGCAGCAGCGCATGGCTCAGCGACAACACCGGGTCGGCCAGAAAAGGCGACGACCCGGTGGCCGGGAACCAGTTCAGTTGCAGCGCGAACAGCGACACCAGCAGCATCGCCAGCCAGAAGTTGGGCACCGCCACGCCGAGCGACGCGAAGCTCATCACGCCGCTGTCGATCCAGCTGCGGGGCCGGCTGGCCGCGAGCATGCCCAGCGGCACGCCAACGACCAGCGCCACGCTCAGCGCGATCGAGACGATCAGCAAGGTGTTGGGCAGGCAGCGCACGATCGAGGTCATCACCGGCTCACCAGACAACAGCGATTTCGACAAGTCGCCGTGCGCCGCTTTCCACAGCCAGTCGCCGTACTGCAGCAGGAACGCACGGTCCAGCCCGTAGAGCGTCCGGATCTCGGCGATGCGCTCATCGGTCGCGTTCTCGCCAGCCAGCGTGACAGCGATGTCACCCGGCACCAGCTTGAGCAGGCTGAACACGACAAAGGTCGCAAACACCAGCACCGGCAAGGCCTGCGCCAGCCGGCGCAGCAAAAAGCGGATACCGCCCCGGCCGATCATGGTCTTGGCAAGCCGCGCGAGCTCAGGCCAACACTCATGGCGCGAGCGAGACGTCCCAGAACTTGGGCTTGCCCAGCAGGTTGGGCTTGAAGCCCTTGACGTTGTTCGCGACCGCGTCGAACTCGAAGTTGAACGCGATCGGTACGGCCAGCGCCTGCTCCATCACGATGCGCTGCAGCTTGGCAAAAACCTGCTTGCGGTAGGCGATGTCTTCCTTGATGCGGCTGTCGAGCAGCAACTGGCTGAGCTCTTCAGACGATTCCGAGCGACCGGCGTTGTAGTAAGCGCCCTTGCCGAAGGCCAGCGCGTAGGTCATGCTGGGGTCGGGCCGGCCGGTCCAGGCCGCCTGCAGTGCATCGAACTTCTTCTCGCTGCCGAAGAACTGCCCGGCGACCTCGGCGATCGTGCCATTGATGTACTTGCAGCGGATGCCGATCTTGCCGAGCTGGTCGATCAGCACCTCGGACCGTCGCACCGCATCCTGGTCGGTGTAGCCACCCACCGTGATGTCGAGCCCGTTGGGATAGCCGGCCTCGGCCATCAGCTTCTTGCCGCGGTCGGGGTCGAACTTGTAGAGCCCGGCCACGCCTTTGTCGTAACCCCAGTGGGTCGACGGCAGCAGCATCGCTGCGGGCTCGCCGACGCCGCCCATCGTCGCGTTGATGAACAGCTGGCGGTTGATTGCGAAGTTGATCGCCTGACGCACCTTGGGGTTGTTCAGCGGCGCACGCGAGTAGTTCAGGAACAGCATGTAGCAGTACAGCGTCGGCCCGGTCACCACCGTCACGTTCTTGGCCTTGCTGGCAATCGGCGAATAGCGCGCCGACAGGCCGTAGGCCATGTGGTTTTGACCGGCCACCACCGAGCGCAGGCCGGTGGCCATCTCGGGAATGATCGACATCTCGATGCCATCGAGCGCGGGCTGGCCGGCGCGCCAGTACTTGTCATTGCGCGTGACCACCAGTTTCTGGTTGTCGGCCCAGCTGACGAACTTCCAGCGCCCCGCACCCACCGGCTTGCGGTCATGCTCATTGCCCAGCGTCTGCACGGCCTTGGGGCTGACCATCATGCCGGCGCGGTCGGACAGGATCGCCGGCAGCGCCGCATCGGGCTGCTTCATCGTCAGCTTGAGCTGCAGCGGCCCGGTCACGTCGACCGCGGTGATGTTGATCAGATCGACCTTCAGATTCGATCGTGGGTCGTTGCGGTTGCGGTCAAGGTTGAACTTGACCGCTGCGGCGTCCATCGGCGTGCCATCGTGAAACGTGATGCCGGGCTTGATCGTCAGCACGAAGCTCTGTGCGTCGGGGGTGGCCCATTCGGCCATGCCGGGCACAGGCTTGAGCGTGGCGTAGTCCCACTCGACCAGCGTGTCGTAGACGGTCCACAGGAACACATGGTCGGACCCTGCGCCGCCGGTGGCCGGGTCCATGCTGGAAGGGTTGGCTGGTGCGGCGACCTTGAGCACACCGCCTTTGGTTTGGGCCTGCGCCAGCGCCGGCAGCCCGGTGGTGGCCAGCGCGGTGCCCCCCAGCAATGCCAGCGCTTCGCGGCGCTTCAGCCCCAAGTCCAGCGTGAAGGAGGGTGCGCGTTCATCGCGGTCGATCGGATTCATGTCATCTCCAGTGAAGTTCGGGCTTGAGCTTGCAGTGCTTCGGTGACGGCCGGTGGGCCCTCGGACGTGGCGAAATGGCAGGCCACCCAATGCGCAGGCCGCAATTCGCGCCAGGCCGGCTGCTCGTCGCTGCAGCGCGGCTTGGCGTGCGGGCAGCGGGTGCGGAAGCGGCAGCCCGAGGGCGGGTCGACCGGGCTGGGGATCTCGCCCTCGAGCACGATGCGGCGCGCAGTGCGCAGCGCTGCAGGCAGCGGCACCGGCTCGGCCGACAGCAAGGCCTGGGTATAGGGGTGCAGCGGCCGGTCGCTGAGCTCGTCGGTGGGCCCGAGCTCGAGCAAGCGGCCGAGGTACATCACCGCGATGCGGTCACTGATGTGCGAGACCACCGACAAGTCGTGGGTGATGAAGACATAGGTCAGGCCGAGCTCGCGCTGCAAGTCGGCGAACAGGTTCAGGATGTCGCCGCGTATCGACACATCGAGCGCGGCCACCACCTCGTCGCAGACGATTAGCTTCGGTCGCAGCGTCAGCACCCGGGCGATGTTGACGCGCTGCTTCTGCCCACCCGAGAGCTGGTGCGGGTAGCGCGAAGCGTACTCGCGCGCCAAACCGACCCGCGACAGCGCGGCCAGCGCCGCGGCCTGCCTGGACTCGGCGCTGCCGCTGCCGGCAATCTGCAGTGGCTCGACCACCGAGTCGAGGATGCTCAGCCGCGGGTTGAGCGCCGCGTTCGGATCCTGGAAGACGATCTGGTGCTCGCGACGGCGCAGCCTCAGCTCGGCACTAGACACCTTGGCCAGGTCGACGCCACCGTGCAGCACCTGGCCCGCGCTGGGCTTGATCAGCGAGACCAGCGCGCGTCCCAGCGTGGTCTTGCCCGAACCCGACTCACCGATCACGCCGAAGGTCTCACCGGCCATCACCTGCAGGTTGACCCCGTCGACCGCCTTGACGGTGGCGCGGCCGTCCTGGGTCGGGAACAGGATGCGCAGCTCGCGCGCCTCGACGATCGGGCTCATGGGTTCACCGACCCTGGCAACTGCAGCGCGTCGGCGCGCCAGCAGCGCACGCGGCGCTCGCCCAGCGGCCCATCCGACGGCGTTCGGGCCAGCACGCGCAGCGCCTGGGGCTGGTCGCAGCCTGCCAGACCGTGGCCGCAGCGCGGCAGGAAGCGGCAACCCGCCGGCATCTCGGCAGCACTTGGCACGCGGCCCGGGATGAAACCCAGCGGCGCGCGCCTGGGCGTCAGGCGCGGCAGCGATCGCAACAACCCCGA
The DNA here is from genome assembly GCA_945878355.1 of Bordetella parapertussis. Taxonomy (GTDB): domain Bacteria; phylum Pseudomonadota; class Gammaproteobacteria; order Burkholderiales; family Burkholderiaceae_C; genus Pseudaquabacterium. Next base: position 6,031 of record CAMCTC010000075.1, on the reverse strand, counting down.
GGTGTAGGGGTGGCGCGGTCGGTCCAACGCGGCGTCGACCGGCGCGTCCTCGACCACCTCGCCGGCGTACATCGTCACCATCCGTGTGCAGGTCTCGGCGACCACGCCCAAGTCGTGCGTGATGAACAGCAGCGCGGTGCCGGTGCGCTCGCTGAGGTCGCGCAGCAAGTCGGTGATCTGGGCTTGCACGGTGACGTCCAACGCGGTGGTCGGTTCGTCGGCGATCAGCAGCTTGGGCTCGCAGACCAGCGCCATCGCGATCATCACGCGCTGGCGCATGCCCCCCGAGAGTTGGTGCGGGTACTCGTCGTGGCGCCGCGACGGCAGCGCAATGCCGACCTGGTCGAGGGCGTGCACCGCGCGCTCGCGCGCCTCGGCCCGAGACACCGCGAAGTGCGACCGGTAGGCTTGGCCGATCTGGTGGCCGATCGTGAAGACCGGGTCGAGCGCGCTCATCGGCTCCTGGAAGATCATCGCGATCTCGCGCCCTCGCAGCGCGCGCATCTGCGGCGCCGACAGTCCGACCAGGTCTCGACCCTCGAACAGCACTTGCCCGGAGATGCGCGCCGAGTCGGCGGCCAGCAGCCGCATGATCGCCAGGCCGGTGACGGTCTTGCCGCAGCCGCTCTCGCCGACCAAGCCGATGCGCTCGCCACGGGCGATGCGGAAAGACACCCCGCGGGTGACCGCCAGATCGCCTGCCGAAGTTCGGAAAGACACGCCAAGCTCGCGCAACTCGAGCAGCGCGTCGACGCGGTCGGCTGAGCGCAGGGGCTCGGTGGTCACAGGCATCAGGGTGCTCATCGTCAGCCCCAGAGCTTAGGGCCAACCCCGGCACCGGCAATGGGTGCATGCCCTGACACCTGGGTGACGCTGCCGAGGCCCGCGCGGTGGGATCAGCCTGGCAACGCCCGGCCACGAAGGCTGGCATCATCGGCCTGCTTGCTTGCCCGAAGCGCGCCGATGGCCGGCCTGCCTCCAGGACCGACGGCGACACCCGAGAGGGCCGATGTCTAGACCCTGTCTTTCCAACCCTTCTCAAAGGATTTATTGATGACCAAAGCCTACTGGGTCAGTGCCTACCACGAAGTCAAGGACACCGATGCGCTGGCCGCCTATGCCAAGCTGGCGGGCCCCGCGCTGACCGCTGCCGGCGCAAAGTTTCTGGCCCGCGGCCTGCCTGCAGCGACCAAGGAGGCGGGCATCATGCAGCGCCTGGTCTTGATCGAGTTCGAAACCGTGGCCCAGGCGCTGGCCGCGTATGCCAGCCCAGGCTACCAGGAGGCGTTGGCCGCACTGGGCAAGAACGCCGTGGTCCGCGACATGCGGATCATCGAAGGCGTTTGACCTTGCCGCAAGGCCGCGGTCAAACGCGACGCGCCGGCCGAGAGGCTCGAAGGCTTGACGGAAAATCAAACACTACACTGGGCCGATCTGCTCGGCATGCTGTTTGCAACTAATTGGAGAGCCAAGGTGCGCTTGTTTTGGAATCGCTCTAGCCTGAGTCTCGTCACCACAGCCTGTCTGGCTGCTGGCATCGGCCTGCTGCCGGGCTGCGGCGGCAGCACCACGCCCGACTCGATCACGGTGCTCGAAGGCCTGTGGCATGGCAACAGGTCTTCAGCCACGCTGATGGCCACCAGCATCTTGCATGACGGTCAATTCTGGATGGTCTACGGCACGGCCAACCCCAGCAGCCCGACAGGGGCCAACACCTGGGTGGGGTTCAGCAATGTTGAAGGCTTCGTCCAGGGCACAGGCAGCGTCTCCAGCATGCGCTTCAACTCGATCGACGCGCTGGATTTCCATGGCACCCTGAACATCACCCCGGTCGCCGTGACCGCCCCTTATGCGGCGGGCAAGAGCCTGAACGGCAACATCAGCTCCAGCAGCGGCGCGGCGGCATTCACCTCCGCACCAGCGCCGACCGTGGCCTACCAGTACAACATCTCGGCCAAACTCGCCGATGTCGTGGGCACATGGGCCGGCACCGTGGTGCCTGGGGCCACAGCCACTGTCACGATCGATGCCGCATCGGGCTTGAAGGTGACCAACGGCGCCTGCATCCTCACCGGCAGCATCAACCCACGGGCGCCAGGCATCACTGGCGAGAACGTTTTCGACATCGCCTTGCTCGCAGGCAGCGCCTGCAAGGATGCAGCGGTCCAATACCGCGGCATCGGCCTGCTGCAGGCCATGAACAACGCCAAGTCACAACTCATCATGCTGTCCAAGAACAGCAGCAACGACAAGTCCTTCGTGTTCTTCGCCAGCCGTTAGGCCGGTGTCGCTGCTGCAGCCTATGCGTTTTGCAGATAGCGCGTTGCCAGCGCCTCGAGCGAGGCCTTGCTCAGGCCCAGGCGTTGGCGCAGGTAAGCATCGACGCCGCCGTGCTCTGTGTCCACCGCCTGCAGCGAAGCCTCAAGAAAGCCTTGCTGCACCCGCCACAGCACCGCCAGCGCGTCGGCTGGTGTGTCGCTAGGAGGCACCGGCGGACGCTTGTAGAACTGGTTGGTCAGCATGAAGTCCTGCTGCACCAGTTCGCGCGACACGCCCAGCGCCAGCAGGATCAAGGCCGAGCCGACGCCTGTCCGGTCCTTGCCGGCGGTGCAGTGCAGCACAGCCGGTGTATCGGATTGCAGCAGCAGGTCGAACATCTCGGCAAAGCGGTGCGCATGGTCGGTGACCATCGCCCGGTACAGGTCTTTCATCAACTCGACGACCACCGCGGCGCTGAGTTGGCGCCCAGCAGCCGCCAAGTCCTGCATACGCTGGACGACGGCGGGCTCGATGACCAGCGAATGCTGGACCACACCGGGCAGCCGGTAGGGCGTTGCAGCACGCTCGGCCTCGCCGCGGAAGTCGATCGTCCTGGCCAGCCCCAGCCCCGCCAGCACCGCATGGTCGGCATCGGTCAGTCCGGCCAGGTGGTCTGAGCGAAACAGCTTGCGCCATCGCAGCGGGCGCGAACCATGGCCGGGGTAGCCCCCGAGGTCGCGGAAATTGGTCGCCCCTTGCAGGGGCACATGGCGGTCGGAATGTTGCGGCATGGGCCTGATTGTGCTGCGCCAGGCGGCCGAGGCGCTGTCGCTTGTGTTCAGGCGGCGCGGCGGGTGCGGGAATATCATCTTCGGCTGATTTGATCGACGTCACAACCACCCCAGCGAGGAGACCTGCATGTACAAACCCTTTGATCTCAGCGGCCGCGGCGCCATCGTCACGGGCGGCAACGGCGGCATCGGCTACGGCATGGCGCGCGCGCTGCTGGCCTCTGGCGCGTCGGTGGCGGTCTGGGGGTCGAACCCGGACAAGACCGCCAAGGCCAAGGCGACGCTGGCGTCCGAATGCGGCGATGCGTCGCGCGTCCATGCCTTCGTCTGCGACGTCGGCGACGAGGCCCAGATCGACAGCACTTTCGCGGCTTCCGTGGCGGCGCTGGGACGGGTCGACGCTTGCTACGCCAATGCCGGTATCGGCGGCAAGGGCACGCTGATGCTCGACATGAGCTTGGAAGAGTTCCGCCGCATCCAGCGCATCAACGTCGAGGGCGTGTTCCTGACCTTCCGCGCCGCCGCCAGACACATGGTCGAGCGCGGCGAGGGCGGCTCGCTGATCGCCACCGCCAGCACCGCGGCGGTCGAGGGCGCGGCACGCAGCAGCCACTACGGCGCGTCCAAAGGCGCGGTGACCTCTTATGTTCGCGCGCTGGCGGTGGAATTGGCGCGCCACCGGATCCGGGTCAACTCGATCCTGCCGGGCTGGATCGTCACCGACATGACCGAGCGCTCGGTCAACAACCCGAAGTTCGCCGACGCGGTGCTGCCGCGCATCCCGGCCCGGCGCTGGGGCGAGATCGACGACTTCGGCGGCATCGCGGTCTACCTGGCCAGCGACGCATCGTCCTACACCACCGGCGAGCAGTTCGTCATCGACGGCGGCTACACCAAGTTCTGACGCCGCGGCCTCAGCCCAGCACGATGACGTCGTCGCCGGGCGGATCGGCATACAGCCTATCGACCAGCGCGGCGCGGCGGCCCAGACCCGCGCGCTGGTTGATGTAGCCCTTGTCGGTGAGTTCGTTGCCGTCGATAGACGGCGGTTCGGTCATCAGCATCACGCGCGCGATGCGCCGGCTGCTCGCGCCGCCGGTCGACGCGTTGTGGGCTTCCAGGCCTTGCCTGAGTCGGGCCAGCAGTTCCGGATGGCTGACCACGGCATCGAAGCTGGCATCGGGGTCGCCGATGATCTGTCGACAGGCCGGCAGGTTGGGCCAGGCCAGCAGGCCGACAAACGGGCGGTCTTGCCCCGTGACGAGCGCGTCGAGCAGGACAGGCGTGGTCGCGGCGATCGCGTCGGTGCGCAGTGCGCCGACCTGCACGAAGGTGCCGGTCATCAGCTTGAACTCCTCGGCGACACGGCCGGCAAAGATCAGACCTTGCGCTGGGTCTTGCGGGTCGACGAAGGTACCGGCGTCGCCGATGCAATAAAAACCCTCATCGTCGAAAGCCGCGCGGGTCAGTTCAGGCTGGTCAAAGTAGCCCGGCGTGACATGGACGCCGCGCAGCCGCAACTCATAGGCCGGCCCCGCGGGCACCATCTTCAGCTCAACGCCCGGAAATGGCAGTCCGATCAGACCGACGCGCTCGGTGTCCCAATAAGTGCCGGTCGAGGTCGGCGCGGTCTCGGTCGAACCCCAACCGGTGTAGAAGACGATGCGTTGGCCGGTGGTTCGAACGGCCAAGGCCTGCATCCGCTCGTACAGGTCGTCGGGCAGCCGCGCCCCGCCATAGGCCATCAAGCCGAGGTTCTTGAAGAAGCTTTGGCACAGCGCTTCGTCGGTCTCGAGCGCTGCAGCCAGCGCTGCATAACCCGCAGGTGCATTGGCGTAATAAGTCGGCGAGATCTCGCGCAGATTGCGCAAGGTCTCGTCGAACTGGCCTGGCGTCGGCCGGCCGTCGTCGATGTAGAGCGTGCCACCTTCGGTCAGCAGCGAATTGAACAAGGCGTTGCCGCCCATCGTGTGGTTCCAGGGCATCCAGTCAAGGTAGACCGGGTCCAGGCCGTCGGGATGATGGCGAACCTGCGTGCCCATCGCCACGTTGGCGCACATCATCTGCTGCGTGTTGATGACGGCCTTGGGCATGCCGGTCGACCCCGAGGTGAACAGCAGCTTGCCTGTCGTCTCGGGTCTGATGCGATCGATGGCCGCGTCGACCTCGGCCGTCACCGGCGTCGCCAACAGCGTTGCAAAACTGATGCTGGCGATGCCCTCGGCAGGCCGGTCGACATGCACGACGGTGCGGCCGTCGAGGTTCAAGGCCTTCAGCGCTTTCTCGAACATCGGCCCGTCCTGCACCATCACCACCGCCGGCTTGATCAGGCCGAAGAGGTATTTCAGCTTCGCATGGTCCTGGCTCATCAGCGAGTAGGCCGGCGAGATCGGCGCCACCGGCAGGCAGGCCTGCATCGCCGCCTGCGTCATCAGCGCGTGTTCGATCGAATTGCCCGACAGGATTGCCACTGCGCTGCCAGGTGCCAGCCCAAGATTGAGCAGGCCCTGGGTCAGCGCATCGACGCTGCGTTTGGCCTCGCCATACGACAGCTTGCGCCACTGGCGGTCCGGGCCTTTGCGCTGCGCCAGCCAGGTTGTGTCGGGCCGCTCGAGCGCCCATTTGGCGAGCGACGCCGGGATGTGTTTTTCGTAAGGCTTGAGCGCAAAGCGCGACTTCAGAACGATCACGCCGTCGTCGCGACGATCGACCTCGATGTCGCGCGGTAGCCAGTCCATCTTGCGAAATGCCGGCGCGCCGGCGGTGTTGCCACTCATCGGAATTCCCGCGAAAGCCCGCCATTCATGGAGGGGAGGTAGAGGGGCAGCCCGCGAGGGCTGCTGACGGTGCCGAGGACGCGCGCTGCGCCTCGACGTAAGCCTTGATGGTTTCCAGGGGCGCACCGCCTGCGCTGACGACGAAGTACGACGGCGACCACAGCACGCCTTTCCAGTACTTCGACGCGATGTCGGGTCGATCCC
>CAMCTC010000074.1 GCA_945878355.1 Bordetella parapertussis | reverse complement strand
AACTCGACCCCGGTCAGCTGCAAGCCCATCGCGTCTGTCGTGCCGGCGTTCAGACCGGCGAACGCCTTCACATCCTTCGCGCCGACCGTCAGCAGGCCGACGTCGACCTTGCTCGCTTCTTTCGTGACCTTGCCGTCGGCGTCTTTGACCGAATCAGCCAGCGTCACCGTCTTGCTGCTGCGCTCGATCGCAAAACTGCCCTCGACTTCAAAGAAACCATAGACATTGACCTTCAGGTCACCGCTCGCGCGGCTCAGCTCGCCGAGCTTGCTGTCGAGCGCGAGCTTCAGGCTGCTGCTGGTGCCGGTGGCCACCGACAGTTCGGTCACCGAATAGTCGACCACCGTCGTCGCCGTGCCGCCCGCCTGGTTGATGGACACGCTCAGGTTCGCCGCGCTCAGCGTCACGTCGCTGAGGCCGATGAACGCTGCGCCGGTGGCCATGGCCTGCAGGCTGGTCCAACTTCTTGCCGGCGCGGTCGCCCCGGTGGCCATCTTCTCGCTCATCAACGCCAGACCGAACTCGACCCCAGTCAGCTGCAAGCCCATCGCGTCCGTCGTGCCGCCGTTCAGGCCGGCGAATGCAGTCACGTCCTTCGCACCGACCGTCAGCAGGCCTACGTCGACCTTGCTGGCAGCGGTCTTGACCGTGCCGTCAGCATTCTTCACCTCGTCAGCCAGCGTCACCGTCTTGATGCTGGTTTCGAAAGCGAAAGTGCCCTCGATCTCAAAAAATCCATCAACTTCAAGCGTTAGCTTTCCACTGGCCTGGAGCAGCGAACCCCGCGCGCCGTCCATGCTCAGCGCCAAGGTGCTGGCAGTACCGGTGGCCACTGCCAGGCTGGTCTTGCCGCTGGCGTAGTCGACCACCGAATCGCCGGCCTTGGTGGCCTGGTTGAGCTGGAACGCCATCGTCTGACCGGACAAAGTGAATCCGGCCACGCCGGTCAGCGACGCGCCGGTGGCGCTGGCCTGCACGCTGGTCCACTGACGGGTCGCGTCGCTTCGCGCAGTCATCAGTGCCAGGCCGAACTCGACCCCAGTCAGTGACAAACCCAGCCCATCCTTGACACCGACATGGGCACTCAAGCCTTTGGCACCCAAGGTCAACAAGTCGACCAACACACCGTCGACCGCGTCATTCCCGGCGGTGCCGGCTACATCGACGGCGAGCTTGACCGTGGTGCTGCTCTTGTGGAATGCGAAGTCGCCACTGGCCTGAAAGAGAGCGCCGGCGTTGATCACAGCGCCAGACAGCGCGACCTCCTGAAGGCCCGCAATCAGTCCGGCGCCGAACTTGTATGCGCTGCCTGCGACGTCGATAGCTCGGGCGCTAGCGCTCTGGTCGGTGGAGTTCCAGCGCACGGTCGCCGTGGTGGCCGAGACCTCGACCTGGTCACTGAGCCGAACGCTGACACCGCCGCTGGCCTCGAGCAGCGTGCCGCCGTGGCTGGCGGCATCGCTGATGACAAGCGCGACACTGGCACCGGTCACACCCGCCCGGAAGGCCCCGGCCTGTAGCCAGACGCTGGCGGCGCTGGCCAGCACTTCCATCTCTTGCGTGCTGGCGTCGCGTTCGAAGGAGAAATTGCCACTGATCGAGAACGAGCCACCCAGCGTGGCCTGCAGGCCGGTCAGGCGAACGAGCGGCGCGGTGCCAGCGGTCTGGGCCGCCATCTCGTAGGCGAAACCACCGAAGTTCAGCGAATGAGCGGTCTGGGCCAGGCCAGTCGTGTTGAGCTTGAGCATCGCCGCGTCGGCGCTGACCGAGGCGAACCCTCCGCCGCTGAGGTAGGCCGAGCCGCTGGCTTCGAGCTCGAAGCTGCCGTTGGGCAGCACGATCAATCCAAAGTTTGCACGGTCCAAGCCGACGGTCGCACCGCCGGCGGCCATGCGAGCGCTGATGCCGCTGCCCGCCAGCGTGAGACCGGCGTTGGAGCTCGCCACGCCCACTGTGCCCGACAGCACAAAGTCGCCCACGTTCAGGCTGGCCGTGCCGGACAGCGTGGCGTGCTCGCCCAGCGCGCCGGTGCCGGCAAAGGTGTAGGCGGTGCCGGCAACAGTGACGGTCTGGGCCTGCGCGTGCAGGTCCATGACTGTGTCGTTGGCGGTCGCCGTGCCGGGCAGCGTGCCGGTGCCGAGCGCAAAGTCCAGCGACAGCGAACTCGCGACCAAGCTGATGCCGCTGCCTGTGGTGGCCGACAGCCCACTGGCCTGGCCGGTGGCCAGCACGAAGCCCAGGTCGCGCCCGGCAGTGCCGGCGTCGAGAAAGATTGCGCCGAAATCAACGTCGCTGAACGCGATGCCAGGCTTGCTGCTGTCGGCAGCATCCAGGCCCAGGTAGCCTGTGCCATTCGCGACGCCAACTTTCCAAAGGTCATACGGACGTTGGACACCGTCCGCATCGGTCATCTGCACATGCGAGGCGTAGCCCAGCGAGACGCTGCCCGACAGCGTCAGCCCGTTGCCCAGGCTCAGCGAACCATCGAATGCATAGTTCTGGTTGTTCTTGAAATAGTCATAGTTCAACCACAGACCGATGCGGTCTGCCAGATCAACATGGGCCGTGGGGTGGCCTGCGCTGACGGCAGCGCTGAGGGCGCTGACGACAAAGGCAGTTGATTCGTCGAACTTGTGTGCAACAAGTTGTAGCGCGGTGGCGGTGGTCTTGATTTCGAAGTACAGGCCATCGCCAACATCCAACAGCCCCGTGCCCTTCGCAAAGCTGCCGCTCAACGCCCCGAAGGTCAGGATGGTGAAGGTGTCACCATCCTTTGGGTGGAAATTTTCGATCAGTTTGACTTCAAGCGTGCCGTCGAGCCTGGCCATGCCAGCGACGTTGAGCTGGTCGTGGAAGCCCTGGTTCGCGCCGGTGCCCGGCTTGGTACCGCCGAGCTCGATCTGCAAGCTGGCCGTCGAAATCTGGGTGTAGCTGGCGACGCTGTCGACCCCTGGGGAATAACCAGGGCTGACCGTCCCAGTGTTCAACAACGAGACGTTCAGGCTGCCGCTGCCCTTGAGCACCTCGTTGGCTGCGACCGTCAGCGAGCTGTCCATGAAGCCAGCCCGGCCGAGCTGCGCCATGTCGAAAGCGACCGCGTCGACCGCAAAGCTGGCCGGCACCGCGCCCTTGAGCGCTGACAGGCTGGCCGATGCCTGCGCCTGGTCTGCACGGATCTGGTGGACCAGCGCCGGCGTCACCAGATCGTGGTACTGGTGTGCGTCGTCAAGGTCGTAGGCGCCGAGCAGTGCCTGGTCGTGGTCGATGTTCGGGATCAGAATCGCTTGCGCAGCGCCCAGCACCGGGTCGGCCGACAGCAGTACGCGGGGCTCCATCGGCTCAAGCCGGTAGGCGTCCCGCAACACACGAGTCAAGCGACGGACAGGGTACTTCTTGATGGCGCGCATGGCAAAAATTCCAGTATCGATCGGGAACGGGCAGACATTCCCGGGTAAACGTCGGGCAGCTTCTCAGAATGACAGAGAATGAGCGTTCAAAACTGACACCTTCTTACGCCATCAATTTTTTCTTAGTCTTATCATTTGCATCGTTTTATGACTTTTAGCTCAGCTCTAGAGGACTTCTTGCCATGGCCTGCATCGCACTGCTAGAGGACGAAGCCGACCTGCGCGAAGAGTTCGCCAGCTACCTGGAAGCGCAGTCGCACCAGGTGTTGCAAGCCGGGTCGGTCGCCGAGTTCAGCGCCATCACAGGCCAGTACGGCATCGCGGTTTTGGATGTGATGCTTGGCGACGGCTGCGGCCTGGAAGTTGCCCAGGGCTTGCGCCAGCGCGATGCCAATGTCGGCATCGTGATGCTGACCGCGCGCAGCGACATCCGCGACAAGTTGCGAGGCTTGAATCACGGCGCCGACCACTACCTGGTCAAGCCGGTCAAACTCGCCGAGCTCAATGCCGTGATCACCGCGCTCAGCCGTCGCCTGAGCTCGGGCTGGCGGGTCAGCACGGTGATGCACACCTTGATCGACCCGCAGGGTCTGAGCGCGGCACTGTCAGATCGCGAGTTGGCGATCTTCACGCTGGTGGCCAAAGCGCCGCGCCGCATGGTTGAACGCCGGCGCATCGTCGAGGCGCTCGGCGAACACTGGATCAGCTATGACTTGCGCCGGCTAGACACGCTGGTGAGCCGACTGCGCAAGCGCTGGCGCGACACCACCGGCCAGGAACTGCCGCTGCGAACCGAACACGGCGAAGGCTACAGCTTCAGCGCACCGCTCACGCTTTGCTGATCTTGAGCTGACTCGCTCCCCTGCGAGGGCAGCCAAAGCCTGGCGATGCAACCGATGCCGCCAGGTCCGGTGGCCAGGGTCACCGAGCCACCCATCTGTCGCATCAAATCACGAACCAGTGCCAGCCCCAGACCCGTGCCAGGCTGACCGACCGCGCCGCGCCCGCGAAACCAGCGATCAAACAGGAAGGGCAGCTCTTCTTCGCGCGGTCCTGGGCCTTGATCGGTCACATCGATCTCGAACCCGTTCTCAAGCTGCCTGGCGCTGAGCACGATCTCAGTGCCGGGCGGCGTGTACTTGACCGCGTTGTCGAGCAAGTTGCGCAAGGCCTGGCCCAGCCGATCGGGGTCGACCTGAACGAGGGATGAGAGGCCTGGCACCGAGACGCTGAGCAAGTGCTGATGGCCAATCTGCCGGCCGGCGTTGGCCACATCCTCTAGCAGTTCACCCAGGTCGATATCACGCAGCTTCAGACCATCGCCGAAAGCACGGAAGCGCACTTCGTCGAGCTGGTCGTCCAGCAGCAAAGCCATCCGGGTCGCGGCGCGCTGGATCTTGTCGAAACTGAGTTGAACGCCAGAATTCTGATCGTGTCTGAGTACCAGGTTCTGCACCGTCGCATCGACAATGGCCAGAGGTGTGCGCAGTTCGTGCGCCAGCGTTGCAATGAATTGGCGCTGCTCTTGTTGCGCTCGCAGCTGGACATTGAGCGCTTCTTCGCGCTCACCCAGCGCGCGGTGCAGCGATTCGGTGCGCTGCAGCACCCTGCGCTCGAGCTCGCGCTCGGCCAGTCTGGAGGTCTCGAGATCGCGATCGAGCTGTAGAGCCTTCAGGCGCTCGACGCTGCGCAACTGGAAGTCCGCCGCATAGGCCATCGCAACCATGCACAGGGTCGAGCCAAGATGGGCACCGTATTCGCCGAGAACACCGCTGTCGAGGTGCCCGGTATTCTGAAGCGCACGAAGCGCGATGCCGAGCACCAGCAACATGAAGGCCACGACCAAGATGCGTGCGGTCTGATGCCCGCGGACGGCTTGTTGGCCAACGAGCAACGCCATGCCGACCGCAGCTGACAGCATCACCGCCTGATAGCCTCGCAGAACGGGTTGAAAGACATCGAACGAGACCGCGATCGCTGATACAGACATCAGCGAAACAACCCAAACCAACACCAACGATCGCCTGGCCCAGGTCTGGATCCGGCCTTCAAGGCCGAGCGTGCCGAACGCGAATTGCAGGAACATCGGCACCGAGCTCATCAAGGCCCCAGCCACCAGCCAGTCGTTGAGTCGGCCTGCAACCCCCGGATAGACCCACTGCTGCAAAAGGCCCGAAACTCCGCCGAGGCTGGCGAGTGCGGTGATGGCGTACAGCGCAAAATTGAGCATCAACGGCCTGCGCCCAGCGCCATAGGACGCCAATGCCACCAAGGCCATGGTCAGGTGGACGCTGGCGAAAAGGCCGAACAACAGGCTGGACTTGACCGCGCCTGCCAGCAATGGCGCAGCCTGCCAGGCCGTCAGGTCGAATGCCAGCGCGTTGCGCGAGCGTATGCGCAGGTAGTAGGTCTGCGGCGCATCCGGCGCCAAATCCAGCCTGAAAACAGGGTGTCGGAGGTCGAGCGCACGCTGCACATGGGGCTGCTCGTCGCCGTCCACCTGTTCCACCACGCTGCCGTCGGCCCGCAGCGCGTACAAGCGAACCTCGTCGGCCAAAGGCGAGCTGAGCTCCAACCACCAGGGTTCAGACGATGCCGCCGGCCGCTGCAGCGTGAACCTCAGCCAGACATGGCCAGCCCGGTAACCCAGCGTGAAGCGGCTCGACGGTGCCTCAAAGCCCGCATCAGCCGCCTGAACCTCTGCCAGCGTGCGCTGGCCGGTCGGGTCCAGCAGCATGGCAGCTTGCACTGCCTGACGGCCCGTAGCGCTGTCGAGCAAGACCGCGCCAGCCCAAGAGCCCCAACCTAGCAAGCTGGCCATGACCAGCCCCTTGGCCAGGCCCAAGATCCCACGCAACCAGGTCCACCGCTCGCTGTCGGATTCTCTCGTCGTCATCCCAGGACAGCGCTCCACAATTTTGATGGGTTACAGATGGCAAACACTGTTTACCGATTTCGGCAAGATTTTGTCATTTTTACAACCTCAAATCAGCGGACACTAAACGGTTGGTGTGGTCCGTGGCTCCGCATCTCGTCGGATCGATCGCACCGGGCGCATGTCCGGGACGCAAACCAGCCCCGCAGACATCCATACAGTCCGCCATCAATCCTCAGGAGTTCCCATGTTTGAAAAAGTCGTTCCCGTCAACCGCGACCGCCACGCAGGCAAAAAGATCCGCGAGATCACCAGCTTCGGTTTCGCCTCGAAGTTCCACATCGCCTACGTGACCATGCATGAGTTCGCCCGTGCCGCTGCGGTTTACCCGATCGTCTTCCTGGAAGACAAGGAAAAAGACGAGTTCCGCCCCGTCGCCCTGCTCGGCCTGGATGCTGGCGAGAACTTGTTTGTCGGCGAAGCCGGCAAATGGGAGGCCTCTTATGTGCCCGCCATCATCCGCCGCTATCCGTTCGCACTGGCCAACACCGACAAGGAAGGCCAGTTCACGATCTGCATCGATGAAGGCAGCGAGTTGGTCAGCGACACCGAAGGTGCCGCGATGTTTGATGACAAGGGCGAGCCAACCCAGGTGATCGAAAACGTCAAGCGCTATCTTTCTGAGTTGCAGCAGATGGACGCGCTGACCCGCGAGTTCGCCAAGTTCTTGGCTGAGAACAACATGTTCACGCCGCTCAACATGCGGGTTCGCGATAACGGTGGTGTCAAGAACATCGCTGGCTGCTATGTCATCAACGAAGAGCGCCTGAACAATTTGTCCGACGACCGCTTCCTGGAAATGCGCAAGAAGCGTTATCTGCCGGCGATCTACGCCCAGCTGATCTCGCTGGCCCAGATCGAGCGCCTGATGACGCTCAAGGAGAAGAGCATCCTGGCACTGGCCAGCGCGACGCCGGTCTCCGGCACGCACTGACCACAGCAGCCGGTCAACGCACTTTGTGCTGGCCGGCGCTTTCTACAGCACCTCATGCGTCACTGCCCTCCTCGATCGCTGCTCAGACATTCTTTGAGGGCGGTCGGCATCTGCTGCCTCGCCCTATCCCTGCCGATCTGGGCCCAATCGGGGTCAGGTGCCAAGCTGGACCCCGGCCGCTTGCTGCAACTCGCGGTACTGCAGAACTCCGATCTGGCCTTCAGCCGGATGCAGTCGCGCATCGCGACCGAAGGCTATCTCGCCGAAACTCAGATCTACCAACCTGCACTGTTCGCCAACTTCAAGCGCGACGGTCGTCAGATCCAGCGCAGCGTTGAAGAGCAACTCGCAGCCGTGCTCGGCGGTATCACGACGGCCAATGAGCTTGGCCGCACCGGTGAGGCCGGCGCACGCATGCGAACCCCCACCGGTGCCGAGCTGTCTTTGAGCATGCGGGTGGCTGAGAAGCGCAGCAACATCATCGCGTCTTCGCCGACCTATCGCAGCGACACCGAGACCTCGGGCATCGCCACGCTGACCATCCGGCAGCCGCTGCTGCGCGGTGCGGGCCGCAAAGTGATGGAGGTCGACCTGCGTGTGGCCGAGGCCGAGCGCGACATCGCCGCCTGGCAATACCGCCAGCAGTTGCTGCGCATTGGCAATGAGGCGCTCTCGGCCTACTGGCAACTCCAGCGCGCCCAGGAAACGCAATCGATCCGTCACCAAGCGCTGGCCAACGCCCGCGAGTTGAAAGCTGATGTGCTGGCGCGCGTCAGCGGCGGTCGACTGGCACCGGGCAGCGAGGCCGAAGCGACAAGCATGGTGGCCAGCCGCGAGGCCGACCTCGCGCGCAACGCCCAGCAAGTCAGCGAAGCCGAGTCGAGAATCCAGGTCTTGCTCGACCTGCCGCCGCAAGACCGCGGCTGGCCGCTGATTGGCAGCCGCTTGCTGCGCGACGACGCTCACAAGCTGTACAACGAGCCCGTCGTCGATGCGGCGCTGATCGTCTGGCCGGCCTACCAGATCGCACTGCTGCGCAAGGACCAGGCCGAGCGCCGCCTAGAGCTCGCCGACAACCGCAAGCTGCCCGCGCTAGACCTGCAGCTGAGCTACGCCAACCGCGGGCTCGATTACGGCGTGAGAGACGCGATCTCGTCTGCCTTCAGCACCCATCGCCCCGACTGGGGCCTGGGCATGACATTTGATATCCCGCTGGGCGAGGACGTGAAGGCTAAAGCCCAGCACCGAGCACAACGCCTGAAGGTCGAGCAGTCCGAACTTGAGCTGAAATCGGTTCGCAATGCCTTGGCCAACGAGCTGAGCAGCCGAGCACAGCAATTCAACAGCGCGTTGCTCGAGCTCACGGGGCTGCGGATCGAGCAGGCCTCAAGGATCGAATTGTTTGAAGCCGAGCGGCTGCAGTTCCAGAGTGGGATTGCACCGCTGAACCGTCTGCTACGGCGCGAGGGCGACCTGCTGGAGAGCCGGCTGCGCCTGATCGACGGCGCGATGAGAGCCGAGCTGGCGCTGGTCGCGCTACGCATGTCGGACGGGACCCTGCTCAGCGCGCATGAGGTACGGATTGAAAACTGACATGGCTACCGACTGCAACCCTTGTACACCTCAAGCCTTGCGCAAGATCGGCCCCCTGCTGCTCGCTTGCTTGCTATGGGCCTGCATGCGGACAGCAGCAGCAGCCGACTTCGCCGGCATCGTGCATGCGCGCCACGACCTGGTGCTCAGTGTCGCGGTACCAGGTGTGGTGGCAAAAGTAGTGGGCGAACTGGGCCGCAAGGTCGAGGCGGGCCAGGTCTTGTTGCAGCTTGACGACCGAACCCAGGTGACCGAGATCGAGCGCCGCAAGATCATGCTGGAGGACCTGTCGGAAGTTCAGGCCACCGACGAACGGGTCAAGATCCTGAAGCCCTTGTTCGAGGATGTGCGCAAGCTGCAAGCCACGCGCGGCGCGGTCAGCCGCGACGAAGCTGCACGGGTCGAGCTCGACTACATCATCAGCCACGGTCGCGCGATCCAGCTCGAGGCCCAGAAGCGGCGCGAAAAGCTGGAGCTGACCTTTGCAGAGCAGGACCGACAACTGCGGCGTCTGGTTGCGCCAGTGGCCGGCGTAGTGGCGCGACTCGACGTCAACCTGGGTGAATGGGCCAAGCCTGGTGATCCGCTGGTTCGGCTGGTCGATGCCTCGGTCTGCCACCTGCGCGTGAACGTGCCCGCCACTGCAGCCCTGGGCTTGAGAGAAGGCAGCTCGATGACGGTGCGTTTCGAGCCTGGCCTCGGGCTGGCCGATGTCCAAGGCGTGGTGAGCTTTTTGTCGCCTGCAGTCGACGCTTCCAGCGGGCTGGTCGAGTTGCGGCTGAAATTCAACAACCCGACAGGCCGTATCGCGCCCGGCATCAAGGGCTTCATTCGGCTCGGGGCCGCGAAGTGAGCAACAGCGCCAGCGGCAATCTGATTCGCTCGTTGCTGGAACTGCGGGGGTTGCCATGCAACCATGCAGGCTACTGGGACCGGCTCGCCGAAGCACTTCAAACGCTCTGCCGCGGGCTGGCCGTGTCGATCATTGAGCAGCTTGTCGACCAAGCTGCAGACGCACCCACGGTGTTGCCCGGCTGGCTGTTGCTGGGCCAAAGCAGCCGAGTCGATCTCGATCCACCGGCGGCGCTCGGTTGGGCCGAGGAACTGCCGCCGCTCGTGGCCAGAGCCAGCAACCAGGGTTTTGCGATGAGCCCGGCGCGCCTGCCTTCAGGCGAAGAAGTCTGGCGCTGCGTCGTGCGACTGGCCAGGCGCCACGGCGCTTTTGCACTGCTCAGCATTCCAGAGCGCGAACGCCAGCACCTCAACGAGCTGATGCTGCGGGCGATGCTGGTGGCTGACATCCCCGGCGACGACCCTGCGGCCAACGCTGGCGAAGTGACGGCGCCTGGGGAGCCAGACGCCAAGCCCGAGGTACCGACGGCAAGCGCTTCGGGCGCCAGCTCCAGCACCGAGGAACCGGGCCTGGGTCTGGTCGCTGCGCTGGACATCGTGGCCCAGGTATCGCAGGCCGAGAACTTCGGCAGCGCAGCGTTGGCGATCGTCAACGGCCTCGCAGCGCAGCATTCTGCAACCCAGGTGGTGCTGGGCTGGCGCGAGGATGCCAGCATGCAGGCCGTCGCGATCAGTCATCTCGACCGCTTCGACCGCCGAAGCCACCAGCTTCAGGTGGTGGAGGACGCGCTCGACGAAGTGCTGGACCACGAGGGGCCGCTGCGCCTCGATGACCAGACGCCCGATGAACCGCTGCCCGCGCACGAGCAATTGCGCGAAGCCACTGGGCTGCGCCAATGGGCCTCGTTCTCGCTGCGCGGCACCGAAGCCATGCCCACCGGCGCGCTGCTGATGGGATTCACTGACAAAGCGCTCGACAAGTTGGTGCTGCAGCAGATCCGACTGGCCATCGAGCTGGTGCTGCCCTGGCTGGCCAGCCTGCACGCGCGCGAGCGGCCTTGGGTGCTGCGCTGGCGCGACGCCGCCAGGCAGTCGCTGCGTGATCTGGTGGGTCCACGCCATGCCGGGCTCAAGCTGGCCGCTGCGGCCCTGTCGATGTGTCTGATGTATTCGCTGCTTGGCCATTGGGATTACCGGATACAGGCCACCGGCCAGCTCAGCACCGACAACACCAGGATCGTCAGCGCCCAGTTCGACAGTCGGGTCGAGGAGGCCATCGTCAATGCTGGCGATCTGGTCCAAGAGGGCGACGTGCTCGCGACGCTCGACACCCGGGACCTGCGCCAGCAACAGCTCGATGCCGGCGCCGAACTCAGGCGCTATGTCGCCGAGACCGACAAGGCCAGAGCCAACGGCGCCTTGGGCGAGCAGGAGATCTCGGCGGCGCGGGTCGCGCAGGCAGAGATCAGGCTCAACCGCCTGGTCGAGCAGATCGAGCTCGCGGTGATGCGTGCGCCGTTCAGTGGCGTGGTGGTGGACGGAGATCGCAAAGACCTGCAAGGCGCACCGGTGCGGCGTGGCGACAAGCTCTACAGAGTCGCTCGGATCGAGGCCTTGTACGTCGTGGTGCAAGTGCCCGAACGCGACGCAGCGCTGCTGCGGCTGCAGGCAGGCGGCGAATTGGTGTTGGTAGCCCGCCCCGAGCAAGCGATCCCGCTGCGCGTGGCCTCGGTGATTCCGGTGGCGCAAACCCGCGGCCAGGAAGGCAACCAGTTCCTGGTCCGTGCCGAGTTGTCACAGGCACCGCAGGACTGGTGGCGCCCCGGCATGAGCGGGGCGGTGCGAATAGATGCCGGCGAGCGCCAAGTGGCTTGGATCCTCGTCCACCGCTTGGTCGACGCGATACGCCTGGCGCTCTGGTTCTAAGGCGCCCAGCCGCACAGCATGCCGGGCTCAACGTTCAGCGAATCCTGGTACCAGGTGGCCGACGCCCGCGTGGCGCTGCTGCCCACGGTCAAAGCCCAGCCCCAGCGCTACCGCGGCAAGCCTTGGGTGATGCTGGAGGACCCGTATTCTCAACGTTACTTTCGAGTCACGCCTGAGGCTCATGCCTTTCTCAAATCGCTGAGCACCGAGCGCAGCGTCGATGAGTTGTGGCACGAACATGCGCTGGCGCATCCTGACCGCGTGCCAGGCCAGGACGAGGTGGTGCGGCTGCTGTCGCAGTTGCACCTGTCGAACCTGCTGCACTTCAAGGGTCAGCCGCACAACGACTTGATCTTCGAGCGCAGTCGCAGCATGCGCCAGCGCGAGTCGGTCGGCAAGCTGATGGCGTTCCTGTACGTGCGCGTCCCGCTGGTCAACCCCGACCGCTGGCTAGACCGGCTCCAGCCGCTGCTGCTGCGGATGACCGGG
The DNA here is from genome assembly GCA_945878355.1 of Bordetella parapertussis. Classification (GTDB taxonomy): domain Bacteria; phylum Pseudomonadota; class Gammaproteobacteria; order Burkholderiales; family Burkholderiaceae_C; genus Pseudaquabacterium. Next base: position 11,502 of record CAMCTC010000074.1, on the reverse strand, counting down.
CCTTGGGCCTGGGCGCTTTGGTGGGTGGTGTTGCTGGCCGGTGGCGCGACCGTGATCGAGCATCGCGATGCGCTGGCCCAGCACTCGCAGGGCATGCTGGCGGTGTCGAACCTGGGCTGGCTCTACCTCAGTCTGACCTTGGTCAAAGTACTGCACGAACTGGCCCACGCTTTCGTCTGCAAGCGCTATGGCGCCCATGTGCCGACGATGGGCGTGATGTTCCTGATCCTCACGCCGCTGCCCTACATCGACGCGACCGCGACTTGGTCGCTGCGCAGCAAATGGCAGCGCGCCCATGTCGGCGCGGCCGGCATGCTGGCCGAACTGTTCATCGCCGCGGTCGGCGCGCTGGTCTGGGCCCACACCGGCGACGGACTGGTCCACAGCGTAGCGTTCAACGTGATGGTGGTCGGGTCGGTGTCTAGCCTGCTGTTCAACGGCAACCCGCTGGTGCGCTTTGACGCCTACTACATCCTGGCCGATCTGGTCGAGATCCCGAATCTGTACCAGAAAGGCCAACAGCAGTGGCTGTACTTCGCCAACCGCTGGCTGCTCGGACTGCGCAACAGCATGAGCCCGGCCACCGACCCGAGTGAATGGTGGTGGTTCACGGCCTATGGTGCGGCGGCCTTTTTCTACCGTATCAGCATCACGATCTCGATCGTGATGTTCGTCACCGACCAATGGTTCGGGGTCGGCCTGCTGATGGCAGCGACCACCGCGTTCGGCATGCTGGTGATGCCGGCGAGAAAACTGATCAGCCACTTGGCTGGACCTGCGCTGCACGGCCGCCGCAGCCGAGCGTTGACGGCTGTCGCGCTGCTGGTCGGCCTGCTGTACCTGCTGCTGGTGTGGGCACCAATGCCCTACGCGATGCGCGCGCCCGGCGTTCTCGAGGCCCGCAACAGCAGCATGATCTACAGCGAGGTACCAGGCCTGATGGTCGAGTTGCCGGCGCGCCATGGCCAGGTCTTGCGTCGCGGCGACCTGATCGCGCGGTTGCGCAACCCCGACCTCGAACTGCAGCTCGAGCTGTCCCGCCTGCAGCGCCGCGAGATCCAGGCCCAACAGCGGCTGGCGCTGCTGCGCATGCCGGCCGACGTGGCGCCGCTGCAGCAGCGACTGGACGTGCTCGACAACCGGGTCAAAGAGCTCGAAGACATGATCGCCAGACTGGTGCTGCGCGCCGCCCACGACGGCGAATGGGTGGCGCCGCAACTGCATGAACGACTCGGCGGCTGGCTTGAACGAGGTTTCGCGCTGGGCGAGGTGATCGATCGAACACATTTCCGATTCACTGCGGTGGTGGAGCAGGACATGGCAGCCCAGTTGTTCCAGGCCGAGCAGCACACCGGCGGGCTGCGGCTGCACGGTCAGGCCAGTCAGCTGATCAAGGCCGAGCAGATTGGCCTGGTGCCCTACCAACGGCAGAAGCTGGCCTCGCCAGCCTTGGGTTTCTTGGGTGGCGGCGATGTGGCGGTCAAGCCTGACGACAGCAGCGGCACGCAGACCGCCGAGGCCTTCTTCGAGATCCATGCCAGCATTGCCGACACCTCGCTGGCCATGGTGTCGGCCTACCATGGGCTCTCAGGTGTGTTGCGAATCGACCTGCCCGCCCGCCCGCTCTACGAGCGCGCCCGCGAGGCCTTGATGCAGGTGCTGCAAAAGAGGTACGGCTTGTGACACGCGAACGCCCGCCTGCCAACCAGGACTGGTCGACGCCGCGCGACCCTTGGCTGCCTGTCGGCCCGCTTGTGCACCTGCCTTTGGCCCGCCAAATCAGTGGCTGGCTGGCGCAACGCGACGGCAAGCGCAGCCTGACCAAGCTGTTTGAAGTCCACAACGATGCGCGCCGCAGCGATGAGTTGCGTTTGCGCCAGGCATTGGTCGAGCAGCGCGCGCTGTGCCGACGCAGCGCGATGCGTGCTGAGCCGCGTGCCGAACGCGACGCGCAGGTCGCAGCGCTGGCCTGGATTGCGGCAGTCGCTGAGCGGGTGCTTGGCCGACCGCCGGGCCGCGGCGACATGGCCGCAGCGCTGGCGATGCTCAGAGGCCAGGCGGTCGAAATCGCCAGCGGCCCGCCCCGAATGCTGGCGCTGGCAATGGCCGCGGTGGTGCTGGCCTGGTCGGGCCGGCCCTGCCATGTACTGACCGCCGACGACGGTCAAGCCCAGTTGTCAGAGCTGGCGATGCGGCCCTTGTTCGACCGCTGTGACTTGCGTGTGGCGGCCATCACCGGCGACACGTCCGCGCAGCAAACCCTGCTGGCCTACCGCGTCGACGTACTTTATGCACCGGTTCGCCGTCTGATCACAGACCACTGTCGAGAACTGCGACTGCAAGATGGCGTGACCGACCGCTTGCGTCGAGAGCTAAAACAATGGATCCAGCCGGCCGCTGGCCTGCGCTCGCTGACCCGAGGCATGCACTCGGCACTGATCGATGAGATCGACCGCGTGCTGATTGACGACGCACTCAATCCGGTGACGCTGTCGGCCGCCGACGACAGCCTTGTGCTGGCCGAAGCCATCGCAGCTGCGCGCGATGTCTGCGATGAACTGCGGGCCGACCTGCATTGCTCGGTGCAAAGCGACGGCAGCCTCGAATTCACAGACGCAGGCCGAGCGCTCGCCGCCGAACTCGCCAAGAAGTTGCCCGTGATGTGGCGAAGTCCAGTGCGGCGAGATGAGTTGCTGCTGCAAGCGCTGTGCGTGCGTGACCGATTGCAACCAGGCTTGCACTATGCGGTACAGGGCGAGACGGTTCTGCCCAGACCCGAGGCTGTGGCCAAAGCCTTGGTTCAACGCAGCCTGATGGTTGGCATCACACAAGCCATCGAGGCGCGCGTCGGCGTGCCGCTGTCGCCGATTGCGCGCACGATTGAGCGCACCAGCATCGGTGCCTTTGTTGCACGCTATCACCGGCTCGGCGGCGCCGGTGCCTGCCTGTCAGGCGTGGCCGCTGAGCTGTGGTCCAGCCACGGTCTGCTGGTGTCGCGGCTGGCGAACCCGCCACCTCGGCAATGGCCGCTGCGCCGCGAATGGCTGGCGCGGTCATCCGATTTGCCAGCCTGGATCAGCCGGGCCGCGAACGCTGACACCGACTCGGCGCTGCTGGTGATTGCGCGCAACACCGATGAGGCGCGCACGCTGACCGATTTGCTCGAACGCAGTGGCCTGGAGGTGGAATCGCCTGAGCCGACACCCGTCGACTCCGTCGCGCCTTGGCGCGGCAGCTTGTGGGTGCTAGCGCCCCACGGCAACCTGCCCCCACTCAACGTCGCGGCAGTCGGCACACCGCTGAGGCTGCTGTTGGCCGAAGTGCTGGATTCGGCCCGAGCCGAACAAGCGCTGCTGGCTCGACTGGCCGACAGCGGCGCGGACCGTATCGACGCGGTCTGCTGCATCTCGCCCCAATCCGCTGTGTTGCGAGACATCTTGCCCCGGTCTTCAACCGTGGCGCTGCGCCTGGCCGCCTGGCTGCCAGGATCGCAAAGCATCACCCTGCCGCTGCTGTTGGCTTGTGCGAGGTCGATCACGGCCTGGCGCCACCGCCGGCAGCGCGTTCAGCTTCGCCTGCGCGAGCAATCGCTGCAAAACCAACTGTCTTTCATCGGCGCCGGCTTCCATCGGCCCAGTGCCGGGTCCGACAGCCAAGCCCCCATTCGTTGACAACCGGACGATCAACATGAACCACTGCAACGGGAAACTTCTGCTGGCACTGCTGGCTTTTCTGGTCGTGGGCTGCGGCGGCAGTCCTGGCGGCAGCTCCAGCAGCGGCACCGACTCTGGCGGCAGCTCCGGCGGCAGTTCCGGCGGCAGTTCCGGCAACAACGCCAGCACCGACCCCATGACGCAGCTGATCACCAAATCCGAGTTCGCGCTCGATTCAAACAAATCGCTGAGCTTTCAGGTCACATTGCCCAAAGGCTACGTCGGCCCCCAAGCGATCCCTGCGCGAACAGCCGATCTCATGACCAATGTGACCACTGGCTTCGCCGTCGGCGGCATGAACTGCACGGCAGGCGTGGATTACGTGTCGATTACCGACGGTCGGATCGAGATTGCGGCTGGCAACAGCAGCGGTGCAATTTCGATCACGGTCTGCCCGAACAGCAATTTCAAGGCCAGCAAGAGCTTTGAATTGCTGGTGGACTGGGCTGGCAAGACCGAACGCATCACCGGCACCATCGTCAACACCGGCAACACCCTGTCCATCGGCGCCGGCAGCTACAGCGCAGGCCTGAACGACACTGGCATCACCCAGTGCCTGAACAGCAAGGATGTGTTGGTCGATTGCGCTGCGACCGACATGCCTGGGCAGGATGGCGATCAAGGTCGCGATGTGCTGGCGCTGACCAACAGCACAGGCGATGGCCGCGTCGGCTTCTCGTACGACAAGTCTCGAACTGACGGCTGCGTGGTCGACCGCGTGACCGGCCTGACTTGGGACACGACCATGGTGTCATCTCGAACCTGGAGCGACAGCATCGCGAATGTCTCGGCCAACAACGCGGTCAAGCGCTGCGGCTCAGGCGACTGGCGCTTGCCCAGCCCTGAGGAGTTGCTGTCTTTGGTCGACTCTGGCACTGGCACTGCCGCCAAGATCGACCCGATTTTCCTTCCCACCGAAGGCCTCAGCTTTTGGACCAATGCGCCGGCAGCGGTTGACAGTGGCGCAGCCTGGCGCCTGGATTTCGGGTCCGGCGCGATGGGCTACGACAACAAGACCAAGTCGTTCGCCAGCCGGCTGGTGAGCGGCGCCGCGATCCTGCCCCAGAGCTCATGTACCGAGGCCAGCGCGCGCTACGCCGACAACGGCAACGGCACCGTCACCGACAAGGCCACCGGGCTGATGTGGCAACAGTGCACCGAAGGTCAATCGGGCACTGGCTGCGGCACCGGTAGCGCACAGGCCGCCCCGAGCTTGCAGAAAGCGCTGCAACGAGTCAGCGCTGCGAACGCCGACGCCAAAGGCGCAGGCCGTGGATTCAACGACTGGCGACTGCCCAACCGCAATGAACTGGCCTCGCTGGTCAACCGCGGCTGCTCGGCACCGGCAGTCAATCGCTCGCTGTTTCCAAACACCCAGAGCACGGCTTACTGGAGCTCGTCGCCCTGGGTGGCCAAAGCGGGCTGGGTATGGTGGGTCGGATTCCAGGACGGCGACATCGGTCCTGGCGCCAACGACGGCACGCTGCGCCATGTGCGTCTGGTGCGCGCCGGCCAGTGAGACAAGCTCAGCTGGCCGCCCAAGCCTGGGGCGCAGCGCCTGATGGCGGAAGACCCAGCGCCGATCAGGCCTTGGGCAGCGTGACGCCGCGCTGACCCTGGTACTTGCCGCCACGGTCCTTGTAGCTGGTCTCGCAGACCTCATCACTCTCGAAGAACAAGACCTGGGCGCAGCCTTCGCCAGCGTAGATCTTGGCCGGCAACGGCGTCGTGTTGCTGAACTCCAGCGTCACAAAGCCTTCCCATTCGGGCTCGAAAGGCGTGACGTTGACGATGATGCCGCAGCGCGCATACGTGCTCTTGCCCAGGCAGATCGTCAGCACGTTGCGAGGAATGCGGAAATACTCCATCGTGCGCGCCAGCGCAAAACTGTTGGGCGGAATGATGCAGACATCGGCCTCGATGTCGACGAAGCTCTTCTCGTCGAAGTTCTTGGGATCGACGACGGTCGAGTAGACATTGGTGAAGACCTTGAACTCGCGCGCGCAGCGCACGTCGTAGCCGTAGCTCGAGGTGCCATAGCTGACGATCTTCTGGCCATCGGCAGAATTCCGAACCTGGCCAGGCTCGAAGGGCTCGATCATGCCGGTCTGATCGGCCATGCGGCGGATCCACTTGTCGCTCTTGATGCTCATCGCGCTGTCCTTGTAGGCTGCCGTTCATTTTAGGTGGCCCCTGATCACGCCGATCTGCGCCACGCGCACATTCGTTGGGGCTACGGACTCAAAGCGCTGAGGCTCCAGACGATCGCCACGAACTGGACGATGTTGATGCTGAAGAAGCCACGCACAAAGCCGACGTCAAGCGCGTTGCCCTCACGATGGCCTCCCCATGGCAGCCTACACTGCCGCCCAACTCAACCACCTTCTTCGGGGAAAACTCATGAAAGCCGCAATCGTCACGCCAGCCGGTGTGGAAATCCGTGAAGTTGCCACCCCTGTGCCGCAGCCAGACCAGGTCTTGATCCTTGTGCATGCCTGCGGCCTGAACCGCGCCGACCTCGCGGTCGCCGCCGGACACAGCCACGGCGCGATCGGCGGCGCGGGCACGGTCGTCGGGATGGAGTTCGCCGGCGAGGTTGCGGCAGTGGGGACAGGCGTGAGCCATGTCAAACCCCGCGACCGGGTGATGGCATCGGGCGCTGCAGGCTTCGCGCAATACGCGCTCGCCGATCGAGGGCGTGTGCACCTGCTGCCGTCCTCCGGCATGAGTTACGAAGAAGCCGCCACGCTGCCCGTGGCGCTGACGACCATGCACAACGCGCTGGTGACTGTCGGCGGCCTCGCCAAAGGAGAGACCGTGTTGATCCAGGGCGCAAGCTCTGGCGTCGGGTTGATGGGCATGCAGATCGCCAAGCTCATGGGAGCGAGCTTGGTGATTGGCTCCTCCACCAACCCAGGACGCCGCGCAAAACTCAGCGCCTGGGGCGCGGACCTTTCGATCGATACCACCCATCCGGGTTGGGCCGACGAGGTCATTGCTGCCACGCAAGGCAAAGGCGTGCACCTGATCGTCGATCAGGTCTCGGCCAGCGTCGCCAATGCGAACCTGAAGGCCGCCCGCGTGCTTGGCCGCATCGTCAACGTCGGTAGGCTGGGCGGTGCGAAAGGCGAGTTCGATTTCGACCTGCACGCGGCCAAGCGCATCTCCTACATCGGTGTCACTTTTCGCACGCGGTCGGTGGAGGAGATCCGCGAAATCAACCGCTTGGTGCGGCAAGACCTGTGGGCCTCGGTGAGCACCGGCAAGTTGGCGCTCCCGATAGACCGCTGTTTCCCGCTCGATGAAGCCGCAGCGGCGCTCGCCTACATGAAAGCCAACGCGCATTTCGGCAAAGTGGTGCTGCAGGTTCGGTGACCCTAGCAACCCGGCGCGAAAATGAAAAAGCCCTAAGTCGTTAAATTACTTAGGGCTTTCTTGTCTTACGGCCCCTTGCGGAGCTTTGAATGGTGGCAGAGTGGAATATGATTCACCGTCCGCAAGCACCTCCGGCCACTCACTTCTCAGGCCGTTTTTCGGGCACGTGATCGGGTCGATTCGGCCTCATGAAGCCCCCAGAAGATCTACCAAGGTGCTCAATCACCATGGGGGGGCGGTTGGGAAACTGGGCCACGAGTTCCAGCTTGCCGCCCATGCTCTCGACATAGTGCCTCAGAGTCGACAGCAGCATGTCGCTGCGACGCTCCAGGCGGGAGATCGCGTCCTGGCCGACGCCCAGCGTGGCCGCCAACTGCTCCTGGGTCTGCTGCGCAGCTTGGCGCAGGTCCTTCAGCGTGGCCAGCTCCATCGCGCGGGCCTCGATCCGGCGCTGTCGCGTCTTCGGCAGCACAGCCATCACTTCATCGAGTTTTCTTGCCACGGGATACCTCCTTTGTCTGCTTCTGCAACGTGGCGAGGTGATCGCCGTAGCGGTCATCTGCCACCTGGATCAATCGCTTGTAGAACCTGCGCTGGTCCGCACCACCCTTGTCACCGCCGACCAGCATGACCGCCTGCCGCAGAGGATCGAACGCGAAGGCCACCCGCCAAATTTCGCCCGCCCAAGAGAACCTCAGCTCCTTCATGTTGGCGTGGCGTGATCCCTTCAGCGTGTCCACGGTGGGTCGGCCCAGATTCGGCCCGAACTCCGCCAGCAATCGCGCATGTGCGAGCAGTTCGTCCTGCAAGTCGTCATCCAGGCCACTGAACTCGGTGTGGAAAGCTTCGTGGAAGAGGACTGTCCAGCTCATGCCTGCGTAATATGTCTTAAAAACCATATGGTGTCAAGTACATGTCGCATCCAGGTTCGCAAGAGAACTCTCACCTGAAAATCTCCCTCTGGGATGATTGAGCCTGTGAAGACTCCACCGATTCCGGCGCATCAAGGTCTTGCCGAGCAGACCAAGCGCTGCGCCGTCTATGCACGGGTTTCGGTCTCCGACGCACATCGCGGCGAGATGACTTCGATCGAGTTCCAGGTAGAGGCCTGCCTGGCCTACATCGCCAGCCAGCGCGGCCTCGGTTGGGCCGCGGTTGAGCCCGCCTACAAAGACGAGGGTGTGAGTGGCGGCACTTTGCAGCGACCTGCTGTGAACGCCGGTCAAGACCCGCGTCTATTCGCCGGTGAGGTGTCGTTTTTGGCGAGTGTGCACGTCAACTGCCATCGACCATCCGAAGCGGACAATCGTCGATGAAGAGGAGGCCCTGTATGGAATCGGTCGGCCGCATGTTTCTGTGTGCCCGGTGTCGCGAGCGCACCGTGCTCTACAGCCGGTGTGATCGAGGATCGCGGTAGGGACGCCCATTGCTGAGCGCCCCCCGCACAGATCCCAGCGTGCGCAATTCACGCACTGGGCTCCCACCTCGGGTGTTTGACGTCAAAGCGTTTGTCAGGCCAAGGATGAAGGATTCGGGGCTGTGGCAACCAGTCCGCAGCAAGTTGGGTCATCCGTTCCCACGTCATACCATCCTTCTGACTTCGTCGCCGTAGCGTGCGGCGCCAGAGATCCGTGACGTGATATCGGAAGGCCCCGATCGCCCGTATATTGGTGGGCACCGCGTGGTACGCGAAGTACCCCCGCACCACCGACCTCAACCATCGCCCTTGTGAAGGGATGGGGTCGTGCATGCGCTTTCGCAACTGCACCTTGATCTCCTGGAGTGTGGCCCGCATGCGGTCGCCTCGGCTCTTTCGCTGGAGCTGGAAGGCTCCGCGCCGGGACTTGCCGCATATGAAGATGAACCCCAGGAAGGTAAACGTCTCTGGCTTGCCGAGCCCGCACTGCTTTCGACTCGGCGCGACAAAGCGACCGAACTCAAGCAAACGGGTTTTGTCTCCGTGCAACTCAAGCGCGAACTTCGCGAACCGTTCGCGCATCGCATCCCAGAACTGCCGCGCATCGGCCTCTCGCTCGAAGCCCGCCACGATGTCGTCAGCGTAGCGCACGACGATCATCTTGCCCGTGGCCTCTCGCTTGCGCCACTGCGCCGCCCAGAGGTCAAAGACGTAGTGCAGAAAAACGTTGGCCAGCAGCGGCGACGCCACGCCACGTACACAAAAGCGAATCTTGTCTCGAATCGCTGGCGTCGGCGGCGGTAGTGCGCGAATTGAGCGATCCAGCAGGCCCGCCGGAGGGACGACTCGAGGTCGGAATCGAATGCCGGATCGTGATGCTGTCGTCGCCGACGATGACTTCCTTGACGAGCAATCTTACGACGCGTTGGCGTTCCAGCACGCCTAGCCCCTGGCTTTGGGTGCGCAGGCGCTCGAGGAATTCACCCAGCGTATGAGCGAGCCGCAGGTACGTGGCTTGGTCGGCAAGCTGGGCATTCAGCGAGTCGAGTTCCGCCTTCAAACGCGTCTCGCGCTGGCGCAACTCGGGCATGCGCCGGCGCAGTTCGTCCAGGCTCAGTAAGTCCTCTTGATACGCGGTGAGCAGCCGCTCGACGCGCCGTTGAGTCTGAAGCAGCGTGGCGCCGCTGAATCCCTCGTCCTCGAAGATCCACTCAGCCGGTACGCTGTAGCCTTGGGTCGACGCGAACGCCATCACTGCGGCCGTCTGGCTGTTGATCGTCTTGTCCTCCTTCTGCTGGTCGGACGACACCCGCGCATAGATCGCCGCTATCTTCATGACCATGCCCTCCTACTCGCGTGCGTCCACCGGTGCGTTGGATACGACCGGGAACCAAGATGTCGTAGGCCTGTTCGAGCTTGGCACCGAACAGACGGTCAAAGCAATACTCGAATTGGACTTGGCAGCGCTGGCGGCGTTCAGACACCCCCGCGCTCCCGACTCAATAGCGCCGACACGGCGCGTGCGACGACATCGCCAATCGTCAATCCCGTTGCCAGCGCGTGCGCGCGCAACATCGCTGCGATGTCCTCTGGCACCTTGACGGTCATTGCCACGTTGGGCGCCGCAACGGGCACCGGACGTTCGATCGCCTGTGCTTCCTGCAAGTAGCGGTAGGCCTGCCGAGCAGACAAGCCAAACTCTTCGGTCAGCATCGCCGCGGCCTGCGCGACAGCGTGACCTTGGTGGAGCAAATCGAACGCGAGCGCAACGACTTGCTGGAGTTGCTCGACGACCGCATCGGCGCACACTCGACCTTGATCACCAGCCAGCTGCCGGTCAAAGACTGGCACACCTACCTCAGCGATCCGACCCTGGCAGACGCGATCCTCGACCGGGTCGTGCACTCGAGCAACAAGATCGAGCTCAAAGGCACCCGCTCGATGCGCGACGACGGTGGCGGCGATACGCCGTGAACCCTTGTGGTCACGCCGGCCGTCAAGCGCCCTGGACCGAGCATGAATTCATGCCCGGTCGGGGTGCCTCCGGCGGCCTGGCGGGGGCCTCAAACCTGAAGAAAAATCACCCCAAAATCGGCGCCAATTCCAGCCCCTCGACAGCCCGTTTCAGGCTGATCGTGGACGATTGAGCTACATTCCAACCTAGTGCTTGCGCACCCCCCCAGCGCATCCGCGCCGACGCCGTTTCACCGTGCACGATCAGACTGAAACAACCGTCCACGATCGCTGAAATACGCAACCAACCAGCGCGGCCAGAACTCGTCGCCGGCCGACAGCAGCCTGCGCAACTGGGCGTGAATGGCCGCCTGGGTGTCCAGCCCCGCGGGCAAAGGCTTGTCGCCCCGCATGAAGGCTTCGGCCGCCTCGATGGCCCTTTCGGCTTCTACCGAGCGTGCCTGCTCCAGCCCGAACGTCTCCGACACCAGCCAACTGCTGGCGTCACCCTGGGTGGCCCAGCCGCCCTGGTCGATGGCCACCTGGCCGTTGCGTAGCAACAGGTGGATCAGGTCGTCCTGGGCGGGGTCGAAGTACGGCTCCAGCGAGGCCGCCACCAGCGGCGAATGCGTGGCCACCAGCATTTGCGGCGCACGGCCGACCTTGCCGCGCAGGGTGTTGATGGCGGTCAGCACGCTGGGCAGGATGGCGCGTTGCCAGCGCGGGTGCAAATGCGTCTCGGGCTCGTCGAACAGAACCACGAAGCGGTCTTCCGGCTTCTTGCCCAAGAGTTGCGCGGCGGCGCGGTGTTCGTGCCATGCCCACACCAGAAAGTAGGCCAGCGCCAGCACCCGCCGCACGCCGGCCGAGGCCAGCGACACCGGCACCGTCTGGTTGTTGGCGCCGGTGTAAACCCGCCACTATTCGCCGGTGAGGTGTCGGATTTGCAATTGAGCCTGGCCTGACGAGGATTGATAGCGGCACCCCCAACGAGTCAGGGCCCGCGAGGGGCCCTGAAGTGATGGCGTCATCGTTGGCGGCAGA
>CAMCTC010000073.1 GCA_945878355.1 Bordetella parapertussis | reverse complement strand
GAAGGTCGGCGCCAGCAGCTTGTCCATCGTCCGCCTGACCAAGGTCGTGATCTGCCTGGTGGTCAGGCAAATGGGCGTTTGAAAACACTGTGCCGCCACGGCATAGTGTTTCGCAGACAAGCGTCATTCTGACGACGGCGCTGTCGACTGGGATCGCTGCGTCAGACGGCGTTCTAGGGACTGGCAAGCGGTCAGGGGGTTCCGGGTGATCCGTGGGCGACCCAGAATGCGCCGACGACGCGGGCGGTGGTCGCGCCGCGCTTGCTGTGACCTACAGGAGTTTTCAATGCCGATACAAAACACGTTTCCTGCGCTGCCACCCGACGTGCTGAATCCGCGTGACATTGGCGTTGGCGAGCACAACCTGCAACCCGATGACCCCGACTACACGTGGCACTTGCTGGCGGAGGGCGACTCGTGGTTCACGATCGCCGCGATACCGTCATCCAACCTGCTGTACGGGCTGAGGTTGGCGCGCTGGACGCTGATCCTGAACTTGGCCTACCCCGGTGACACGATCCGCCATATGTCGGAGTTGAGCGACCACAAAGACTTGGTCAGATTCCTCGCGCAGAAGAACTTCTGTTCCCGATTTGATGCACTCTTGCTCAGCGGGGGAGGGAATGACTTGATCGACGCTGCTGCCGAATTGATCCATGTCTCGCCATCGCCGGGCTTAAACCCACAGGATCCGGTCGCTTACATCGATGAAACCCGGCTCCGCAAGCTGCTGTCCAACATCCAAGACGGCTACAAGCGCATCGTCGAATTGCGCGATGCCGTGGGTGGTCTGAGCCAGGGCGCGCCAGCTTTCCTGCATACCTACGACTACGTGACGCCACGCAACGCGCCGGGGCGATTTCTCGGCACGGTCGCCATCAAGGGGCCATGGTTGTGGCCGATCTTCAAGAATTCGGCCTTGGGCGTGTCGCTGCAGCAGCGCATCGCCGACAGGCTGATCGACCGCCTGGCCGAAGCCTTGCTGGCGCTGGACAGTGACCGCGGCGCCCCGGGGAAAAAGTTGCCGGCATTCCACGTTGTCGATACGCGCCACACATTGCTACCGGCCAACCCGTCCGACGTAGGAACCAGCAACGACTGGCTGAACGAGATACACCCCAACATGGCCGGCTACAACAAGATCGCCGCGCGGCTGAGCGATGCCGTCAATGCGCGGCTGATGGGCGTTTGAAAAAATTATCCTCATTGCGCTTGTCTTTGAAGCCATCGTGCCCGGAACCGTGACGAGCAAAGGTCAAATCACCATCCCCTCAAGTGTTCGGCGGTCACTGCAGGTGGACGCCGGTGATCGAGTCGAATTTGTCGAGTTGGAGCCTGGTCAATTCTTGTTCATGGCTGCCGATCGCTCTGTGACCGAGTTGAAACACATGTTTTGCAAGGCAAGCAAGTCAGTCTCAATTGAAGACATGAACCAAACCATTGCATCGCGTAGATCATCTGTACGATGATTGGCCTAGATACCAATGTGCTGGTGCGCTACATCATGCAGGAAGACGCTCGACAAGCTGCAAAAGGCCCGCAAACGACCCACTGTTGTCGCTCGGTCTGGGCGCCCGTCTGACTGCGATGCAGCGTGAGCCCACCGGTGATCTGGCATCAGGCTTGTGCATAGCGCCAGACTGGTGTGGCGGGCAGCGCGCCACCGCACCAGGACCGGCATCGCGGTGCGCCATCCCGGCGCATGCGGAAGTTCAGCAATCGTCGTGCCGACTCCGCCAAGCATCGCGCCAAGCCTGTCCGCCTTCGCAACGAGAACCCGATCCTGAACGGCAGCGGGCCGCCTCAGGGCGGCCCGCGAGGGCAGGTGGCCGGCGTGAACCGGCCCTTCGCGCAGTGTTCAGCGCTTCAGCGTATCGCCACCGGGTTGATCATCGACTGCACCGCGCCCTGGTACTTGCTCTGACCCAGTACGAACATGAACTCCCAGGCCTTGTCCTTGGCCAGCTCGGCGGTGTTGATGTTCTCGAGAATGTAGGTGCCGCCCATCGGCAGCAGGATCTGGTGCACCTCAAACACACCGGCGCCCTGCTCGAACGGGATGGCCTCGACTGCCCATGTGTCGGCGCCGACGGCCACCACGTTCTTGGACACCAGATAGCGTGCGCCGTCGCGGCCGAGGCCGGGTTCGACCGAACCGAAGCGCTTGGGATCGCTGTCGATGATGCTCAGCCAGCCGGTGTGGAAGATCACCACGTCGCCCTGGCGGATTTCGACGCCCTGCTTCTTGGCCGCGGCCTCGATCTCGGCCGTGTTGAAGGCGGTGCCCTCCTTGACGATGTCGACGCCGTAATACGCCGCCATGTCCAGCAAGACGCCGCGCGCGACAAAGGGCGGGATCTTTTCGGTGCCCAGCTTCTTCAGGCCGGCGATGTTGGCAAAGTCCTGCCACTTGTTGCCGTTGTAGTAACGCTCGCCGACGCCGATGTGGCCCAGGCCGTCGAGCTGCGTGCCGATGCCGTTCCAGCAGTTCAGGATGTCGTCGTTGTAGGTGGTCTTGGTCGGCCCCAGGCCTTCGGAGCCACCTTGTTGACCAGGTTGCACGATGTAGATCGAGCAGGTGCGTGGCGGGAAGGCCGGGGTCGTGGTGGTGACGGTGATGCCCAGCGAATAGGTCTTGCCGGTCTTGACCAGCTTGGCGGCCGCCAGCGCTAGGGCCGGTGTCAGATAGTTGGCGGCGCCGATCTCGTCGGCGGCGCCGAACTTGCTCGGATACCAGGTCTGTTGGGCGGCAGCCGACAGACTCCAGGCGACGGTGACGGCGCCGATCAGGGCTTTGCGGAAGTGCTTCATTCGGTTCTCCTCGTTGATAGACACAGGTTGCCTTCGACAGTCCACGCTCTGCTTTGGCGCGTGGGTCAACTGCTAGGCAGGTGATCGGCGTTCAGCAGGACAGGGCTCTCAGCCCGCGACAGGGCCGGCGGCGGCACGCCGCTCATCTCGCACTACGCGTCTCATCAGTGTGCCGTTGCACGGCCAGGGTGCAAGCGCTTCCCATCAAGTTCATTTCATCAAAAGCTGAACTTGTGCACCGCTTGCCCTTGCAGGACACCTTTTCACGTTCATCGACCGCCGCATGGCGCGTCAAGGCGTCGACGCGTCGGGGGTCAAGATTGACGCAGCCGACAAGGACGGCAGCTTGATTGTTTCAGCGACAAAACCAGCGGATTCTGTGCGGAATATATTGTTTTGACTGAGCGTCCGACTGGTTTGGCCTGTGTGATAAATATGGGCATAATGGACCGACAAAATAATTGATTTGCAACCTCAAAGGAGTTTGGACATGTCATTGTCTTGGCTGGGTTTGACCGAACTCAGGACCCTCCTCGATGAGGGCAAGTTGTCTTCACTTGAATTGACGCAGCATTCGCTGCAGCGCATTGCAAAAGCTGACGGCAGCTTGCATGCATTCACCGAGGTCTATGCCGAACAGGCGCAGGCCATTGCGCGCGGTGCTGATCTGGCGCGCTCCTCTGGATTGCCGCGTGGGCCTTTGCAAGGCTTGCCGGTGGTGCTGAAAGACCTGCTCGATATCGAGGGGCAGATCTGCACGCTGGGCTCGAAGCACTTTCTCAAGCGGCGCGCCACCCAGACCAGTGCCACGGTCGAGCGCTTGCTGCGGGCCGGCATGGTGCCGCTTGGCAAGCTGCACATGACCGAATTCGCTTTTGGTGGTTGGGGCACCAATCCTTTGATGGGCACCCCCCGCAATCCTTGGGATCTGAACACTCATCGCGTGCCCGGTGGCTCCTCGAGTGGTACCGGGGTGTCGGTCGCCGCGGGCTACGCGCCGGCTGGCATTGGCAGCGACACGGGTGGCTCGGTACGCATCCCCGCGGCCTTCAATGGGCTCACTGGTTTGAAAGTGACCTTTGGCCGAATCAGCCTGCATGGCACGGGTTTGCTGAGTTGGACACTCGACTCGATCGGGCCCTTGGCGCGCAATGTGCGCGACTGCGCTCTGTTGCTGGATGCCTTGGCCGGGCCTGACCCACGTGACCCCACGACGCTGGGGCAGCCGCTCGAACAATTTGCCAGAGATCCTCGCACCATCAAAGGTATGCAATTGGCATTGCCTGATGTGAATCAGTTGCCTGACTTTATGGATCCTGAGGTCACCAAGTCTTGGCAAAAAGCCGCCGGCGTCTTCGAGTCGCTGGGCGCGACGATTGTCCCGGTGCGCTTGCCAGCGTGGTATTTCAATCTTTCCTTGAACGCCGGGCGCATCATTGCGTCTGAGGCTTACGCCTTGCATCGCGCCTACGTCAACGACGCTTCGGCGCTGTTGGGCCCTGCCGTGCGCCAGCGCATACAGGCGGCCGAGGCGTTTGAACCCGGGGCCTATGCACAAGAGCTCCGGACCATGCGAGAGTTGCGTCAGGCGTTTGCCGATTGGTTCGAACCCTATGATGCGCTGCTGCTGCCAAGCGTTGCGATCCCCGCGCAGCCGGTTGCCGACCTCGATGAGGCTTCACCAATTCCCGCCTATATGACGCGTCCTGCAAACTATCTCGGCTTGTGTGGCTTGTCTCAACCATCGGGTTTGGTCAGAGGCTTGCCCGTGAGCCTGCAAATCATCGGCAAGCCATTTGCTGAACGTACGGTGTTGTCGCTGGGGCAGGCGTTTGAATCAGCGACCGATTTCCATCGCAGTCACCCAGACCTGTCGACGTTGGGGCTTGACTGATCGCCCAAGCGCCTTGGGTTGACCGACGCGCTGCTTGCGCTGGCTGGTGCGGCTTGTGGCCGCCAGCATTTCCAAGGCGCGGGCGAGCCGAATCGGGTCGGCTATATTCGGACACCGAGTCCGGGGTCCAGCCTAGGCGCGGACAGTGCACCGCTTGCCTCATCCAGGAGACCCACCAGTGCCCCAAATCGGATTCAGGATTCTTCCCCGCAGGCCGACGAACCCCGCGCTGGTGGCTTTGTTCAAGGGGCTGCCAGCGTCGATCATCAGCGACAACCTCAGCCGCCTGACTGGCACATACGGGCTGAGTCCGCGGCACCGGCCGGGCACGACGCTGCTCGGTCCGGCACTGACGGTGCGCGTGCGCAGCGGCGACAACCTGATGATCCACAAGGCCTTGCAGCTCGGACAACCCGGAGATGTGCTGGTGGTCGACGGCGGCGGTTGCATCGACCAGGCGCTGATTGGCGAGATCATGAAGAACGTCGCACGCAAACGCGGCTTCGCGGGCGTGGTGATCGACGGGGCAATCCGCGACAGCGCCGCGTTCCGCGACGACGGCTTCCCCTGCTATGCGCGCGGCGTGTGTCACCGTGGCCCGTACAAGGATGGACCGGGCGAGATCAACGTGCCGGTCAGCATCTCGGGCATGGTCGTGAACCCAGGCGACATCGTGGTCGGCGACGACGATGGCGTCGTCTTCATCGCGCCGGAAGAGGCCGAGGCGGTGGCTGCTGCGTCGCACCGCAAGCTCGCCGACGAAGCCGGTACGCTGGAGGCGATCGAGCGTGGCGCTTACGACGATTGCTGGATCGACGCGACGCTGCTGCAAAAAGGGCTTGCGCTGCGATGAGCGCCGTCACCGCCCGAGTGGCCCGCTTCAACAGCTTCATCAACCCGGTGTTCGACGAGCGCCTGCGCTCCGAAGCCGGCATCGAACTGCAGGTGCACCCGATGCCGGTGTCGCAGGCCCTGGCCGATGCGGCGCTGCAGGGCGTGCACGCCTACCATGTGTCGGCCGCCAAGGACGAACAGCCGCCGTTCGCCTTCGTCACCCCGGCGCTGATCGCCGCTTGTCCCGACCTGCTGTGCGCGTCCTCGGCCGGCGCGGGATACGACCCGATCGATGTTGCGGCCTGCACGCGCGCCGGCATCGCCGTCGTCAACCAGACCGGCGGCAACGCGGTGTCGGTCGCCGAGCACACGCTAGGGCTGATCCTGTCCGTCGCCCACCGTATCGCCGAAAGCGACCGGCTGCTGCGCCGTGACCGGGGTTTCTCGCGCGAGGATCTCACCGGCCGCGAGATCGCGGGCAAGACGATCGGGCTGGTCGGCATCGGCAACATCGGCCGCCGTGTCGCCGCACTCGCCCATGCCTTCGGCATGCAGGTGCTGGCCGTCGATCCGCTCTTGAGCAGCGACGAGATCCGTCTTCGCGGCGCCGAACCCGTCGAGCTCGACGAGATCCTCGATCGGTCGGATTTCGTGTCGCTGCACTGTCCGCGCGATGACACCACCCGCGGCATGATCGATGCAGTGGCCTTCGCGCGCATGAAGTCTGGCTCGGTCTTCATCAGCACCGCGCGCGGCGGCATCCACGACGAGGCCGGGCTGCTGCAGGCGATCCGGTCGGGCCGCGTTGCCGGTGCCGGGCTGGACGTCTGGGACCGTGAGCCGCCGCCGCTGGACCACCCGTTGCTCGCCTGTGACACGGTGGTCGCGACCTATCACACCGCCGGCGTCACACATGAGGCCAGGCGCAACATGGCGAGCATCTCGGCCGACCAGATCGTGCGGCTGCTGCACGGCGAGCGGCCGCCGCGCCTGGTCAACCCCGAGGTCTGGCCGGCCTATGCAAGGCGCTTCGAGGCAATCCTGAAGCGGCCGGTACAGCATCCCTGAGCGAATCAAAAAGGAGAAAAGACATGAGACGAAACATCGTCAAGGCACTCGCCATCACAGCAGCCGCTGTTGCCGCAGGACTGGTGTCTGTCGCGGTCCGGGCGCAGAGCACTTACCCGGATCGGCCGATCAAGATGATCGTCGCCTATTCCGCCGCTGGCGCGACCGACGTGATGGCGCGCGCGATGGTGCCGTTCATCGAGAAGTACCTCGGGGGCGGCGCCAAGATCACGGTCGAGAACAAGACCGGCGCGGGCGGCGCGATCGGCTTCGGGATGCTGGCGGCGGCCCCACCCGATGGCTACACGATAGGCTTCATCAACACGCCCAACGTGCTGACGATCCCGATCGAGCGCAAGACGCCGTTCACCTGGGAAAGCTTCGATCTGATCGGCAACGTCGTCGACGACCCAGGCAATTTTTCGGTCCACACCGACAGCCCTATCCGCACGCTCGACCAGCTCGCGGCCTACGCGAAATCCCGGCCCGGCCAGGTCACGGTCGGCACCACCGGCGTCGGCTCGGACGACCACCTCGCGATGCTGTACTTCGAGCGCATCGCCCGCGTGAAGATGAATCACATCCCGTTCAAAGGCGCTGCCGACGTGCGTGCTGCGACGCTCGGCAAGCAGATCGACGTCGCTGCGGTCAACATCGGCGAGGCGCTGCAGGCGATCAAGGGCGGCTCGCCCTTTCGCAACCTGGGCCAGATGAGCGTCAGGCGCACCGACCTCGCGTCCGACTTGCCGACCTTCAAGGAGCAGGGCTACGACATCGAGATGTCGTCGCTGCGCGGCGTCGCTGCACCGAAGGGCCTGCCGGCCGACGTGCGCGAGAAGCTGGTCAAGGCGATCGCGCAGACCACCAGCGACCCGGAGTTCCTCAAGGTCAATGCCGGGCTGTTCACGCAGATGCGCTACCTGGACCCTGATCAGTACCGCACGGTGATGCGCGACACCGAGGCTGGATTTCGCAAGCTCTGGGGCGAGATGCCCTGGGGCGACAAGTAGCAGGGTCGCGCGCTAGTCGCGCCCTGCGGGTTTGACCGCGGCTGGGCGCGATCAGCGCCCGCCGGTCAGCGGCAACACCGCGCCTGTCATGTAAGCCGCTTCACCTGAGAGCAACCAGACGATGGCTTCGGCACATTCGGCCGGCGTGCCGATGCGGGCCATCGGCACCATCGCGATGACTTTGTGCAAGCGGTCGGCCACGCCAGCTTCGGCGTGAATCTCGGTGTCGATCAAGCCCGGCATCACGGCGTTGACACGAATCCCCTCGGCGGCAACTTCGCGCGCCAGACCCAGCGTGATCGTGTTCACCGCGCCTTTTGCGGCGGCGTACGGAATCCAGTTGCTGGCGCCGCCCAGCTGCGCTGCGACCGACGACACACTGACGATCGCGCCACATGGCAACTCCTGAAGTGATGCACGATCTGTGCTGGTACCACTTCAAGCAGCTTGCGCGCATCGGCAACTACGCGATGCTGCCGCACCGTCGCGCGCCGCTTGCGCGGCTGAGGCCGGCCTCGCGCCCGGGTATTCTCCGAGCGAAACCTCCCATGCGCTGCGCCTCAGGCCTGTGAATCAGCATCGAAAACATCATGCGTGAAAACACCATCGGCATCGATCTCGGCGGCACCAAGATGCTGCTCTATTGCCAAGGTGTGCACGAGCGGGTTGAGACTGGATCGGCTTTCACGCCGCATGACCTCTTGCATCAGCTCAAGAGGTTTGCCGCGTCGAATCGGCTTTCGCCGAAGCGCATCGGCATCGCTGTTCCGGGTCTGGTCGACGCTGAGGGCGCGGTGCTTGCCTCTGATGTCTTGCCGCTGTTTTCCGGCTGGAAGCCAAAGCTCGACATGGCCGCGCTGAATGTCAAGTGGTCTGTGCTCAACGACGTCAAGGCGGCATTGCTCGAAGAGATGCAGGATGCCCCGCCGGGAATGACGGGTGGTGTGGTGATGGTCGGCACGGCGATTGGAGCGGGTCTGTTGGTTGACGGCAAACCGCTGCTGGGTGCGAGTGGCTGGGCCGGTGAACTCGGCTACTTTCCCCTCATGGTCGGCGATCGGGTCGAGAGGTTGGACAACCTGGCGGGAGGACATGCAATCGCGGCTCTTTGCGCGGTCTCGCCTGGCTTGCTGGCAGAGCAGGCAAACAACGGAGACCTTGCGACGCTGCAAGCCATCGCGTCTGGGGGTCGGGCGCTGGGTTTGGGGCTGGCGGCATTGATCAACCTGTTGAACCCTTCGCGTCTGGCCCTGGGCGGAGGGACTGTCGAGCTACCCGGCTACTGGGAGCAGGCGCTTTGTAGTGCTGAGAAGTACTCGATCCCTGAACTCTGGCGGGATTGCCGCATCTCCAAAGTTCGGGAAGGCGCGCTCGTCGTGGCCAAAGGGGCGATCCGTTCGGTGCTGCAAGCAGACTGACGCTTTCAAGCGCTCCGGTGGCGCCGTCTACACTGAACAGGTCGACGCGGACACCCAACACGGTGTCAAGCGCTTGCACAGGCCTTGCCCGATGGCCGGTGTTTGATTTCGCTGTCCCATTGCACGCCGCGTCCGGCATTCCCTATGGCAACGAGCGTTAATACTTTGACCCCTTTGGACGACAGCTTGGCGCAGGCCATGGACTCGCTGCTGCTTGCTGCCCGCGCGGCGCGCGAACGGGCTTACGCGCCTTACTCGCATTTCGCAGTTGGCGCTGCGCTGCTCGACGAGCAAGGCCGGGTCCACGCCGGCTGCAATGTCGAGAACGCTGCTTATCCGCAAGGCCAATGCGCCGAGGCCTCGGCGATCGCGCACCTGGTGCTGGCCGGCGGCACCCGCATCGTGGCTGCCGTCGTGGTCGGTGTGGCCGACGACCCTGTCACGCCCTGCGGTGGATGCCGCCAGCGCTTGCGCGAATTCGCTTCAGACGACGCGCCGGTCTGGGCCGCCGACCTGCAGACCGTGCGGGCCCGCTACACCGTCGGGCAATTGCTGCCGGTCAGCTTTGGCCCCGGCCACCTGAAGCCTGCTGTGAAACCATGAACCACGCCGCACTGCAAACCGCGATCGAACACAGCGTCGCCCGCATCCACGCGTTGGCGCCGGGCCGCGCGCCTAAGCTGGCGCTGGTGCTGGGGTCGGGCTGGGACGCCGTCGCCGACCTGGTCGAAGACGCGGTCGACATCGACTACGCCGAGTTGCCGGCTTTCCCGGTGCTCGGCGTGGCCGGCCATGCCGGCAGCCTGCGGCTGGGCCGCATCGGCCGTGGCGCGCAGGCGCGTGAGGTCGCGCTGTTGCGCGGCCGCCAGCACGCCTACGAGAGCGGCGACGCCGCTGGCATGAAAGGGGCGATCCGCAGCCTGGCCGCGCTGGGATGCACCGGTCTGCTGCTGACCAATGCCGCCGGCAGCCTGGCCGCCGAGATGGCGCCGGGCTCGCTGATGCTGATCAACGACCACCTCAACATCGTGCAGCGCACGCCGCTGCACGGTGAGCCTGGCACCGGCCGCTTCGTCGACATGGTCGGCGCCTACGACCCGGCGCTGCGCGAGCAGGCTGCCGCAGCGGCGGCGCGGGCCGGCATCGCGCTGCACCAGGGCATCTACGCCTGGGTGCTCGGCCCGCAGTTCGAGACCCCGGCGGAAATCCGCATGCTGAGACTGCTTGGCGCCCAGGCGGTGGGCATGAGCACGGTGCCCGAGACCATTCTGGCGCGCCATGCCGGCCTTCGGGTGCTGGGCCTGTCTCTGCTGACGAACATGGGCGCAGGCCTGTCGACCGAGACCCTGAGCCATGCCCACACGCTGCACACCGCGCAGGCCAGCGCAGCGACCGCTGCGCGGCTGCTCGCGGCGATCGTGCCGGCGCTGCAGCTGTGATGCAGGCGTCCAGCAAGCCGAAGTCACCAGCCCAAGGACAATCGACCCGATGAGCCAACCGAACAAGACCCTGGCCGACGCGCGCACCGCGCTGGCCTGCCTGGACCTGACCAGCTTGAACGACGCCGACCAAGCGGCCGACATCGACGCGCTGTGCCTTCTAGCGGTGGGCGCCGACCCGGCCCGCGGCGCGGTCCCGGCGGTCTGCGTCTGGCCCCGCTTCGTTGCGCAGGCGCGTGCGCGCCTGCCGGCCGGCATCGCGGTGGCCGCAGTGGCCAACTTTCCCGATGGCAGCAGCGACACCGCGCGCTCGCTGCGCGACAGCGTCGAGATCGTGCAGGCCGGCGGCCAGGAGGTCGATGTCGTGATCTCGTATCGCGATCTGGACGCGGCACCCGCGCTGCTGGCTTCGGTGCGTCGCGCCTGCGCAGGCTTGCGTCTCAAGGTGATTCTCGAGAGCGGCGTGCTGCAGGACCCGGCCTTGATCACTCGCGCGTGTCGCATCGCGCTCGACGCCGGCGCTGATTTCCTCAAGACCAGCACCGGCAAGACCGCCACCAGCGCGACGCCCGAGGCGGCACGGCTGATGCTGCAGGCCATCGCCAGCCACCCGCGCGGTGCCCAGGTCGGCTTCAAGGCCTCGGGCGGCATCCGCACGGTGGCTGACGCTGGCGTCTACATCGCGCTGGTGCGTGAACTGCTGGGTGAGTCTGCGCTGACGGCGGCACGCTTTCGCATCGGCGCGAGCGGACTTCTCAACGACATCGAGGCTGTTCTCGCGGGCGGCAGCCGCCCTGCCGCGACGACCGCTTACTGAACCGAGCCCTGACCCATGCGCCTGCCCATCACCTTACTCACCTGCGTCGCTGCACTGCTGGCCGGCTGCGCTCTGCCGCCCGCGGCGGTCTCACCCGCGCCCGCCGCCACGGTCAAGGTACAGATCCTGGCGATCAACGACTTCCACGGCAACCTCAAGCCGCCGCTGGACGGCATCCGTATCCAGGATCCGGCCACCCCGGGCAAGCGCATCAACATCGCTGCAGGCGGCGCCGAATACCTGGCGACCCAGGTCGCGCTGCTGCGGGCCCGCAACGCCAACCATGTCTTCGTCGCCG
Organism: Bordetella parapertussis; assembly: GCA_945878355.1. Classification (GTDB taxonomy): domain Bacteria; phylum Pseudomonadota; class Gammaproteobacteria; order Burkholderiales; family Burkholderiaceae_C; genus Pseudaquabacterium. The sequence continues at coordinate 12,259 of CAMCTC010000073.1, read as the reverse complement.
CGGGCGACCTGATCGGTGCGAGCCCGCTGCTGAGCGCGCTGTTCCACGACGAACCCACCGTCGAGGCGCTGAGCCTGATGGGGCTGGAAGCCAGTGCGGTGGGCAACCATGAATTCGACAAAGGCGCGACCGAGCTGCTGCGCATGCAGCGCGGCGGCTGCAGCCCGGTCGCCGGCTGCAAGGGGCCCAAGCCTTTCAAGGGCGCGGGCTATCAGTACCTCGCGGCCAGCACGGTCGTCGAGGCGACCGGCCAGACGCTGTTGCCGGCCTACCACGTCAAGACTTTCGAGGGTGTCCCGGTGGCCTTCATCGGGCTGACGCTCAAAGGCACACCGAACATCGTGGTGCCGGCCGGTGTAGCGGGGCTGCGCTTCGATGACGAGGCCGAGACCGTCAACCGCCTGGTGCCCGGGCTGCGCACCCAAGGTATCGAGGCCATCGTCGTGCTGATCCACGAAGGCGGCATCCCGGTCGGTGACTACAACGAATGCCCGGGCATCAGCGGGCCGATCGTCGACATCGTCAAGAAGCTCGACAAGGCGGTCGACCTGGTGATCAGCGGCCACACCCACCGCGCTTACAACTGCCGCATCGACGGCCGGCTCGTCACCAGCGGCGACAAGTACGGCACCATCGTCACCGCGATCGACCTGGTGCTCGACCGCCAGACCCGCGACGTCGTCAGCGCGCAGGCCGAGAACCACATTGTTCGCAACGCCACGCTGGCCAAGGCGCCCGAGCAGACCGCGCTGATCGCGCAGTACGAGCGGCTCGCCGGACCCTTGACCCAGCGCGTGGTCGGCCGCATCGCCGCCGCGCTGCCACGCGACAGCAACCCGGCCGGCGAGACCGCGCTGGGCCAGGTGGTGGCCGACGCGCAGCTCGCCGCCACGCGCGATGTCGGGGCGCAGATCGCACTGATGAACCCGGGTGGCATCCGCGCCGCGCTGGCGCTGCCGGCCGACGGCCTGTTGCGCTACGAAGACCTGTTCTCGGTCCAACCTTTCTACAACAACCTGGTGACGATGACGCTGACCGGCGCGCAGATCCTGCAGCTGCTCGAGCAGCAGTGGACCGGCCAGGTCTCGGCGCGTCTGCTGCAGGTGTCGCAGGGCTTCGCCTACACCTGGGACGCCGCCCGGCCCTTGGGCCAGCGCCTGGTGCCGGGCAGCGTGACCTTGGACCGCAAGCCGCTCGACCCTGCGGCGTCCTACCGCGTCACCGTCAACAGCTTCCTGGCTGGCGGCGGCGACAGCTTTCCGGCGCTCAAGGCCGGCACTGACAGGCGCACCGGCATGATGGATGTCGACGCGCTCGAGCGCTACGTGCAAGCGAACCCGACGCTCGCCCCTGGCAAGCTCGACCGCATCGCGCGTTTGAACTGAGCGCCGTGTTCGCGCAGTCGCTGATCCGGGTCAAGCGTGACGGCGGCACGCTGAGCCAGGCGCAGATCCAATCCTTTGTGCAGGGCTTGGTCGACGAGACCTGGAGCGAGGGCCAGGTCGCGGCGATGGCGATGGCCATCTTGCTCAAGGGCATGACGCGCAGCGAGTGCGTCGCACTGACACAGGCGATGACGCATTCGGGCTCCGTGCTGAACTGGGCCGATGCCGGCCTGGCCGGGCCGGTGCTCGACAAGCACTCGACCGGCGGCGTCGGCGACAAGGTCAGCCTGTTGCTCGCACCGATCGTCGCGGCCTGCGGCGGCGTGGTGCCTATGGTCTCGGGCCGGGCCTTGAGCCACACCGGTGGCACGCTCGACAAGCTCGAAGCGCTGCCGGGCTATGCGGTTGCGCCGCCGCGCGAGCAGTTGCTGCGCGTGCTGCGCGAGGCCGGCTGCGCGATCTTCGGCGCCAGTGCCGATTTGGCGCCTGCAGACCGGCGGCTGTACGCGATCCGCGACGTCACCGCGACGGTCGAATCGGTGCCGCTGATCACTGCCAGCATCCTGAGCAAGAAGCTCGCCGCCGGTCTGCAAGCCCTGGTGCTCGACGTCAAGCTTGGCAACGGCGCGTTCATGCATCGCCTGGATGACGCCCGCACGCTGGCGCGCAGCCTGGTCGAGGTGGCCGGCGCGGCCGGTCTGCCTTGCCGTGCGCTGATCAGCGACATGGACCAGGTGCTGGGCCTTACTGCGGGCAACGCGCTCGAGGTGGCCGAGAGCCTGGATTTCCTGACCGGCACCGTGCGCGAGCCGCGTCTGCTGGCGCTGACGCTGGCGCTGTCGGCCCAGCTGCTACAGCTCGGCGGCTTGGCGCCCACGCTGGCCGTTGGTCAAGCGCTGGCCGAAGCCGCGCTGAGCAGCGGCCGCGCCGCCGAATGCTTTGCGCGCATGGTGGCCGGGCTGGGCGGCCCGGCCGATGTGTTGACCGATGCGCGGCTGCCGGCGGCGCCGGTGCAGGTCGACTTGGTCGCGCCGCGTGACGGCGTCATCGCGTCGATGGATGCTCGCGGGCTTGGGCTGGTGGTCGTCGAGTTGGGGGGCGGGCGCAGGCGCGCTGGCGACACGATCGACCCGCGCGTGGGCTTGTCTGATATCCGGCCGCTGGGCAGCTTGCTGCGCGCCGGCGACCCGCTGCTGCGGGTGCATGCAGCCAGTGCGGCCCAGGCCCAGGCTGCCTGCCAGAGCTTGCTCGCGTCGATCACGCTGGCCGATACCTCGCCGCCTGTCGGTCCGGTCGTCATCGAGACGCTGATCCAGACACCATGACCGACTCTTTAGACGCCGCCGGCACCGTCCTCCGCCCGTTGGTCAAGGTCTGCGCCATCAGCAGCGCCGAGGAAGGCCGCGTCGCCGTGGCCGCCGGTGCCCAGGCGCTGGGCCTGGTGCCGGCGATGCCTGGCAGGCCCGGGGTGATCTCTGAGGGTTTGATCGCCGAGATCCTCGACCGCGTGCGCAAGTCAACCCAGACCTTCTTGTTGACCCGTCAGCAGACGGCGGCCGACATCACGCGCCAGCACAGGCGCTGCCCCAGCACCACCTTGCAGCTGGTCGACCGGCTGCCGTTCAAGGAGCTTGAGCAGCTGCGGCTGACCTTGCCGCGCGTTGCGCTGGTGCAGGTGGTCCGGGTGGTCGATGACGCCAGCCTCGACGAGGCGGTTGCGGTGGCGCCGCTGGTCGACGCGATCTTGCTCGACTTGGGCAACACCAAGCCAGCGGGCAAGCCCGGCGCGGTCCGCAGCCATGACTGGACGCTGAGCGGCCGTATCCGCGACGCGGTCGCCGCGCTCGGCAAGCCGGTCTACCTGTCAGGCGGTCTGAGCGCGGGCAACGTGGCGGCGGCGATCGCTGCGGTGCAGCCGTTCGGGCTGGACCTGGGCGGCAGCGTTCGCACCGCCGGCCGGCTCGACGCAGTGAAGCTGGCGGCGTTCTTCGCGGTGCTGCCGGCCGTCTGACGGCGCCAAGCCGCAGCGGCCAGCCTTGGCCGACACCGAGCACAATCCCACCCAAACCACTGATGGAGAGATCGACATGGACCGACGCCAATTCCAGACCCGCGCCATCGCATTGCTGGGTGCTGCCGCCTTGCCCGCGGCCTTGCGGGCCCAGTCGCGCCCCGCGGGCCCTGGCGGTTTCCCCAGCAAGACGATCAAGCTGATCGTGCCTTACCCGGCCGGCGGCATCGTCGACGTGGTGCTGCGTGCGGTGGTCGACCCCTTGTCGGCCGAACTGCCGCAGCGCATGCTGGTCGAGAACCGCACCGGGGCCGACGGCCGCATCGGCTTGACGGCAGTGGCGCAGTCGCCCGCCGACGGCTACACCTTGCTCGCGGCAACGCCCCTCGTGTCGGTGGGCGAGCACCTGATGGCCGACATGGCCGGCCGCAGCAAGGACTTTGCCGGTATCTGCGCGATCGCCGCGCCGCCGTCGGTGTTCGTCGCTTGGAGCGGGCTGCCGGTCAAAACGATGAAGGAGCTCATCGCGCTGGCCAGCAGCAAGCCGGGTGAGCTCAACGTGCCCAATCCGGGCACCGGCAGCTCGCACCATCTGGGCCAGGAGATGCTGTTCGAGCGCACCGGCATCAAGGTCGCCAACATCAACTACCGCGGCCAGCCGCCGGCGCTGATCGACATGGCCGAAGGCCGGCTTCACTTCGGCATGATCTCGCAGAGCCTGGCGCTGCCGCTGATCCAGGCCGGCAAGCTGCGGGCGCTGGCAGCCAACACCGCCAAGCGCACGCGCTCGCTGCCCGACCTGCCCACCATCGCCGAGGCTGGTTTCCCGGACGTGCTGGTGCAATCCTGGTACGGCGTGGCCGCGCCGGCCCGGACACCCGCGCCGGTGGTGGCCTACCTGGGCGAGCAGTTCCTGCAGACCCTGGCCCAAGTCGACACCCGCGCCAGGCTGGAGGCCATCGACGCCGAGGTCATGGCGCTGGGCGGCGCAGCGTTCGATGCGCTGATCGCCAGCGAGACCCTGCGCTGGGGCGCGTTGGTCCGCAAGCGCGGCATCAAGATGGGCTGACGGCCCGGCGCCTGAACAGGCCGCCTGGCAAATCAGCACAATGCGTGGTTTTACCGTCTACCTTGCCACCATGCCCGACACCCAAGCCCATGCCTCGCCCGCGCCAACTCTGGACCTGTTGATCATCGGCGCCGGTTTTGCCGGTCTGTACTTGCTGCACCGCGCCCGCCGCCTCGGCCTGCAGGCCCGAGTGATCGAAGCTGCGGCCGGCGTGGGCGGCACTTGGCACCACAACCGCTACCCTGGCGCGCGGGTCGACATCCAGAGCCTGGAATACTCCTTTGGCTTCGATGAAGCGCTGCAGCAGGACTGGCACTGGAGCGAGCGCTACGCGGCGCAGGCCGAGTTGCTGCGTTATGCCAACCACGTGGCCGACCGTTTTGGGCTGCGCGACGGCATCCAGTTCAACACCCGCGTGGCGGGCGCGCAATTCGACGAGACCGCGCATGGCTGGCAGGCCTGGTCAGACAGCGGCGAGCGTTGGTCGGCGCGCTTCCTGTTGCTGGCCGCAGGGCCGTTGTCAACGCCCAACCAGCCCGATTTTCCAGGCCTGGCCGACTTCAAGGGCCGGGTCCTGCACACCGCGGGCTGGCCCGAGCAGCCGGTGGATTTCACCGGCCAGCGCGTCGGCGTGATCGGCACCGGCTCATCGGGCGTGCAGTCCATTCCGGTGATCGCCGAGCAGGCGGCCGCGCTCACCGTGTTCCAGCGCACAGCCACTTATGCGGTGCCGGCGCACAACGGCCCGCTCGACCCTGCGCTCGAAGCTGCCGTCAAGGCCGACTACCCGGGTTTTCGCGAACGCAACCGCAAGATGATTGGCGGTTTTGGCTCGATGCAGCCGCCCAATATGTTCCCGGCCATGTCGGTGTCGCCCGAGGAGCGCGAGGCGCTGTTCGAGGCACGCTGGCGCCGCGGTGGCTTTGGGCTGCTGGGCGCATTCAACGACCTGATCGTCAACCCGCAGGCCAACGAGTTGGCGGGCGACTTTGTGCGGCGCAAGATCCGCCAAACCGTGCACGATCCAGCCACGGCCGAGGCGCTGTGCCCGAGCCATCCGATCGGTTGCAAGCGGCTGTGCGTGGACACCGGCTACTACGCCACCTTCAACCGGCCCAATGTGCACCTGGTCGATCTGCAGAAAGCGCCGATCGAGCACTTCACGCCGCAGGGGCTGGTCGCGGGCGGCGAGGAGCACCGCTTCGACACGCTGGTGTTGGCCACAGGCTTCGACGCGATGACAGGCACCGTGCTGCGCATGGATTTGCGCGGACGCGGCGGTGTGCGCATCCAGGACAAGTGGCGCGCCGGGCCGCTGAACTACCTGGGCATGGCGGTGGCCGGCTTCCCCAACCTGTTCAACATGGTGGGGCCGGGCAGCACCTCGGCCTTCACCAACGTGATCGTCGCCATCGAGCACCAGGTCAATTGGATCACCGACTGCATCGCCGATCTGCGTTCGCGAGGCCTGCACACCATCGAGGCCACGGCCGAGGCCGAGCAAGCCTACGTGGCCCATGTCAACACGGTGGCGGCGCGCACCATCTACCTGAACTGCAACTCCTGGTACCTGGGTGCCAACATCGCCGGCAAGCCACGGATCTTCATGCCGCTGTTCGGTTTTCCGGCCTATGTGGACAAGTGCGCCGAAGTGGTACGCCAGGGTTACGAGGGCTTCGCGCTGGCTTGAAAGCCTGGGTGGCGTTTGCCTGCAAGCTGCCCTAGACGGCTGCTCGCAAGCCTCGCGGCGTCGGCTTGGCCTGTACCTCAGGACTTCGCTGAGCCCGATACCCGAGCTGCATCGTCGGCCACCAGGTGGTCGACTGCGCGCCGCAAGCCGTCGCGCCCGAACGCGATGCCTTGCACCAGCATCGCCGCTTCCAGCGCGCCCAAGCAGCCCAGGATGGTGGCCGGATTGCTGTCGCCGAGGTGGCCGATGCGGAATGCCTTGCCCGTCAGCGGGCCCAGCCCGCCAGCGATCGCCACGCCGAAGCGGTCGCGAGCAACCGCGCGCAGAGCGTCGATGTCGACGCCTTCGGGCACCGTGATGGTCGTCACCGACACCGACCGGCTGGCCGGGTCGCGGGCGAAGAATCCGAGCGCACCAGCCTCGGCCCATCCTGCGACGGCAGCCTGCACCGCGCCCGCCAGGCGCCGATGCCGGGCGTACAGCGCAGCTTCGCCTTCCGACGCGATCAGCCCGAACGCGGCTTCGAGTCCGAACAACAGGTTCTGCGGCGGCGTGCCGCAGAACTTGCGGTAGTTCAGCGGGCTGCGGCGCAGCCGCCAGTCCCAGTAAAAGCGTGGCGCGGGGTTGCGTTCGGCTTGTTGCCAGGCCAGCGCGTCGACCGCGACAAAGCCGACGCCGGGCGGTGTCATCAAGCCTTTTTGCGATGCGCCCAGCACCACGTTGGCCGGCAGCGCGTCCATGTCGATCGGCGTGCAGCCCAGCGAGGCCACCGCGTCGACCACCAGCAATGCCGGGTGGCCGGTGGCCGCCATCGCGCTGCGGATCGCCCGCAGGTCGCTGGTGATGCCGCTGGAGGTGTCGGTGTGGACCACGAACACTGCGACGATCTGCTGCCCGGTGTCGTCGCGCAGCGCCTGCGCGAGCGCCGCAGTGTCGATCGCCCAGCCCGGCTGCCAGGGCGTGCGGACCACGCGCCGGCCCAGTGCCTCGGTCTGCACCGCCCAGGACTCGGAGAAATGCCCGGTACCGGGGATCAGCACCGCGCCGCCTGGCGGCACCAGGTTCTCGACCACCGCCTCCCAGGCGCCATGGCCGTTGGTGGCGTAGAAGAAGACCTCGGCGCCGTCGCTGTGCAGCAAGCGGCGCAGGCCGGACTCACAGGCTGCGATCGTGTCGTCCAGCCGCGGGTCGCCCATGTCCATGGGCTGGCGCGCCATTGCATGCAGCACCTCGTCGGGCACCGGCGTCGGGCCAGGCGACTGCAGCAAGCGGCGACCGGGGATTCTGGGGCTGGACGGGTTGGCAGGCATGATGGACTGGGCAGCGGCGCAGCAAGGCGCGGAACGCTGATGCTAAGGCTCAAACCAAAGCGGCCCGCCAAAGCCCGTCACCAGAGTCGACGCCGGCACAGCCCATGCTGGCGCGCGCTAGACTGGGTCCCGACCCGCGGCAGTCCCGCGGGCCCAAGCGCTCGCGCGAGCCCGGCAGACTGCCAGGCGGGATCGGCGGGCTTGCCAAACCCGTTCGAGAAGAGGCTGGACATGATGGATGCTCAAGCGCTGAAATTGCTGCAATGGCTGGCCGACGTGGAGGCCATCAAGCAGCTCAAGCACCGTTACTGCGCGCACTGCGACGCGGATTACGACGCCGATCGACTGGCCGAACTGTTCACCGAAGACGCGGTCTGGGATGGCGGCGTGATGGGTTTTCACGACGGGCGCGAAGCGATCCGCCGCTTTTTTCTCGGCTCGTCGGCCCGGGTGTCCTTCGCGATGCACATGGTCGCCAATCCGGTGATCGAGGTCGATGGCGATCGCGCCACCGGCCAGTGGTACCTCTGGCAGCCGATGGTCTACGCCTTGCCGGGCGGCGATCAGGCGCACTGGTTGTCGGCGCGCTACGACGACCGCTATCGGCGCTGCGCCGATGGCTGGAAGTTCGAGCATGTGGCGATCACGATCAAGTTCCTGTCGCCGTACGAGCAGGGTTTTGCCAAGGTCCGCATCGCCGATGTCCACGGCGCCGGGACAAGACCCAGTCCGTAGCTCAGCGCTGGCGCGCCGATCGCCGCGCAGCGGCCAGCACCAGCGGCTGGTACCACGACCCGAGCAGACGCAGCAGTTTGTCGGCCAGTTTGGCGTCGCGGCCGACCAGCACCCGGCGCTGGTTGCGCTCGACCGCGCGCAGGATTTGCAGCGCGGCCGACTCGGCCGAGGTGGCGTTGAGCAGTTGGTCAAAGTGGGCGCGGGACTTCTCGTTGTCACGCCCCGTGATCAGCGCCACGCTGGGGTCCATCCTGGCCTGGCGGGCGATCTGGGTGCGAATGCCACCCGGGTGCACGCAGGTCGCGCTGACCGGCGCTTTGACCAGTTCGAGCTCCATGCGCAAGGCTTCGGTGTAGCCGCGCACCGCGAACTTCGAGGCGTTGTAGCAGCCGTTCAAGGGTAGCGACATCAGGCCGAACAGGCTCGACAGGTTGATCACATGGCCGTCCCCTGACGCCCGCAAGTGGGGCAGGAAGGCTTGCGTGCCCCAGACCACGCCCCAGAAGTTGATCGACATCAGCCACTCGAAGTCTTCGCGCTTCACATGTTCGAGCGTGGTCGACAACGCCACGCCGGCGTTGTTGAAGATCAGGTGGATTTGGCCGTGCTCTGCGGCAGCCTGGTCGGCCCAGGCGTAGACCGCTGCGCGGTCGGCGGTGTCGACCTGCGTGGTGCTGATGCGAAGGCCCGGGTTGCGCTGCTGCGCCAGCGCTGCGCTGGCCGCCAGGCCGACCGGGTCGATGTCGGACAGCGCCAAATGGCAGCTGCGGCCGGCCAACTCAAGCGCCAGCGCCCGGCCTATGCCCGATGCCGCACCGGTGATCGCGGCCACTTTGTCGTTGAAATTCTTCATGTCGGGCAGAGCCTTCAAAGTCTTGGGATGTTGCGGCTCGACCCGCCGGGCGCTGGGTCAAGCGGCGAATCCGCGCACCGGCAGCGCCGGGCTGCGGCGAAGCCAGTTGTGCTCGGCGTATCGGGCTCGGCCATCGGTGGCATGCAAGGTGTAGGCTTGGCGCGACCTGGCCGAGCGGTTGGCCAGACTGTGGTGCGGCAGCATGCCGTGCAGGCACACCAGCGTGCCGGCCGTCACTTCCACCGGCAGCGACTGGGTCGGCCAGGGCGTGGCGTCCAGCGGCTCCATGTGCAGACGGTCGCCCTCGCGGACATAGCGCTCGCGCAGCGGTCCGTGGTGGCCGCCCGGCGCCACCCACAGGCAGCCGTTGTCGATGCTGGCGTCCTCGAGTGCGAACCAGAAACCGGTCACTGTCGTCGGCGTCGTGTCGAAGAAGCTCGCGTCCTGGTGCCAGCCGACCTCGCCGCCGATGCCTGGCTGCTTGAAGATCAGCATCGACTGCCAGAGCTGAGGGTCGACCAGCCCGAGGTCTGCCGCCAACTCGGCCAATGCCGGGGTGCGCGAAAACCGATCGAACAAGGGGTCCAGATCGTGCAGTGCATGGCCGATCTTGTTGATCGACAGCGCCTTGGATTGACGCAGCCGGCCTGCTGCGTCGAAGGCCTCTTCCTCAAAGAAGCACTCGATGCCTTCGGCCGAGTCCAGGAACGCCGAATCGGCGCTGCGCCGCCCCTGGTCGCTGGTCGAGAAGACGCTGTGGTGTGCCTCGGCGTCGAAAGCCTCGACGATTTGTCGGCCGCGTTCGCGCAGCGCGGCCAATTCATGGTCGGGCTTGAAGCCTGGCAACACGAGGTAGCCTTCGGCCTGGTATCGGTTTTGCTGCTGTGCGCTGAGCATCAAGCGATGATGCCATCCCGGCGCTTGTCAGCCTAAACCCGTAACCGACTGATTTCACCAGAGGATAAGCATGTTGATCCGCAACGCCACCCTGCCAGACGGCCGCACCGGTGTGGACCTGTTGGTGCGCGACGGCCGCATCGCCGCGGTCGGCGAGCAGCTGTTCGCCCACCAGCCCCCGCCGGCCGACGTCGAGCTCATCGACGCCGAGGGCTGGCTGCTCAGCCCACCGTTTGTCGACGCCCACTTTCACCTCGACTCGACGCTGAGCTACGGGCTGCCTCGGGTCAACGCCAGCGGCACGCTGCTCGAAGGCATCGCGCTGTGGGGCGAGCTCAAGCCTTTGCTGACGCGGGAAGCGCTGGTCGAGCGCGCGATGCAGTACTGCGACTGGGCGGTGGCCAAGGGCTTGCTGGCGATCCGCAGCCATGTCGACATCTGCGACGAGCGCCTGCTGGCGGTGCGGGCGCTGCTCGAGGTCAAGCAGCGGGTCGCACCCTACTTGGACCTGCAACTGGTGGCGTTCCCGCAGGACGGTCTGCTGCGCGCTCCTGGCGCGCTGGCCAATCTCAAGCGCGCGCTCGACCTGGGGGTGGACGTGGTCGGCGGCATCCCGCATTTCGAGCGCACTTCTGAACAAGGGGCTGAGAGCGTGCGCCTGCTGTGCGAACTGGCCGCCGAGCGTGGCCTGCCGGTCGACATGCACTGCGACGAGAGCGACGACCCGCTGTCGCGCCACATCGAGACCCTGGCCTTCCACGCCCGTCGGCTGGGGCTGGAGGGCCGCGTCACCGGCTCACACCTGACCTCTATGCACTCGATGGACAACTACTACGTCTCCAAGCTGATCCCGCTGATCCGGGAGGCCGGTGTGCAGGTGGTGGCCAACCCGCTGATCAACATCACGCTGCAAGGCCGGCACGACAGCTACCCCAAGCGTCGCGGTATGACACGTGTGCCCGAGTTGATGGCCGCCGGCGTCAACCTTGCCTTTGGCCACGACTGCGTGATGGACCCCTGGTACTCGCTAGGATCGGCCGACATGCTGGAGGTGGCGCAGATGGGGCTGCACGTGGCGCAGATGACCAGCCAGGCCCAGATGCAGTCCTGCTTCGACGCAGTGACGGTCAACGCCGCCCGGGTGATGGGTCTGGTCGACTACGGACTCACGCCGGGCTGCCAAGCCGATTTCGTGCTGCTGCAGGCGCGCTCGGCGGTGGAGGCGCTGCGTCTGCGGCCGCCCCGCCTGCGCGTGATCAGGCGAGGCAGGTTGTTGGCCAGCACACCGCCGGCGCTCGCCACGCTGGGCCTGGCGGGTCGGCCGGCCCAGGTCGACTGGACCTTGAGCCGGTGAACTATGCCGCAGCATTTGTCTAACTGCGGCGAGATCTGCCGCTTGCCAAACGATGAGCAGCAGACCGGATTCGTTAAAATGTTAGGAGCAGGGTTGTCCTGTGAACATATCAACTTATGAAACTTATCGGATCGCTGACCAGCCCTTACGTGCGCAAAGTACGTGTGGTGATGGCGGAAAAAAAGCTCGACTACCAGTTCGTGCTCGAAGACGTCTGGGGCAGCGACGAGATGCTCAAATCCAACCCGCTGGGCAAAGTGCCCTGCTTGGTGATGGAGGGTGGCGAAGCGGTTTTCGACTCGCGGGTGATCGTTGAATATGTCGACACCTTGTCGCCTGTGGGTCGGTTGATCCCGGCGTCAGGCCGCGAGCGGGTCGAGGTCAGGACCTGGGAAGCACTGGCCGACGGCGCTTGTGATGCACTGTTGCTGGCGCGTATGGAGGCGACCTGGGGCCCGCGCGAAGGCGCTCGCAGCCAGCCGTGGATAGACCGCCAGATGAGCCGCGCCACCAGTGCGCTCAAGGCGATGAGTCTGGGCTTGGGCGACAAGCCTTGGTGCAATGGCAACCACTTCACGCTTGCCGATGTGGCTGTGGGATGCGCGCTGTCTTACCTCGATTTCCGCTTCGGCCACATCGACTGGCGCGGTGACCACGCGAACCTGGCCAAGTTGGCCGAGAAGCTGGCGGCTCGGCCGAGCTTCGTCGACACCGCACCGCCTGCCTCCTGAGCGCCCCACGGCCGGCCAAAGCCGGCCGCCCCCCGTGGGGATCAAGCAACGTGGCAAAGCCACATTTGCTTGAGGGTCCCGCGCTCAGGCGCTCAGGCTTTCGCGGCCTGAAAGCTGTCGCTTCTGGCCAGCGGCCAGTAGCGGCTGAACACCTCCAGCGGCCAGTCGGCCTCGCCCCGCTCGGCGGCCAGCAGCGCGCCCGGGGCTACTGTGGCCAGTTGACG
>CAMCTC010000072.1 GCA_945878355.1 Bordetella parapertussis | reverse complement strand
AACATCGGGAAATCAACCACCCACAGCGGCGCCCAGACGTCGTTGAACAAGCCGTGTTTGCGGCCGAACTCACTGTGGCCGACCTTGACGCGCAGCGCGCCCAAGGCATCGTTGACGACCTTGGCCTTGTCGGCCCCGAAGAAGATCAGGTCGCCGTTGCACGCGCCGGTGCGGGCGATGATCTCGGCCACCGCAGCGTCATGCAGGTTCTTGACCACCGGGCTCTGCAGGCCTTCGCGGCCCTTGCCGGCGTCGTTGACCTTGATCCAGGCCAGGCCGCGCGCGCCGTAGATCTTGACGAACTCGGTGTAGGCGTCGATCTCGCCGCGGCTCATGTCGGCCCCGCCGGGGATTCGCAGCGCCGCGACCCGGCCACCCTTGGCATTGGCCGGGCCCGAGAAGACCTTGAAGTCGACATCGCGCATCACCTCGGTCAGCTCGGTGAACTCGAGCTTGACGCGCAGGTCTGGCTTGTCCGAGCCGTATCGGTGCATCGCCTCGGCGTAAGTCATCTCGACATAGACCGGCAGTTCCAGACCCATGGTCTTGCGGAAGACCTGGCGGATCATCGCCTCGGTGATCGCGCGGATCTCCTGCTCGCCCAGGAACGAGGTCTCGATGTCGATCTGGGTGAACTCGGGCTGGCGGTCAGCGCGCAAGTCTTCGTCGCGGAAGCACTTGACGATCTGGTAGTAACGGTCAAAGCCAGCGACCATCAGCAACTGCTTGAACAGCTGGGGCGACTGCGGCAGCGCGAAGAACGCACCGTCGTGCACCCGCGAAGGCACCAGGTAGTCGCGCGCGCCCTCGGGCGTGCTCTTGGTCAGCATCGGTGTCTCGATGTCGATGAAGCCTTGGTCGTCGAGGAACTTGCGCACCTCCATCGCCACCCGGTAGCGCAGGATCAGGTTCTTCTGCATCGCCGGGCGACGCAGGTCGAGCACGCGGTGGGTCAGCCGGGTGGTTTCGCTGAGGTTGTCCTCGTCGAGTTGGAAGGCCGGCGTGACGCTGGGGTTGAGCACTTCCAGTTCCCAGGCCAGCACCTCGACCTTGCCGCTGACCAGGTTGGCGTTGGCGGTACCCTCGGGCCGGGCCCGGACTTTGCCGACAATCTTCAAGCAGAACTCGTTGCGAACGCCTTCAGCGACCGCGAACATCTCGGCGCGGTCGGGGTCGCAGACGATCTGCACCAGGCCTTCGCGATCGCGCAGGTCGACGAATATCACGCCGCCATGGTCGCGCCGGCGGTGTGCCCAACCCATCAGGGTGACGGTCTGGCCCATCAGCGCTTCGCTGACCAGGCCGCAGTAAGTGGTTCTCATGACAGGACTCCGATGCTTGTCTTGTTCGGGACCGGCGCCGCGCGCTGAGCGCGCACCGGATTGAAGGATCTTCGGGTTGGCTGGGGTGGGGCTACAGGCCCTCAGGACCAGGCGCATCGCTAGACGCGCCCGGCCCGGTCAATTTCGGCCGGCCAGCACCGGCGGCGGTGCCGGCGGCGGCGGCACCACCACGCCCATCGAAATGATGTACTTGAGCGCCTGGTCGACGCTCATCTGCAGTGGCCGCACCTGGCTGCGCGGCATGATCAGGAAAAAGCCCGAGGTCGGGTTGGGCGTGGTCGGCACGTAAAGGCTGACATGCTCGCCGTCCAGATGGGCCTGCACCTCGCCGCCAGGCTTGCCGGTGACGAAAGCGATCGTCCACGAACCCGCATGCGGATACTGCACCAGCACGGCCTCACGAAAGGCATTGCCATTGCTCGAAAACAAAGTGTCCGACACCTGTTTGACCGAGCTGTAGATCGCGTTGACGATCGGGATCCGAGACATCGCCCTGTCCCATTGCCGCACCCACCATTGGCCGAAAATATTGGTCACGAACATGCCGGTGATCAGCATCATCGCGACCATCACCAGCACGCTCAGGCCGGGCACATGGCGCAAGGACTCGATGAACGCATCGGCGCCCACCGGCAGCACCGCCTGGCTCAGCATCAACAGCCAGGAGAACATGCCGTCCATCAAGCCCAGCAGCCACAGCAGCACCCAGATGGTGATGGCCAATGGGAGCCAGACCAGCAGCCCGGCAATGATGTACTTTCTCACGCGGCGCACTCTGTTGTCAGTCGAAACGTTCCAGTCATGGGCATCACCTCAGCTGCCGGTCGGTGCGGCCGCGCTGCTGCTGGGCGCGGCCGGCGCGCTAGGCGCAGCTGCGCTGCTGGACGTGGCATCCGAAGGCTTGCTGTCCACAGACGCTGGCTTGTCGGCGCTGGACGACTGACCATCTTGATCGGTCGACTTGCCCTTGCCCTGGTCCTTGGCCGCCACACTGGTCGCCGGTGCTGCGCCAGAACCCTTGAAGTCCGTCGCGTACCAGCCCGAACCCTTGAGCTGGAAACCGGCGGCCGTGACCTGCTTGGTGAAGGCCTCAGCGCCGCAAGCCGGGCAAGTGTGCAGCAGCGGATCGGACATCTTCTGCAAAACGTCTTTCGCATGGCCGCAATCGGTGCAGCGGTAAGCGTAGATCGGCATGGCTAAACCCTTGACGCAAAACCTAAAATTATAGCTGCGTGGGCCGGCAGCGCTGCGCGGCTGGCCAAGGCGAAGCGGCTCGATGGCCTTGAGCGCCCCAAGGCCGGCCGAAGCCGGCCGCCCCCCGTGGGGATCAAGCCGCCAAGCCACATTTGCTTGAGAGGGCCACCGAGCCCTCAGGTCTTCAAACCCGCCATCCGGTGGTGCGAGCCCTGGTGGTTCTTCAGCGACTGCGGCCCGAGCGAGCCCAGCACCATGCCCAGCGCGGCCATCAAGAAGCCAGCCAACTGGGCCGGAAAAGCTTCGCCAGCGGGCGTGAGCATGAACAAGAGCCAGGTCAACACGCCCAGCACGATCGAGAACACCGCCCCCTGGGTGGTGGCGCGCGACCAGTACAGCCCGGCCAGCAGTGGCACGAAAGCGCCGACCAAGGTGATCTGGTAAGCGCCCGAGACCATGTCGTAGATCGGCGTTCCCTGCGATGCGATCGCGTAAGCGCAGACACAGGCCGAGAACAACAACACCGCGATGCGCATCGTCATCAACTCCTGCCGGTCGCTGACCCGCGGGAAGAACTGGCGCCAGATGTTCTCGACGAAAGTCACCGACGGTGCCAGCAGCGTGGCCGATGCCGTGCTCTTGAGCGCCGACAGCAGCGCGCCAAAGAAGATCACCTGCATCGCGAACGGCATCTTGGTCATCACCAGCGTCGGGATCACCTTCTGCGGATCGTCCTGGATCAGCGCGGCAGCGGTCTCGGGCATGATGATCAGCGCACTGACGACCAGAAACATCGGCACGAAAGCGAACAAGATGTAGCAAACGCCGCCGATCACCGGCCCCTTGGTCGCGGCACCGACGTTCTTGGCCGACATCACGCGCTGGAACACATCCTGCTGCGGGATCGAACCCAGCATCATCGTCATCGCCGCTGCGATGAAGAACGCGATCTGCTTGAAGCTGGGCTCGGGCAGGAACTTGAACAGGTCTTTGGACGCCGCCAAGGCCAGCACCTTGTCGCTGCCGCCGGCCAGGTCGCTTGCGAACACGGCGATGACGCTCAGGCCGACCACCAGGATGATCATCTGGATGAAATCGGTCACCGCCACCGACCACATGCCGCCGAACAAGGTGTACGCCAGGATAGACGCCGTGCCCAGCACCATGCCCATCGACACCGAAATCGCGCCGTCAGACAGCAGGTTGAACACCAGGCCAAGCGCGGTGACCTGGGCCGAAACCCAGCCAAGGTAGCTCAGGATGATGATCAGCGAACACACCACCTCGACCGCCCGGCCGTAGCGCTCGCGGTAGTAGTCGCTGATCGTCAGCAGCGTCATCTTGTAGAGCTTGCTGGCGAAAAACAGCCCGACCAAGATCAGACAGGTGCCGGCGCCGAACGGGTCTTCGACCACACCGTTCAGGCCGCCCTGGACGAACTTGGCCGGTATGCCCAGCACGGTCTCGGAGCCGAACCAGGTGGCGAAGGTGGTGGTGACGATCATCACCAGCGGCAGGTGGCGGCCGGCGATCGCGAAATCGGCGGTGGTCTTGACCCGCTTGGCAGCCCACAGGCCGATCGCGATGGTGACCAGCAAATACAGGAGAACCAGGGTCAGCAGCATGGTGGCGAGGCTCCGCGAAAAGCTTGAGGGCTGGCGGCCGCAGCAGCGCGGCCGGCGGCATTATCAGCCGTCGCCGGGCGAGCTCAGCGCCAATGCAGCAGGATCTGGGTCGCGAGCACGCCGCCGACAAAACCCACCGCCGCGTACAGCAAGGCCTGCAGCAAGCGATTGGTGCGGCGCTGCTCGACCAGCAAGGCCAGCGTGGCCGGATCACTGGCTTTGCCGCGCAGCAAAGCCTGGTGCACCAGACGCGGCAGTTCGGGCAGCAACTGGGCGTAGCGCGGCGCCTCGTTCTTGAACCGCTCGACCAAGCCGGTCCAGCCGACCTGGCGATGCATCCACGATTCCAGGAAAGGCTTGGCAGTGGCCCACAAGTCCAACTCTGGGTCGAGCTGACGGCCCAGGCCCTCGATGTTGAGCAAGGTCTTTTGCAGCAGCACGAGTTGCGGCTGGATCTCGACGTTGAAACGGCGCGAGGTCTGGAACAGGCGCATCAGCACCTGACCGAGCGAGATGTCCTTGAGCGGGCGGTCGAAGTGCGGTTCGCAGACGGCGCGGATCGCGCTCTCGAGCGCATCGACACGGGTGTTGGGCGGCACCCAGCCGCTCTCGACATGGAGCTCGGCCACGCGCTTGTAGTCGCGGCGGAAAAAGGCCAGGAAGTTCTGCGCCAGGTATTCCTTGTCCCAGTCGGTCAAGGTGCCGACGATGCCGAAATCGAGCGCGATATAGCGCCCGAAGCTGCGTGGCGCCAGGCTGACCATGATGTTGCCGGGGTGCATGTCGGCATGGAAGAAGCCGTCGCGAAAGACCTGGGTGAAGAAGATCGTCACACCATCACGCGCGAGCTTCGGGATGTCGACACCGGCTTCGCGCAAGCGGGCGACTTGGCTGATCGGCACACCGTGCATGCGCTCCATCACCAGCACGGTGGATGTGCAGAAATCCCAAACCATCTCGGGAACCATCACCAGGTCCAGGCCCTGCATGTTGCGCCGCAGCTGGGCTGCGTTGGCGGCTTCGCGCACCAGGTCGAGCTCGTCGTGCAGGTAAACATCGAACTCGGCAACGACCTCGCGGGGTTTGAGGCGCTTGCCGTCGGCCCAGACCCACTCGACCAGCCGCGCCAACTGGTGCAGCAGCATCAGGTCGTGCTCGATCACCTCGAGCATGCCGGGGCGCAGGACCTTGACCGCGACCTCGCGGCCGCTCTTGAGGGTGGCGAAGTGAACCTGCGCGATCGACGCGCTGGCCACCGGCACGCGGTCGAACAAGTCGAAGACTTCGTCGATTCGCCGACCGAAGGCTTTTTCGACCATCCCGAGCGCTTGGTCGCCAGGAAACGGTGGCACCCGGTCCTGGAGATGGGCGAGTTCGTCGGCCACGTCGAGCGGCAGCAGGTCGCGACGGGTGCTCAGCACCTGACCGAACTTGACAAAGATCGGGCCCAAACGCTCCAGCGCCATGCGCAGCCGCGCCCCGCGCGGCGCGTCCAGGCTGGACCTGCGGCCGATCGTTGCAACCCGCACCAATGCCCTGACCCAAACCTGACGGAAGCCCGACAAAGCGACCTCGTCCAAGCCGAAGCGCAGGATCGTCAGGCCGATGAAGATCAGCCGAAAGAAGTGACCCATCGCGGCCCTGGGTTCTCAGCGGCCGCGGGCTCGCCCAGCGGCTGCCGAGACACCCTGCACCGCAGCGCGCAAGCCAGCGGCCAGCGCCGAGCCCAGTCGTTGCAACTCCCGCGCCACCGAGGCGCCGAAAAGCCGATCCAGGTCGTCGGCCACATCCCAGCGCAGGTTCTTGATCAACCAATCGACATCAGCGGCCAGTTGGGCGTCGCCGTCGATCACCACAGGCGGCATCTCGCCGCTCATCAGGCACTGACCCAATGCCAGGGGATTGCCCAGATCCAGGCTGACCTGCAGATCGGCCACGCCGGGCTCGGGGCACCAAGCGACCAGACCGGCCGGTGTCACCGTGAATGCCAGCGGCGGCGGTGCCGGCAACAGCCGCGGCCAGTTCGGCAACACCAACTGCAACAGCTTGCCGCTGTGCGGCGCCAGGCGCGCCATCGCCTGGGGCTCGGACGCCAGCACATGGTTGACCACCAGCACCAAACGGTCCATCAGCGCGGGCGCCAGCAAGGCGTTGAAGTTTTGCAGCATTGAGTGAGATTGTAGGCAGGCGCCAGCGCGCCAGTACCCGGCGCTGCCAGGACGAGGCGACAAATTGCCCGAGAATAAATTTCGACTGGACGCGCGGCACTGGCAATTGGTCGAACACGGACCGGTGCAGCCTCGCAACGGTCAGAATTTTCATGAAACAAGAGGCGCACAAGGGCCCGAGCTTGATCCAACCACCCTGATGTTCGAGACCAGAAGCAAACGCAATTTCAGCAGCGCGCCGCCATCAGTCACGTCGCTGATCGCCACCTTGCTCGAGCCAGCCATCACCGTGCTGGTGTACTTGGTCGCGATGCATTGGCAAGACGAGCCGATCGGTCGCGCCGACCTGACACTTTGCTTTTTGGTCGTCGCACTGACCTGGCCTGGGGTCAACCGCTTCCACGACCGGCTCAGCTCGGCTGCAGTGGGCATCCTGGGGTCCTGGTTCACGCTGCTGGCGATCCTCGCGGGCTTTGGCTACGGCACCCGAAGCTTCAGCCTGTTCGATCGTGAGGTGATGACCTACTGGGTGCTCGTCACGCCGGTATTGCAACTGCTGGCGGTGCGCTTGGGCCATGTCATCGTTCATCGCGCCAGCGAGCGCAGCAGTTACCGCCGCAGCGCGGTGGTGATCGGCGCAGGCGCACTGGGCGCCAAAGTAGCCAACAGCATGCTGGCCCGACCCGGGATGGGGCTGGATTTCGCCGGCTACTTCGACGACCGCCACGGAGCGCGAACCGAAGCCGGCAGCGCCAGCAGGCAACTCGGCGATCTGCACGCTGCAGCGTCGTTCATACGGCAGAACGGCATCAAGGAAGTCTTCATCACCTTGCCGCTGGGTTCTCAGCCTCGCATCATCTCGTTGCTGGAGAGTCTTCAGCGCACGACCGCGTCGATCTACTTCGTACCCGATGTGTTCGGCATCAGCATCATCCAGGGTCGATTGCAAGACTTCAACGGCGTGCCGGTGGTGGGCATCTGCGAGACGCCGTTCACCGGCACCCACCTGCTGGTCAAACGCATCAGCGATCTGGTGCTGGCCAGCCTGATCCTGTTGCTGATCTCGCCTGTGATGCTGGCGGTGGCCCTCGGTGTCAAGCTCAGTTCACCAGGGCCGGTGATTTTCAAGCAAAGGCGCAACGGACTCGATGGCGGTGAAATCGTGGTCTACAAGTTTCGGTCGATGACGGCGCTGGACGACGGCGCCGAGATCAAGCAAGCCACCCGTGGCGATGCCCGCGTCACGCGATTCGGCGCCTTCATCCGGAAAACCTCGCTCGATGAGCTGCCGCAGTTCATCAACGTGCTGCAAGGCAGCATGAGCATCGTCGGACCTCGGCCACACGCAGTGGCCCACAACGAGATGTACCGCCAACTGATCAAGGCCTACATGGTGCGCCACAAGGTCAAGCCCGGCATCACCGGCTGGGCCCAGGTCAACGGCCACCGCGGCGAGACCGACACCATCGGAAAAATGCAGGCGCGGGTGGAGTACGACCTCGAGTACTTGCGCAACTGGTCGCTTGGGCTGGACCTGGTGATCATCCTGCGCACCATCAAGGCGGCGTTCTACGACATCAAGGCGTATTGATGGCCAAGCCCTCGCCGATCGACGCCGCCACAACAAACAACAGAAAAACCATGACCCGTCACCTTCGCAGCCTCCCGCGCCTTGGCCTATCGCCGCACGCCGAACCAACCCGAGGTCGGCAGGCGGCTTGGGCCGGCGCCACTTGTCTGGTTTGCCTGGCGGGTGCGGCCCCAGGCACGGTGCAGGCCGATGAGCCCAACCCTTGGTACCTCGGCGCATCGCAATCGCTGACCCAGCAGTCCAACCTGTTTCGCATCGGCAGAAATGTGGCCGGCGCCGAACAGACACTGCCTGCTGGCATCAGCAAGTCCGACCTGGTCTCCACCACCGCACTGGTCGGCGGCATCGACCAGCCAATCGGCCGCCAACGTGTCTACGGCAGCATCAACCTCGCCAACAACCGCTACCGGCACAACAGCCAGCTCGACACGCCCAGCCACAACCTGAACCTGGCCTTGGACTGGTCAACGATCGAGCGGCTGTCGGGCAGCCTGGGCTACGCCGACAACAAGCGCCAAGTGCAGTTCAACACGATCAACAGCGCCAGTTCTGTCGAGACCCGCCGCAACATCGTCGACACCCGGCGCGTCAATGCCGTGGCAAGGCTGGGGCTGGTCACCAAGCTGACCGCAGAAGCCCAATGGGCCCATGAGCGCGTGGACTACTCGGCGCCCGAGTACGCGTTCCGCGAGTACCGCCAGGACAGCCTGTCGCTGGGCCTGAACTACAAGCCCAGCGGCTTGCTCACGATGGGCGCAGCCTTGCGCCAGACACGCGGCGAATACCCTCTGTTCAGCGCGCTGGGAGCAGACCGCTTTACCCGCGATGACCTCGACCTCAGTGCCAACTGGCAACCCAGCCAGGTCAGCCAGCTCAGCGCCCGCCTGAGTGCGACCCAGACCCGGTACGAGCAGGACAGCCTGCGCAACTCGTCAGGCCCGACCGGCTACCTCAGCTGGGATTGGCAGCCGACGGGCAAGCTGAGGCTGCGCGCCGATCTCGCGCGCGACTTTGGCCAGTCGGCTTATGCCGCCGACTTCGGCGCGCTGGGCACCGGGGTGATCGACTACAGCAACACCCGCACCACCTGGCGACTGCGCGCCGACCAAGCCATGAGCGCCAAGATCGCCCTCAGCGCCTCGCTGGCGCAGGTGCACCGGGCGCTGGTGAACACCGCGGCGACAACCACCGCCACACTGGGCGTGGTCCGCGGCAGTGACGACACCGTCTCGTTCAGCCTTGGGGCGCGCTGGGCCCCGACGCGCAACAGCTTGCTCAGCTGTGACCTGAGCCACGACCAGCGCCGCACCAGCACCGCGCTGTCGACGCGCATGGGCGCGACGGTACTGGGCTGCAGCGGGCAGCTCACGCTGCAGTGAGCGCTGCTGAGACAATCCACCAGATGCCTCTTGTCCTGCTCACCGGCGCCACTGGCTACATCGGTTCACACACTTGGCTGGCGCTGCAGCGAGCCGGTTTCGATGTTGTCGGCGTCGATGACTTCTCCAACAGCTCGCCCGAGGTGCTGAACCGGCTGCAGCAACTCGGCTGCAGCAAGCCGGTTTTCGAGCGCGCCAACGTGTGCGACCTGTCAGCGATGAGCGCCTTGCTGGCGCGCCACAAGGTCGACGCGGTGGTTCACTTTGCCGCTTTCAAGGCGGTTGGCGAGTCAGCCGCTCTGCCTCTGGCCTATTACGGCAACAACGTCGGCGGGCTGGTCAGCACCTGTCAGGCGATGCTGGCCACAGGCTGCAAGCGCATGGTGTTCTCCAGCAGTGCGACGGTCTATGGCGACCCGCAGCAGCTGCCGATCAGCGAGCACAGCCCGCTGTCGGCCACCAGCCCCTACGGCCAGACCAAGCTGATCGGCGAGGCCTTGCTGCGCGACCTCGGTGCGGCCGATGCGCAGTGGCAGACTGCCTGCCTGCGCTACTTCAACCCGGTCGGCGCGCATGAGTCGGGCCTGATCGGCGAGGACCCGCGCGGCACGCCCAACAACCTGATGCCTTACGTGGCGCAGGTGGCCGTAGGCCGCCGCGAGCGGCTGAGTGTCTATGGCGACGACTACGCCACGCCCGACGGCACCGGTGTTCGCGACTACATCCATGTCACCGACCTGGCCGAAGGCCATGTCGCAGCGCTGCGCCGACTGCTCGACCACAGCGGCTCGGTCACCGTCAACCTGGGCACAGGCCGCGGCTACAGCGTGCTCGAGTTGGTCGCGGCCTACGCGGCGGCGAGCGGCCGTGCAATCCCATATACCATCGCGCCGCGCCGCGTCGGTGATATCGCCGCCTGCTACGCCGACCCGGCACTGGCCCGCAGTCTGCTGGGCTGGCAGGCAAGACACGACCTGAACCGCATGTGCGCCGACAGCTGGCGCTGGCAAACGAACAACCCAAGAGGCTTCGACACGTGAACATCCTGGTCCAACCCGTGATCATGGCCGGCGGCTCCGGCACCAGGCTGTGGCCCTTGTCGCGCGCCGGGTACCCGAAGCAGTTTCTGGTGCTGTCGGGCGATCCTGCGAACCAACACAGCCTGTTCCAGCAAGCGGTGGCGCGGCTGCGTGGCCTGGCCACCCAGGGCATCACCGTCGCCGGGCCTGTGATCGTCGGCAACGAGGAGCACCGCTTTCTGGTGCTCGACCAGTTGCACGCACTGCGGGTCGAGCCCGCCGCCGCGCTGCTCGAGCCGGTGGGCCGCAACACCGCACCAGCCGTCACGCTGGCAGCGCTGGCCGCGCTCGAGGACGGACAGGACCCGGTGCTCGTCGTCACCCCGGCCGACCAGACCGTCACCGACGAGGCCGCTTTCAGCGCAGCACTGCAACGCGCGGTGAGGGTGGCCGATGGCGGTGCAATCGCGATCCTGGGCATCGCCCCAGACGCCCCCGAGACCGGCTACGGCTACATCCGGGTCGATGCAAGCGCCACCGACCCTGCGCCGCCGGTAGCGCAGTTTGTCGAAAAGCCCGACCTGGCCACCGCGCAGCGCTATGTCGCCGATGGCGGCTACTTCTGGAACGCCGGGATGTTCGTGCTCAAGGCATCGGTGTGGATGGCCGCGCTCGAGCGCTTCCGCCCCGACATCGCCGCGGCCACGCGCAAGGCTTGGGCTGCGCGCAGCAACGACGCCAAGTTCGTCCGCCCGGGCCAGGCCGAGTTTGCCGCGGTACCGAGCGAGTCGGTCGACTACGCGGTGATGGAGAAATGTCCGGGCAGCGAGTTCGAGATCCGGATGGTCGCGCTGGACGCTGGCTGGAACGACCTCGGCGCCTGGGAAGCGGTCTGGCAGGTCGCGCCCAAGGACGGGTTTGGCAACGCCAGCGTCGGCGACGTGATCGTCAAGGACTCGACCAACACCCTGGTACACGCCACCAGCCGGTTGGTCAGCACCGTCGGCCTGGACAACGTGATCGTGATCGAGACGCCCGACGCGGTGATGGTGGCCAGCCGTGAACGCAGCCAGGACGTCAAGCTGATCGTCAACCACCTGGGCGCCGAGCAGCGCAACGAGCACACGGTGCACCGCAAGGTGCATCGGCCCTGGGGCTGGTACGACAGCATAGACAACGGGCCGCGCCACCAGGTCAAGCGCATCATGGTCAAGCCCGGCGCGTCCTTGAGCCTGCAGATGCACCACCACCGCGCCGAGCACTGGATTGTGGTCAGCGGCACGGCCGAGGTCACGAACGGCGACAAGGTGATCCTGCTGGCCGAGAACCAGAGCACCTACATCCCGCTGGGCCAGACCCACCGCCTGGCCAACCCCGGCAAAGTGCCGCTAGAGATCATCGAAGTGCAGTCGGGAAGCTACCTCGGCGAGGACGACATAGTGCGCTTCGAAGACACCTACGGCAGGAGTTGATCCCACCCCCGGAGCGCCTGCGGCTCTCCCCCTCAAGGGGGCGGCCGCCAGTGGCCCGGCGAAGCCGGATCCACGGCGTCTGCTGAGTTGCTGCCCACCCTGCGACCTTCGTGGCGCTCTTTCAGACAGGACACTTGCATGACCATTCTCGTCACCGGCGGCGCCGGCTTCATCGGCAGCAACTTCGTGCTCGACTGGTTCCAGTCCAGCGACGAGCCCATCGTCAACCTCGATGCGATGACCTATGCCGGCAACCTGGCCAACCTGGCCAGCCTGCAGGGCGATGCGCGCCACCACTTCGTCAAGGGCGACATCGGTGACCGCGCGCTGGTCGACAGCCTGCTCGCCATGCACAGCCCGCGCGCTTGTCTGCACTTTGCCGCCGAGAGCCATGTCGACCGCAGCATCAGCGGGCCGGGTGAGTTCATGCGCACCAACGTGCAGGGCACGTTCACGCTGCTCGAGGCCACCCGGGCCTACTGGGGCGGCCTGCAGCCTGATGCCAAGGCGGGCTTTCGTTTCCACCATGTCAGCACCGACGAGGTCTACGGCAGCCTGAAGCCCGACGCACCCGCTTTCACCGAAACCCATCCCTACGAGCCCAACAGCCCGTACTCGGCCAGCAAAGCCGCCAGCGACCACCTGGTGCGGGCCTGGCACCACACCTACGGCCTGCCGGTGGTCACGACCAACTGCAGCAACAACTACGGGCCGTATCACTTTCCCGAGAAACTGATCCCGCTGATGATCGTCAACGCGCTGGCGGGCAAGCCGCTGCCGATCTACGGCGACGGACAACAGGTGCGCGACTGGCTGTTTGTGAACGACCACTGCAGCGCGATCCGCGCGGTGCTGGAAGGTGGCCGTCTCGGCGAGACCTACAACATCGGCGGCTGGAACGAGAAAACCAACCACGAGATCGTGCACCGAGTCTGCGCGCTGCTCGACGAGTTGCGCCCCAGCGCGGCGGGCCCCTACACCCGGTTGATCACCCATGTGACCGACCGCCCAGGCCACGACCGCCGCTACGCGATCGACGCGCGCAAGATCGAGCGCGAACTCGGCTGGCGCCCGGCCGAGACCTTCGAGACCGGCATCCGCAAGACCGTGCAGTGGTATCTGGACCATGCCGACTGGGTGGCTGACGTGCAGAGCGGCGCCTACCGCGCCTGGGTCGACAAACAATACGGTTGAGAGGAAGAACCATGCATCGCAAAGGCATCATCCTGGCCGGCGGCTCAGGCACCCGGCTGCACCCGGCCACGCTGGCGATCAGCAAGCAGTTGCTGCCGGTCTACGACAAGCCGATGGTGTATTACCCGCTCGCCACGCTGATGCTGGCCGGCATCCGCGACATCCTGATCATCAGCACGCCGCAGGACACACCGCGCTTCGAGGCGCTGCTGGGCGACGGCAGCCGCTGGGGCTTGAACATCAGCTACTGCGTTCAGCCCAGCCCCGACGGACTGGCACAGGCCTTCATCCTCGGCCGCGAGTTTGTCGCCGGCCACCCCAGCGCACTGGTGCTGGGCGACAACATCTTCTACGGCCACGACTTCCAGGCCTTGCTGCAGCGCGCCGACCGGCAGACCAGCGGCGCCACCGTGTTTGCCTACCACGTGACCGACCCCGAGCGCTACGGCGTGGTCGAGTTCGACGCCCACAAGCGTGCGCTCAGCATCGAAGAAAAACCCCGGCAGCCCAAGAGCAATTACGCCGTCACCGGCCTGTATTTCTACGACAACCAAGTCTGCGACATCGCCGCCGAGATCCAGCCCAGTGCGCGCGGCGAGCTCGAGATCACCACCGTCAACGCCCGCTACCTGACGCAGGGCCAGCTCGACGTCGAGATCATGGGCCGGGGCTATGCCTGGCTAGACACCGGCACCCACGACAGCCTGATGGAAGCCGGCCAGTTCATCGCCACGCTGGAAAAACGCCAGGGCCTGAAAGTGTCGTGCCCCGAGGAGATCGCATACCGCAGCGGCTGGATCAGCGCTGAGCAACTCGAGCAGCAAGCCCAGCCCATGCTCAAGAACGGCTACGGCCAGTACCTGCTGCAGGTGCTGCGCGAGAAAGCATTCTGATCCCCAGACCGGGCTGCGGCGCCAAGCGCCGCAAGTCCCCGCACAGGCACCCACGGTCGCGCAAACCGCTGCCAGCCTCGTTGCACAGCCCTGTCATCAAAGACCGGCATGATGGCCAACAAACGCCAGACCATGGCGGCAAACCAAGAGGTGAACGAGCATGAAGGTGACGGTGATCGGTACGGGCTATGTGGGCCTGGTGACAGGGGCCTGCCTGTCGGACATGGGCAACCATGTGGTCTGCGTCGATCTGGACGAATCCAAGATCCGCACGCTCAATGAAGGCGGCATCCCGATCCATGAGCCCGGCCTGAAGGACATCATCGCCAAGAACGTCAAGGCGGGCCGGCTCGAGTTCACCACCGACCTGAAGTGGGCGGTAGGCCATGGCACGCTGCAGTTCATCGGCGTGGGCACACCGCCCGATGAAGACGGGTCGGCCGACCTGCAGTACGTGCTGGCCGCAGCGGCCAGCATCGGCCGCCACATGACCGACTACAAGGTCGTGATCGACAAGAGCACGGTGCCGGTGGGTACCGCCGACAAGGTGCGCGCTGCGGTGCGACAGGCCATGGCCGAGCGCGGGCTGGACATGGAGTTCGCCGTCGTCAGCAACCCAGAGTTCCTGAAGGAAGGCTCGGCGGTTGCCGACTTCGCCCGCCCCGACCGCATCGTCATCGGCGCCGACGACGACCGCGCGGTGCTGCTGATGCGCGCGCTCTACTCGCCCTTCATCCGCAACCACGACCGTTTGCTGGTGATGGACTTGCGCAGCGCCGAGTTCACCAAATACGCTGCCAACGCGATGCTGGCCACCCGCATCAGCTTCATGAACGAGTTGGCGCTGCTGGCCGAGCAAGTGGGCGCCGACATCGAGTTGGTCCGCAAAGGCATAGGCAGCGACCCTCGCATCGGCACCCACTTCCTGTACGCCGGCACCGGTTACGGCGGATCGTGCTTCCCGAAAGACGTCAAGGCGCTGGTGCGCACCGGGCGCGACAGCGGCATCGAACTCGGCGTGCTGCAGGCGGTGGAACACGCCAACGAACGCCAGAAGCTCGTGCTGGTCGACAAGGTGGTCGCGCGTTTCGGCCAGGACTTGCGCGGCCACTGCTTCGCGCTCTGGGGCCTGTCCTTCAAGCCCAACACCGACGACATGCGCGATGCACCCAGCCGCGTGATCATTCGCGCGCTGGCCGAGCGCGGCGCGACGATGCGCGCTTACGATCCGGTGGCGATGGACGAAGCCAAGCGAGTGCTCGATGACGTGCCCGGTCTGCAGTTCGTCAACAGCCAGGCCGAGGCACTGGAAGGCGCCGACGCGCTGCTGATCATCACCGAGTGGAAAGAGTTCAAGAGCCCGGACTTCGACCTGATCCGCAGCAGCCTGAAGCAGCCGCTGGTCTTCGACGGCCGCAACCTCTACGAGCCCGAGCTGATGCGTGCGCTGGGGATCGAGTACGCCGGCATCGGGCGCGGCACCGGTCCGTTGGACTCAGACCTGGACGCCAAGCAGCGCACGCGCCAGCCCAAGCTGGACTGGTAAGCCCTGGATGCGCTGAGCCCGCTCAGCGCGTGCAACCCAGGCCCGCGGCGAAGAAGTGCGGGTTCTCGAAACCCGGCTTGCCGTAGCGCAGCGGCGCGCCATCATCGGCCCGGCAAACGCTGCCGCCGGCAGCGGCCAGCACCGCGTGGCCGGCAGCGATGTCCCACTCCATCGTGCGGCCAAGCCGTGGGTACAGGTCGGCCTGACCGGCAGCGAGCAGGCACAGCTTGAGCGATGAGCCGGCGTTGCCCATCTGCGCCACCCGGCGCCCGGCCAGGTGGCGCGCCAGGAAAGCCTCCAGCGCCGTCGCATCACCGTGCGAGCGACTGGCCAGCACCGTCAGCCCTTCTGTGGGCTCGGCCCGGCAACGGATCTCGCGGCGGCCGTCAGCGTCCTCGACCCATGCGCCCTGCCCGACGATGCCAGCATACAGACAACCGCCCGGCCCGCCGAGCGCCGGCGCCAGCACCACGCCCAACACCGGCACGCCTTGCTCGATCAACGCGATGTTGACGGTGAACTCACCATTGCGGGCGACGAACTCGCGCGTGCCGTCGAGCGGGTCGACCAGCCAGAACGGCCCGCCACCCGCCACCACCGGCGCCAGACCGGCAGCCGCCTCTTCCTCAGCGACGATCGGCACATCGGGCGTGAGGGCGCGCAAGCCGGCCAGGATCACCGCCTCGGCGCGTTCGTCGGCCTCCGTGACGGGCGATGCATCGCTCTTGCCACGAACGCTGAAATCAGTGGCGTAGATAGCCATGATCACCGCGCCGGCCTCACGGGCAAGGGCTGACAAGGCGTCGAGCAAAGCGGGGGTCTTGGGCATGGGTGTTGAAGAAAATGGAAGTGCCCGGCGACGGGGTCCGCCGTCAGCCAGGCTGCAGCGCAGCCCCCATTTTGGTCTACCAACGACCCGACACCCTGGACGGCGGCTGGATCAGGCCCGCATCACTTCACGTTGCAAAGCAAGCACGAACCGCATAGTGCTTGGCCCCAAGTCCAGCCGACCTGCTTGTATCGACGAAAAGCCACAGGTCATACCGATGCTGTAGCCTGGATGAGCGTACCGCCCAGTGGCATGCCGACGCTCATGTGGCGTCGGCATTCAACGCTTACTTCAGCGGCGGCAGCGGGTTGGGCTGACCTGCGGGCAGCTTGACGTCGGCGACGTTGAGCGTCATCGACACTGCCGTGTAGTAGCCGCTGACACCGATCAGGTCCATCACACCCTTCTCGCCGAACATCGCGGCGGCGCGCTTGTAGGTCGCGTCGCTGACGTTCTTGTTGCGGTGCAACTCGGTGCAGAAGTCGTACACCACCGCTTCATCGTCCCGCATGTCGGACGGGCGCTGGTTCTGCGCCAACTCGGCGGCGATCTTCGGGTCGAGCCCGGCCTTCAGCCCCAGCGGCAGGTGGGCAAACCACTCATACTGCGAGGTCCAATGCCGGGCGGTGATCAGGATCGCGAACTCGTTCAGGCGCAGCGGGATCGAGCTGTTGAAGCGAATGTACTCGCCCACCTTCTGCAGCCGGTCGCCCAGGTCCGGGCTGCGAGCCCAGGCGTTGAACGGCCCGTTGGTCATCAGTTTGGTCACTACAGCGGCGCTGTTGTCGCCACCGCCGCGCGGTCCGGCCTGCAACTGCTTGACGAACTTGGCCTGATCGGGCGTCAGTTGTTCTTGGGTCAGGATCGGGAACCGATCGGCAGCTTGCGCAGTGGCGCCAGCAACAGTCAACCCAGCCATGGCAATCTTTCGTTTCATCAAAGTCTCCTGGATCAAGGTGGGTGTCTCAGGCACTTTACCCGCATTCACAAGTCGACATCACGCGGCGCGCTGCATGACGCTGAGCAGGCAAGGTGCGGCGGTGACCCGCGCCACCGGTGGCAGATTGACAAATACGCATCCGCTATCCTGGCCCAATGGACGAACAAGAGCTTGAGGTCTGGCGGTCGAGGATACGCTCGCAGCAAGTGCAGTTTCGCGCCGCCGTCGGCCCGGTGAAGCTGGCGCTGTTGCACATGGCCAGCGGACTGTTGTCACGCCTGCGACCAGGGCTCAGTCGCGGCGGCAAAACTGGCTCTCAACCCCCTGATAGCAACGACTCCCGGCACATGACATGGCAACTGCCGTGGCTGCCCGTCTGGCCCCGGCTGGCCAGCCGGCCGGTCCACGACCCGGCAGACTTTGGCTGGGTCCAAAAGCTGGAGCGATCAGCGCCGCTGATCAGGCAAGAGTTGCAGCAAGTGCTGAACCATTTCGAGCGCGCCCGCTACGACTCCAAGACCAACACCAAGCCCTGGCAGACCTATTACTTCTACCTGGGCGGCAAGCCAGTCGGCTCGCACCTCGACGACTGCCCGCACACCCGTGCAATGCTGCAAGAGATTCCGCACAACGGCCTGCATGTCTGCTTCTCGGCGGTGCCCGCGGGCGGCTGGATCAACCCACACACTGGCCCGACCAACACCAGCCTGACCGCACACCTTGGCCTGATCGATTGCGAAGGCTCACGCCTGATGGTGGCCGACCAGACCTTGGCCTATCGCAACGACAGCGTGCTCGTGTTCGACGACAGCCATGTGCACTGGGTGGAGAACCACAGCCAACACACCCGCTATACGCTGATGATCACGTTCTGGCATCCTCAACTCAGCAGCTTGGAGCGCGGCTTGCTGGCACGGTTGGCGAGCGGTTTGGCGTGAGGATGGACGGCGCGGCGAACCCGACAACGCCGCTATTGAAATCGCCAAGGTAGCCAGCGTTGTTGCGCGTCGTAGACTGCGCCGCAGCGGCCGACCATGCAGCAAGCCACCCTGGCTGCTGCGCGGTGCCCAGAACCACGCGATGGTGCCCGGCGCTGGATCGCGTCCACGACAGCATTTCAAGGATCAAGCGACATGACATTGGCGATGAGTTGGGATGAGTGGGCCACCCACGATGGCGTGGCGCTGGCCGAGCGGGCGCGCAAGGGTGAGGTGAGCGCTGCCGAACTGGCGGCCCAGGCGGCGGCCGGCGTCGCGCGGGTCAACCCGCTGCTCAGCGCGGTGGTCGAAGTCTTCGACGACGCCGTGGCCGACCCGTTCAAGGCAGGCACCCGAGCCGACGGCTTTTTTGCCGGCGTGCCTTTCCTGGTCAAAGACCTGGGCCCGACGCTCAAAGGCCGGTTGCAGGAGATGGGTTCGCTGTTCATGCGCGGCAATCGGTCGGCCGACGACAGCTTTCTCGCCCGGCAGATGCGCCAAGCGGGGCTGAACCTCATCGGGCGGACCACGACGCCCGAGTTCGGCGTCTGCTCGTCCGCAGAAAACCCTGCGGTCTACGTCACGCGCAACCCCTGGAATCTAGCCTACACCACGCTGGGCTCTTCGGCCGGCACAGCGGCCGTCGTCGCAGCTGGCGTGCTGCCGTTGTCGCATGCCACCGACGGCGGTGGGTCGATCCGCATCCCCGCGGGCGCCAACGGCAACATCGGGCTCAAAGCCTCGCGTGGCGTGTTCTCGATCGCGCCCAAGATGTCAGACCTGAGCGGGCTCGTCTCGACCCAGGGTTGCCAAAGCCGAAGCGTGCGCGACACCGCCGCGTTTGTTGACCACTGCCGCGGCGGCGCACCGGGCGAGTTCATGCCTTACTGGATGCCGGCCGAGCCCTACAGCCAGCTGATCCAGCGCGACCCAGGGCGGCTGCGCATCGCGCTGTCGCACGAGTGGGGCGACTACCGCGCGGTGCCGCACTACGTGGCCGAGCTCGAGCGCGTCGGCCGCTTTCTGGAAGGGCTGGGCCACCATGTCGAATGGGCCTTGCCCGCGGTCGACTTTCGAGCGGCCTTCGCCGCCCAGACCACCTGCTACATCAGCAACTTTGCGCAGACCATCTCCGGCCTGCTCGCGCCGGCGGGTCTGGCGCGGCCTCCGGCCGAGCTGATCGAGCCGATCAACATCAAGATCTGGGAGGCCGGGCTGCAGACCAGCTACACCGAGCGGGCGAAGATGCAGAGCGTCTTCAACACCACCTCGCGCGCCTTCGGCGAGTTCTTCGAGGCCTGGGACATCATCCTGACGCCGATCACCGCGCTGCCCACACCCAAGCTCGGCACCCTGCAAAACCTGACCCTCAGCGACAACCCGTCGGTGCTCGATTGGTTCGACAAACTGTGGCGCAACTTTGCCTACACGCCGCTGACCAACCTTTGCGGCATCCCCGGCATCTCGTTGCCGCTGGCCACGCAGGACAACGGCCTGCCGCTGGGCATCCAGGCGCAGGCCCGCCAAGCCAACGATGGCCTGCTGCTGCAGTTGGCCGCGCAGATCGAGCGCGCGATCGGAGGCCGCTGGAACTCGGGCCGGATCCCGGCCACGCATGTCACGCAGACTTTGCCCGAGGCTGCTGCCGCGGCCCAGTGAATTGGCCTGTGGCAGCCTGGTGGACCACTATTGACGGCATTACGCCAAACTGCACCAGCCTCGCGACAAACGCAAGCACTGCAAGCCCGCGTCGAGCCCTGCCTTCAACGCGCCAACAGCAGGTAGTCGAACAGCTGTGTGCTGCCGATGCCGCCCAGCGGCACCATCAGACCCCGGAACAGCGGCTGCTCGAACAAGGGCGCGAACGCGCCTTCGCGAATATCGCGCACCTCGGCGATCAATGCCTTGAAGGGCTCGACCAAGGGCTTCAAATCGGAGCCGCTGAGCCAGAGCAAATCGGCCTGCATGCGCAGCAAGGCCTTGTCCCGAGCCCGCTCGGCGGCCAACTTCAGCAGCACAGCCAGCACCACCAGCCAGACCAGGTAGGCGCAGATACCCAGTGCCACAGGCAGCGTGATGGCCCAGTTGTCGAACAGACGGCTGCGCGCAACCGCCAGCAGCGCCACGATCACCAGTGGGCCCACGATCAATGGCGCCACCGCTTCAGTGCGACGGCCGACCAAGCGCACATCGATCCAGTTGTCGAGAAGCGTGTGCAGCTTCTCTGCCTGCGCATCGCCGCGTTGCCAGGGCTCTGCGGCGAAGAGGCTCAACCACTTTTCCTGGTTGGCCGCACCCAGCGCAGCGGCAAAGCGCCGCAGAATCACTTCAGGGTAAAAGCTGCGACCGCCGTCGAGCAAGTGGATGAAGCGCTGGGTCAGCATCGTGGCATCAGCCACCGCCACCATCAGCAATGGCAACAATAGCAGCACGGCATACAGTGCCGAGCGCACGATCCGGCGGTGATCATGGCCGCGCACCGGCACCTCGGGAACTTGGCCCTCGCTCAAGGCGTAGAACAGACCGATCATCAGGCCCAAGGTGACCACGTAGTAGACAGCGACCCGCGACAGGCGAGCCACTGTCTCTGAACGATAGGCTGTCGCGTTCCACAAGTCCTCGAATGCCACAGCGTCGTGATGCGCCCTGCCGCCAGGCGCGGACCAACCAATCAGGTTTCGATGGCGCCACCAGGTGCGCTTCACCGCCTGGGCAGGCGGCACGTCGGCGGGTACCAGACCTAGCCATCGGGTGTCCTGATCGAAGCGGTCGCGAACACGGCTCCATTGGACATCGAGAATGCACACAAGAGCCACCAGCGCCAACAGATGAACCAGATGCGAAGGCCAGGCGCTGACACCCTCAAGCCAGGCTGCGGGCTCGCATTCGGTACAGGCTGCGACGCTTGGATTGGGCCAGACAATCCAGGCCGTCGCTGCGGCCATCAGCAGCAAGCCGACCGACGGACCCAACCAGCTCGGTATCACCGCCGCAGTACCGGTCGCCGTCGGAAACATGGCGCCACGCCCGACCAGCAGAAACAGCACGACACCCGTGACCAGGGCAGTGAGCACTTGGATGCCCCCCAACCCGAGCCGGCCTGGCGCAGCAAACTCCACTGCGTTGCCGAGCACAAAAGCCAGCACCGACATGTGCACCACGGCCAGCAGCATGGTCGACAGCCGCGGCACCTCAAGGCTTTCACCGGTCGCCGGTGGCGTGCGCAACAACCACCTGCGCACACTGCGCAAGGCCGGCGTGCCGGGCCAGAACAGCAGCGCACCGGCCAACAGCAACCACAGCGGCAGCGCGATACCAGCATGCGCCGCATGCTGGTTGAGCACCCGCTGAGCATGGTCGTAACCTGAAAGAGGAACGGCCTGCTGGCGGCCAATCTCGTAGATCGACGGCGCATCGCGCACATGCTCGATGGCGACCTTCAGGTCGTCGCAATACTTGCCCGAGCGGCAAGCAGCCTGCCGCGCGGCGAGAAAGACTGCGGTCTGGTACGCATCACGAAACGGCGGCGCGCCGGCCTGCAACCGTGGGTCCGCAAAAACCAGCGGCAGACTGGACGTGACCACCAGGTTGCGCGTGTAAGCGAGTGTGCGCGAATGCACGATGCGCGCGTCGAGGTCGGTGGTGAAGAAGACCTTGTCGGGGAAGCTGTCATGCAGCGCCTGCAGCACCAGCAGCTTGTCGTGCACATCGCTGGCCAAGATGCCGATGGCGCCGATCGCACCACTCTCGGTGCCGTTGCCGAGTTCACGGCCCGCCAGCGGCAACTCCGCGCCGCGACCGGCCTCGCTCGCCTTGAGCGAGATGGCCAGGCGGCGAAGGTAGTCAAGTTGGTCCCGCGACTCGGGCCACTCGAGCACCGCAACGCCGTCCTTGTCCTTGCCTGAGGCCGTCCGATCGGCGACGCCTTCGAAGGTGGTGGCACCATCGAGTCCTCGATAGAAGTAGTGCGTCTCCAGTCGCAACCTGGGGTTGTACTGCACGCTCTTCGGGTCAGTCAGCCGGAATCGCAACTCGCTGACCAAGGCCTTGGCGTACAGCGAATCGCGCTCGGCCAGCACCACCACGCGCCGCGTGGCGTTGACAGGCAGCCTCAACTCCAGCTCCATGACCATGCTGCGCAACACCCGGTCATCGGTGGCCATGATGCGCATGTAGTCGATCTTCTTGCTTGCCGGTGTGCCACCGATGCGCGCCAAACGCTCGTTGAGGTAGGTCTCGAGCTTCTGGTCGTGTAGCTCGGGCATCGCACGATCGGACGCGGTGGCGGCGGCGTTGGACAGGCGCGCATTGGCCATGTGCTTGTAGCCCGCGACCACCTCAGGCTTGAGTTGCTCTTCGCAGCGGGCCCTGGCTGCAACGTAGGGCGCGTTATCGCCAGACCTGGCGTCGATCTCGGTCAGCGGCGCGGGCGGACAGAGGTTGGCGGCCCGATCCAAGTCGACCAGGGACGCGCGCAAGCCGTCGGAACTTGAGGGCCCGATGAGCACAAGTGCTGGCAGATTCGACTTTGCATTGCCTTCAGTCAATGGCTTCTTTTTCCAGCCCTCCGGTGTCTTCATCAGTGTGCCCAGCAGTGCGGCCAGCGCATCGAGCCGAGGCTGCGGCAAGGAAGTCTCGTCCACCCACAGCACGGCCGCCTGCTCGTAGCTATGCGCCTTGCGGTCGCCCACGGCATCGCCGCGCAGGGTTGGCTGCAGCGACAGCATCTCGTATGGCACGCGCATCGGACGCAGTCGATTGACGGACGGCAGGTCGAACTGCAGCAGCCCGAAGTGCTCGGCGTCGTCGGGTGCCAAGCCCTGGGCCTGCAAACCGGCCATCACCGCATAGCGGGTGCGCCGACGGCTCTCCTCGGCCCCGACGAATGCGTTGCCGGGCAGCGTCACGACGACGACCAGGGATTCGGTCAGATCATGGTTGCCGTTGTGGTCGAGCGCCTCGATCAGCCGCTGCGGCTTGCGTCGCTCCTGGACCACCACTTCATCGCATTCGGCAGGCGGCCCGTCAGAAGCGGTCGCACTGGCCGCACTGGCCAGACTGGCCGCACTAGCCGGATTGGCCGGATTGGCCGCACTGGCCGGATTGGCCGGATTGGCGGCTGCGGTGGCCTTTTGCATCGGAACCGTCAAGACCTTCGCTGTGGCCCGCAGCACCATGCTGTTGACCTTCTTGTCGCAACGATCGAAGCGCTCGGACTCGTAGCGACGCGCTGCGGCAAAAGGGTCCTCCCACAGCCGCGCCTCGACTTCAAGTTCGGCGCCTTGCTGCGGCGCCGCGCGTTCCTTGTCCGCAGGCCGCATCGGTTGGAATGCCTGCTGAACCAGGAAGGTACTCGAGACGAAGGCGGCCACCACTGCGATCGATCCCCATGGAATGCTGTTACCACCGAGACGTTCGCTCATGATCGCGGCCTTACAAGATGAGGGCGAAGCGCTGCAATCTAGCCCAACGGCTGGCTATTGCCATCCCTATTGCCGATCGGCGGCGTGACGGTGACCATCCGGGCAGGGCATTTCGACATGTCAGGCTACGAGACTGTGTTGAACCTGGTCGGTGATGACCAGCCATTGGAGATCTCGTTATGAGCATAGTGACCGCCAGGACCCTGTTTGACGAGCCTGTGACCGACGATGTGTTGCGGCGCGCCGTTGCGCGTGGGCACCAACGTCGCTCGGCATTGCACGCCAGCGCAGTGCAATACATGGCGGATTCGCAGTCCCTGCGGATTGGCTTTTCTGACCTGTCGGCCGTCATTCTTCCTGTCAAAAACCACCCCGAACCGGCACAGCTCAGCCGCACGCAACTCGACGGTCTGGTCTTGGGTTTCGCCGGTAGCGCGATTTGCCTGGCAGAGCAAGACCTGCATATCTCGATCGCTGGCCTGGTATCGGCAAGCGTCCCACTCATGGCAATGGCGGCTACCGTGGTGGCCTCGCGCAATGGCAGCCGAAGCAGCGCCAGCAAGGCAGTTGCTGCCCGAGAAAACGGCCAAAAAGG
This sequence comes from Bordetella parapertussis, assembly GCA_945878355.1. Classification (GTDB taxonomy): domain Bacteria; phylum Pseudomonadota; class Gammaproteobacteria; order Burkholderiales; family Burkholderiaceae_C; genus Pseudaquabacterium. The sequence goes on along the minus strand of CAMCTC010000072.1, from coordinate 327 downwards.
CGGACGCCCACGCAAGCTTCTGGCAGCCGGTTGACCTACTGGCCACGCTTTGTTGGCCGCAAACTGAAGGAGATTTGTAATGCCCAAGAAGACCCGTGAAGAAGCCCGCATGTTGCGGGAACTGCTGGAAACGGCAGTCGACCTCAACAGCTACGGTGTCATGTCCAAACCGAACATAGCGAAAGTTCGTGCGCTTTGCCAAGGGCCGCCCGAGTACACGCCCGAGCGGGTTGTGACCGTCCGGACCACCATCGCCAAGATGAGTCAGGCCTTGTTCGCCACGTTCTTGAACGTGAGCGTTTCCACCGTCCAAAAGTGGGAGTCGCC
>CAMCTC010000071.1 GCA_945878355.1 Bordetella parapertussis | reverse complement strand
ACCTGATTAGAAATGTGCCTCAGCCTGCGCTCTGACGAGCTTTTCCGGGATCGGCCCGCATCGCGAGACGTCGACGATGAGTCGCGCTATGAGCGTTCGCAGGTCGAATCGGCGGTTGAACCGGTAGGCGAAGGCAGCCAGGTAATGGTTTGCGTACTTGTTGTACTTCAACGAATGAAAAGCACCGGCCAGCGTGGTCTTCAAGTTGCCGAGCACTGTGTTGACCCACTTGAACTGAGGCAGATCGCGGGGCTTGAGAGCACCGACGACAAGCGGCATGTGGCTACATCCAGCGTCGGCCACCGCCGCGAAGCAGCCCAACCCATCGCTGACGACCAAGGTACCCGGCTCCAGACTGGCTTTGGCCCAATTGCCAATGGCCGTCGAGGTGAAACCACTGACCAGGTTGAGCTTGATGTGCATCGGATGCCCTGCCTCGTTGAGCGAAACTGCCGCCACGAACGGCACCTTGTTCTCGGAGCCGCGTCCTGGCTTGCCGCCGGCGCGTTCGCCACCGAGGTAGGCGTCGTCAAGTTGAACCGTGCCGTCCAGGCGATGAGTGCTGTCCTGCTTGGCCATGGCGCGGTTGATCTTTTGGTGCAGCAGCCACGCCGTGGGGTAGCTGACACCCAAGTGGCGCTTGAGCGCCAGCGCCGACAGGCCGGTCTTGGCCTGGCTGATCAGGTAGACGGCAAGGAACCAGGTCGTCAGCGGCAGTTTGGTGTGCTCCATCAGACTGCCCGCGGTCAGCGAGGCCTGGTGTCTACAGCCGTCGCACTGAAACAACCTGCGTGCATCCTCGCCGAGCACGCAGTGATCGGCGCTGTCGCAACGCGGACAACGGAATCCATCCGGCCATCGCGATTGCTTGACCGCCTCGGCGCACTGCGCCTCGGTGCCGAAGCATTGAAGGAATTCTGGAATGGACATGCCGTGCTGGAACTGGATTTGGTTGAAGGCCATGGAGTGCACTCCTCAGTGAGAGAACTCCAGCTTACAGGCCCACTAGCTCACAGAGTGAGCCTGGCTGAGGCAGGTTTCTAATCAGGTGAGGCCTTGTTCGCGGGCAAATACGATACCCGTGTAGCAACCAAGCGCAAGAAGCTCACGGTATTCTTCAGCGATATCAAGGACTTTACATCGACCTCCGAGTCGCTGCAGCCAGAGGCCTTGACGCAGTATTTGAACGAATATTTTTCGGAGATGACTCAGATTGCGCTGGCGTTGGGCGCGACCATCGACAAGTACATGGGTGACGCGATGATGGTGTTCTTTGGCGACCCCGATTCCAAGGGCGAGCGCGAAGATGCCAGGGCCTGTGTCGAGATGGCGCTGCAGATGCAGGAACAAATGAAGGTGCTCAATGTGCGCTGGAAGGCCAGGGGCTTCGACCAGCCCTTCATCATCCGGATCGGCGTCAACACCGGTTACTGCAATGTCGGCAACTTCGGCAGCGAGCAGCGGCTGAGCTACACCATCATCGGCGGCGAGGTCAATCTCGCGCAGCGCTTGGAGTCAAGTGCCGACCCGGGTGGAATCCTGATCAGCTATGAAACCTATTGCCTGGTGCAGGACATGGTCGAGGTGGAGGAGCGTCCCCATGTCCGCATGAAAGGCATGGCCACGGATGTGAAGACTTTTGCGGTGTTGCAGCGCAAGACTTCCGAGGCCAGCCCTTCGGTGCAATTCAAGCACCCTGCGGGCGTGTCAATCGATCTCGACCCGGCCTTGCTCGACGCGCAAGAAAGAATGCGTCTGGCTGAACAACTCACTGCGGCTGCGGCCAGGATCATGGGGCACGGCGGTCACTGAAGACCGCTGCCGCGGGCCATGCCACTGCGGCGCTCAGCCTGCGGCCTGCGGCTTGGCAATCTCGCACAGCAGGTCGGCAAGCGCCTCTGGCATCGTCACCTGCGGGTTGTGGCTGGCTGTCATCTCGAAGTAGCGCCAGCTCGGATCGGTTCGCACCCGGTCGGCGAACTGCCTGAACACATCACCAGGGCCGGATTTCGTGCAATAGATGTAGCTGCGCGGCAGCTGGTCGATCTTGCCGCCCAAGCTGATTGGCTGTCTGAAGGTCTCGATCGGCTGGGTCACGCGGCGCGGCATCGCCCAGGCAACGTCTGCGGGGCTGACATCGGGCGGCATCGGGTTGGCAGGCAGGCGCCAGCCGTCGCCGTCGCGATCGGCTGCGGCTGCAAAGTTCTGTCGTGTGCTCTCGGCCATCAACGAGAAAACCGACTCACCGTCGCGTGGAACAAACGCGTCGAGGTAGATGACTTGCGCAATCCGCTCCGGGGCTCGGTCGCCGACGCCGGTGGCGATCATGCCGCCATAGCTGTGACCAACCAGCACGATGTTGCTGAGGTCTTCGTATTCGAGGACTTTCAGCAGGTCATCAATGTGCGAGGCTAGGTTGATGCCTCGGTGCGCCAAATGGGACCGTTCACCGATCCCGGTATAGGTCGGCGTGAACAGCCGGTGGCCGCGCTGTGTCAGCAGCGGATGCATCTTTTTCCAGAACCAGCCTGCAGACCAAGCCCCGTGTGCGATGACGAAAGTGGCCATGGTCAATACCTTTCAAGGGAGGGGCTGTTGTGAATCTTGTAGCTTCGGTCAGATGTGGGCCGCCGCCAAACCGCCCAGCACGATCCCCAGGCTGGCCAGGACCGCGGTGATCACCGCGGTCCTGCCGGCAAAGCTGTCTTTGGCGCCTTGTTGGGCAGCGTGCTCGATTTCGTGGTCGTGCGGGCCGTGAACGTGGAAGCCGTGACCTGACATGTTGTAGATTTTCTTCTGTGATATCAGCGTTTGCGCTGGTAGGTGACGAATGCGTAGTCGCAGGCCGGCGGGCCCGCGCTGTGATGGGTCTCGCGCTGCTGTTCAACAAAGTCCTGCCGGTTCCAGGCTGGAAAGACCGTGTCGCCTGGCAGATCAGCGTCAATCTCGGTCAGCAGCAATTCGTCGGCCAGGGGCAGGGCGGCCGCGTAGAGCTCGCCACCACCGATCACGAAGATGCGCGGTGCCGGCTGCTGATCGATCGAGGCGTGAGCCATCGCGACGGCGCGCTCGAGCGTGCCGGTGACCTGTGCGCCGCTGGCCCGCCAATCCAATTGGCGCGTGACGACGATGTTGCTGCGGCCTGGCAGTGGTCTAAAGCGCTCGGGCAGCGAATCCCAGGTTTTGCGGCCCATGATCACCGGGCAACCCAGGGTCTGGCGTTTGAACCAGCGCATGTCCTCGGGCTCGCGCCAGACCAACTCGCTGCCCAGTCCTATGCTGCGGTTGCGCGCCACCGAAGCGATCAACGCCAACGGCGCCCTGCTCATGCCCTCATACCGCCACCGGCGCCTTGATCGGCGGGTGGTGCAGGTATTCGGTCAACTCGAAATCCTCGTAGGCATAGTCGAAGATGGTGTCAGGCCGGCGCTTGATATTGAGCAGCGGGTAGGCGTGCGGCGAGCGCGCCAGTTGGGTCTGCACCTGCTCTTTGTGGTTGTCGTAGAGGTGGCAGTCGCCGCCGGTCCAGATGAAGTCACCGACCTCCAACTCACATTGCTGCGCCAGCATGTGCGTGAGCAGCGCATAGCTGGCGATGTTGAAAGGCACCCCGAGGAAGATGTCGGCGCTGCGCTGGTAGAGCTGGCAGCTGAGCTTGCCGCGCCCGCCGGGCGATGTCGCGGGTGCCACGTAGAACTGGAACATCGCGTGACAGGGCATCAGCGCCATTTGGTCAAGCTCGGCAACGTTCCAGGCGCTGACGAGAATGCGGCGCGAGTCGGGGTTGGTCTTGAGTTGCTGCACCACCTGTGCAATCTGGTCGATGTGACCACCGCCAGGCGTGGGCCAACTGCGCCACTGCACGCCGTAGACCGGCCCCAGATCGCCGTCCGGGCGCGCCCATTCGTCCCAGATCGTGCAGCCATTGTCTTGCAGCCATTGGACATTGCGCTCGCCGCGCAGGAACCACAGCAACTCGACGATGATGGCTTTGACGAATACCTTCTTGGTCGTGACGAGCGGAAAGCCTTCATTGAGGTCGAAACGCATCTGGTGGCCGAACACGCTGCGCGTGCCTGTGCCGGTGCGGTCGCCTTTGGCCACGCCGTGCTCGGCGACATGGCGCATCAGGTCTTCGTATTGCGATCGGATCGGGCGGGTCAATTCAGTAGGCTCCGAAAGTGTGTCGAGGGCTTGCTGAACCGCCTCCCGGCCATCGACCAAGCGCATATAGGGCCGGCGCAATTCGGCCAGCGGTACCGCGCCTAGCGTGGCGGTGTCGAGCACCAAGCGCTCGTTGGCCACTGCCAGCACCGGGTTCAGGTGGCGGGCCTGCGGTCCAAACGCGGCCTCGGTGCGCAGCGGGATCACCACGCGCGTCTCCAGGCCGTCGATGTAGTCGTTCTGGACATCGAGAAAGTATGGCGTGTCAGCCCGCTCTGAGGCCTCGGGGTTGGCGAACACATCGAAGCGCGCCATCACGGCCCTTTCAGGAAGGTTCGGTAACGCGCCAGCGGCAGGCCTTCACGCGCGATCCTGGCGTTGTAGTGCGCGACGGCTTCCTTGTTGTCTTCGTTCCATCGCGCCCAGTAGCGCTTGCGCACCTCTTCGGCCAGCAAGGCGTCGACGGTGGCTGACAGGTTCATGCCCAGGTCGCGGGCAGCATCCAGCACCTTGGCGTTGAGGCTCAGGTTGGTCGCGCGCTTGGGTGAATCGTTGAAGTGCAGCATCGGAAGCTCCTTCGTCATGCGCATCAATTATGCGCTGAAGCCATGCCTGGCCTCAGGTCTGGATGGGCGCCTGATCTCCTGCTGCCAGTCCGAACTGAATCGCCGCCAGCCGGGCGTAAAGCCCGCCACGGGCCACCAGTTCGTCGTGGCTGCCGATATCGACGATCCGGCCGGCGTCCATCACCACAATCCGGTCGGCGCGCTGTACGGTTGCCAAGCGGTGCGCAATGACCAGCGTGGTGCGCCCGCTCATCGCGGACTCCAGCGCCATCTGCACCATGCGCTCGCTCTCGGCGTCCAGCGCGCTGGTGGCTTCGTCTAGCAGCAACAGCGGCGGGTTCTTGAGCATCGCCCGCGCGATGCTGATGCGCTGGCGCTGGCCGCCCGACAGTCGAACGCCGCGCTCGCCCAGGAAGGTGTGGTAGCCCTCGGGCAGCGCGGTGATGAAGTCGTGCGCGAAGGCTGCCTTGGCCGCTGCGATCACCTCGGCGTCTGGCGCATCGGGCCGGCCGTAGCGGATGTTTTCCAACGCTGAGGTCGAGAAGATCGTGCTGTCCTGCGGCACGATGCCCACGCGCTGACGCAGCGCGGCCAGCGAGGTTTGTTGTACCGGCACGCCGTCGACCGAGATCGTGCCAGCACTGGCGTCGTAGAAGCGCAGCAGCAACTGGAACACCGTGCTCTTGCCTGCGCCACTCGGCCCGACGATCGCCACGGTCTCGCCCGGCGCCACCGCCAGATCGAAGTCGCACAGCGAAGGCAGCGTGGGACGCGACGGGTAGTGGAAGCTCACCCGATCCAGGCGCAATGATGAGCCCGCAGCGGTGGCCGGCAGCACCCGCGGTGCAGCCGGGTCGGCCACAGGCGATTGCGCCGAGAGCAACTCCATCAGCCGCTCGGTCGCACCGGCCGCGCGCAGCAGGTCGCCGTAGACCTCGGAGAGCACCGCGACGCTGCTGACCAGGATGATCACGAACACGACGGTCTGGCCCAGGTGGCCGGCGCTGATGCGTCCGGCCGCGACGGCCTGCGTGCCCTGGTACAGGCCCCACAGCAGCGCGCCGAAAGTGGCGGTGATGATGAAGCCCACCAGCACGGCCCGCACGCGGGTGCGCTTGATCGCGGTGTCGAATGCGCTCTCGGTGGCGGCGTCGAAGCGCTTGGCCTCGCGAAGCTCCTGGCCGTAGCTCTGCACCACCGGGATCGCGTTCAGCACTTCGGCTGCGATCGCGCTGGAATCGGCCACCCGGTCCTGGCTGGCGCGGCTGAGCTTGCGCACCCGGCGGCCGAAGTACAGGCTGGGCAAGACCACCAGCACCAGGATGCCCAGCACCTGCATCATCACCCAGGGGTTGGTGATGATCAGCATCGCCATCGCCCCGACGCCCATCACCGCGTTGCGCAAACCCATGCTCAGGCTCGAGCCGACGACGGTCTGGACCAGCGTGGTGTCGGTGGTCAAGCGGCTGAGCACCTCGCCCGAGGCGGTGGTCTCGAAGAACTCCGGGCTTTGCCGAACGACATGGGCATAGACCGCGTTGCGCAGGTCGGCGGTGACGCGCTCGCCGAGCCAGCTGACGGTGTAAAAACGCAGCGCAGAGAACAGCCCCAGCGCAGCGCCGACCGCAAACAGTGCCAAGAAGTGCCCGCGCAGCGCCATCAGCCGCTGGTCAGGGTCGGCCGCGACGATGCCTTGGTCGATCAGCGATTTCAGCGCGATCGGGAACGCCAGCGTGCTGACCGCCGCCATCACCAGAAACATCAAGGCCAGTGCAATGCCGACGCGATAAGGCCGCAGGAACGGTCCCAGACCCGACAAAGAGCGGGGTGTGGTGGCGGCAGGACGATCGGTGGGCTTGGACATGGCGGCAGTGTAGAGCCCGATGTCGCAGCGTCTGGCTGTTGCTTCGACGATGATTTTGTTGGTTTACGCAATCAATGTCTGCACAATGATTGCATAGGCAAGTATATTCAGAGGATGCCCGTGAAGATCCCGCCCGCCAGCTTCTACAGCGCCGAATCGCTGCGCCCAGAAGGCACGATTGGCCTGTTGATGAAGCGGGTGATGCAATCGGTGTTGCTGCAGATCGATCGCCGCCTGGCAGCCCACGACCTGACCCATGCCCAGTGGTTGCCGCTCTACCGCATCTCCCGCGGCGGCTGCGACACGATGGCCGCGCTGGCGCGCGACCAATCGCTAGACCCTGGCGCGATGACCCGAGCGCTTGATCGTCTTGAGGCCAAGGGCTTGGTGCGGCGCGAGCGCTCGCAACAGGATCGGCGGGTGATCAAGCTCGAACTCACCGACTCGGGCCGAGCCGTCTCTCAACATGTGCCAGCGGTGTTGGCCGAGGTGCTCAATGCCCACCTGGCGGGTTTTGCAGAGAGCGAATGGCAGATGTTGAACGATCTGCTGCAGCGCATGCTCGCCAACGGCGAAGCCCTGCGTGATTGCGGCAAAGACCTTGCGAAGGACAGTGAGTGAGTACTCTTGCACGAATTCCAACAGGCTGGTGCGCTGCCGCGGCCATGCTGCTGGCGCTGCAACTCGGCGGCTGCGCCGAACCTGGGCTGCTACCCAAGCCGCTGGGCCTGCTGGGCGCTGCGGGTGCTGGGTTGCGGGACGATGCCGCCACGCCGTTTCCTGATGCGCAGTGGTGGCGTGCGCTGGGTGCACCGGCGCTCGATGCATTGGTTGAGCAGGCGCTGGCCGGCCAGCCCAGCCTCGACACCGCCGCAGCCAGGCTGACCCGCGCCGCAGCGGTGGTCGACGCCACCTTGGCATCGCAGGGACTTCAGGCGGGCCTGGGGCTGGACCTGACGCGCCAGCGCTTTTCTCAGCGCGGCTTGGTGCCGCCGGCGCTGGCCGGGAAGATCATCAACGTCGGCAACCTGCAGGCCAGCACGAGCTTCGAGCTCGACTTCTTTGGTCGACACCAAGCCGCGCTGCAGGCCGCCGTTGGCCAGCAGCAGGCCGCGAGGGTTGAATTGCAAGCCGCGCGTGTGCTGCTGGCGGCCAACGTGGCACGCGCCTATGTCAGCCTGGCCCGCCTGGCCAGCCTGCAAGCCTTGGCTCAGCGCAGCCTGGAACAGCGCCAAACCATGCTTGAGCTGACGCGGTCCCGGGTCCGAGCTGGGCTCGACAGTGCGGTCGAGCTGCGCTTGGCCGAGAGCGGTCTGCCCGAGGTGCGCGGTCAGATCGAGTCGCTGACCGGCCAGATGATGCTGGTCCGGCACCAGCTGGCGCTGCTCAGCGGCCAGGCGCCGCGATCGCTAGACGGCCTGGTGCCGGCGCTGCTGACGATGCCTGGACTGGCGCTGCCCGATCGCCTGGGTGCTGACTTGCTGGGCCGACGTGCCGACGTGGTGGCCGCGCGCTGGCGGGTCGAGGCAGCGCTGCAGGATGTCGAAGTTGCCCGCGGTCAGTTCTATCCCGACATCAACCTGATGGGCTTTGCGGGCCTGAACGCGCTGGGGCTGGACCACTTGCTGACGCTGGGCAGCCGCAGCCTGGGCGCCGGACCCGCACTGCGCTTGCCGCTGTTCGATGGCGGCAGGCTGCGTGCCAACCTGCTGAGCCGTGCGGCCGAAGCCGACGCTGCCGTGGCGGCCTACAACGCCGCAGTGCTGGAGGCCGCGCGCGAGGTGGCTGATGCTGCAGCGAGTTGGCAATCCACCGCCCGCCAACAAGCCGAGCAAGCCCAGGCCCAGGCGCTGACCGAGAGCGCTTACGAACTCGCGCAGCAGCGCTACCGCGCTGGCCTGGGCAACCAGCTGCTGGTGCTCAACGCCGAGACCAGCGTACTGGCCCAGCGCAACCAGGGCGCCGAACTCCGAGCCCGCGCGCTTGATGCCCAGGTCTCGCTGATGCGTGCGCTGGGTGGAGGGTGGCGCGACGACAAGCCCGCGCCAGCGGCGTTGTTGCCTGTGCCCGGCGCTTTAGCGGCGGCTCGCTGAGCTCGCCTGACTCAAATCCATCGCCTGACCCTCTACCGCAAGCCTCCCATGTCCCAACCCATCGCCTCTACCCCTGTGCCGGCCAGCACGCCCCGTCCCTCGAAAGCCCGCGGCAAAGCGCTGGGTGCGATCGCCTTGCTGGTGTTGCTGGGTGGCTCGGGCTACGCAGCTTATTGGCATTTGGCGCTCAGCACGATCGAATCGACCGACAACGCCTATGTGCAAGGCAATGTGGTGCAAATCACTTCTCAAGTGGCGGGCACGGTGGTCGCGATCCTGGCCGACGACGCCGACCTGGTCAAAGCCGGCCAGGCGCTGGTCAGGCTGGACCCGGCCGACGCCAAGGTGGCGCTCGACCAGGCCGAGGCCCAACTCGGGCAGACGGTTCGGGAAGTGCGCACGCTGTACGCCAATAACGCCACCTTCGGCGCACAGATCGGCTTGCGCGAGGCCGAGCTGGCGCGCACGGTCAGCGAAGTGCAGCGCGCGCAGGACGATGTCAACCGACGCGCACCGCTGCTGGCCAGTGGTGCGGTGGGCCAGGAGGAATACGCCCATGCCAGCGCGCAGCTCGCGGCCAGCCGCAGTGCCCAGGCCGCCGCGCAATCGGCGCTGGTCGCGGCCCGCGAGTCACTGTTGTCGAACCAGAGCCTGACCGACGGCACCAGTGTGGCCAAACACCCTGGTGTGCAAAAGGCCGCGGCACGGCTGCGTGAGACCTATCTGGTGCTGCGCCGGGCCGAGTTGCCCGCGCCGCTGGACGGTGTGGTGGCCAGGCGCAGCGTGCAGATCGGCCAGCGGGTGGCGGCAGGGACGCCGTTGATGGCGGTGGTCGCGCTTGACAAGCTGTGGGTCGACGCCAACTTCAAGGAAGGCCAGTTGAAGAATCTGCGCCTGGGCCAGAAAGCGACACTGACGTCCGATGTCTATGGCCAAAAGCACTACTTCCACGGCCGTATCAGCGGCCTGGGCGCTGGCACCGGCGCTGCTTTTGCGCTGCTGCCGGCGCAGAACGCCACTGGCAACTGGATCAAGGTGGTGCAGCGGGTGCCGGTGCGCATCACGCTCGACCCGAAGGAGCTGGCATCGCACCCGCTGCGGGTGGGTTTTTCGATGGAGGTCGATGTCGACATCAGCGACACCAGCGGCAAAACCCTGGCCGATGCGCCGCGCAGCCAGCCCCTGGCGCAGACAGAAGTGTTTGACATGCTGGTTCAGGCTGCTGATGCCGAGGTTTCGCGCGTGATTCAAGCCAACATGGGTGTCGTCGCTGCCAAGCCTCCGAGCCCGGCAAACGCTGCCACCAAGGCCGCCCCCAAGGCCAACGTCAAGGCCCGCTGATGTCTGCTGCGCCACCGCTCGATCACCCGCCGCTTCAAGGCAGCGCTAGGGTGATAGGCACCTTGGCGTTGTCGATGGCGACCTTCATGAACGTGTTGGACTCGTCGATCGCCAACGTCTCGATTCCAGCGATCGCCGGCAACCTCGGTGTCAGCCCGGCACAAGGCACTTGGGTCATCACCAGCTTCGGCATCGCCAACGCGATCGCGCTGCCACTGACCGGCTGGCTGGCCCAGCGCTTCGGCGCGGTCCGCTTGTTCATCGCCAGTGTGCTGCTGTTCGTGACAAGCTCCTGGCTCTGCGGGCTGGCGACGTCGCTGGAGATGCTGGTGGCGGCGCGGGTGTTGCAGGGGCTGGTGGCAGGGCCGATGATGCCGCTGTCGCAAATCCTGCTGATGGCCAGCTTCCCTCGTCATCAGGTTGGCAAGGCGCTGGCCTTCTGGGGCATGACCACGTTGGTCGCACCAGTGGTCGGGCCGCTGCTGGGGGGTTGGGTCACTGACAACTTCTCCTGGCCCTGGATCTTCTACATCAACGTGCCGGTTGGCGTGCTGGCCGCGCTGGTCACCTGGCGCCTGTACCGCCACCGCGACACCCCTATTCAAAAGCTGCCGATCGACCGGGTCGGGCTGGCCTTGTTGGTGCTTTGGGTCGGTTCGTTGCAGCTGATGCTCGACATGGGCAAAGAACTCGACTGGTTCGCGTCGCCGTTGATCAGCGGACTGGCGCTGGCCGCGGTGATCGGTCTGGCCTTGTTCGTGGCCTGGGAGTTGACCGACGCCCACCCGGTGGTCGACCTCAGGCTGTTCGGTCGGCGCAACTTTGGTTTTGGCGTGCTCACCACCGCGCTGGGCTACGGCTTGTTCTTCGGCAACGTGGTCTTGCTGCCGCTGTGGCTGCAGCAGTGGATGGGCTACACCGCCACCGATGCCGGCATGGTGCTGGCGCCGGTGGGCTTGCTGGCCATTGTTCTCTCGCCGCTGGTGGGCAAGAAGGTTTCGGTCTGGGATCCGCGCGTGATGGCCTCGGTCGCTTACCTGATCTTTACCTACGTGCTGTGGCTGCGGGCGGGCTTCACGACCCAGACCGACTATTTCCACATCATGCTGCCCACCTTGTTGCAGGGTGCGGGCATGGCCATGTTCTTCATTCCGCTGACCACCATCAGCCTGTCAGGCTTGGACCCCAGGCGATTGCCTGCTGCCGCGGGCTTGAGCAACTTCATGCGCATCACGGCCGGTGCGATGGGCACGTCGATCACCACCACGCTGTGGGAGAGCCGAGCCGCGATGCACCGTGCCCACCTGGTCGAGGGCCTGCAACAGGGCAACCCTGCGCTGGCAGAGATGCTGGGCACGCTGGGCGGGCTGGGCGCGAGCGACGCTGCGGCGCTGGCCCAGATCAACCGGCTGATCGACCAGCAGGCCTACACCAGGGCGGCCGACGACATCTTCTTGGGCTCGGCGCTGATGTTCACGCTGCTGATCGCGATGATCTGGCTCACGACCAGGCCGCCGCGATTGGTGCAAGCCCCAGCCTCGGTGGACGCCAGCGGCGCACACTGACGATTCCAAGGACGGTGAAAGACATCGCGCCAGACGCTCATGTTCGGGGGTGTGCGTCAAGTTGATGCGCCGAAACAGCTGGCCTTGTGATCGAATCGCGGCAGAGCGCTAGCGTGATGACACCCGTACCAAGCCCAGAGACCGATCCGTATGCCCGCGCTGCGGCGCGCCGGGTCTTTGTTGTCACGATCAGCCTGTGTTCGGCTTTGGGCGCGGCGGCAGGTCAAACGCTGTGGCTGGCGTCGCAACCCGTGCTCTCTCACGCTTGGCTGACCGTCAGCACGGTGCTGGGCGCCATGGCGGGTGGGTTGCTGGGTGCCGCTGCGAGGCTGCTGGGCGCCTTTGCGCCGCGGCGCCTGCAGGTGCCCAGGGCGCACAGCCCCGAGGTCGAGCTTCCGGCGGTGAAGACGCCAGAGGCTGTCAACGTCGAAACCTTTTGCGGCGCACCGGTTCGCGAGATCACCGGTGCCTACAACCCGCTCAATTTTGTCGCGGCAGCCGATCGCGAGTGGTCAAGGGTTCGCCGCCACGGTGAAGACGCGGCCTTGCTGCTGCTGGAAGTCGACCACTTCAAGCACCTCAACCATGCTTATGGCAGGCTGTGCGGCGACAACATGCTCGCAGAGGTCACCCGCCTGACCTGCACCAGCTTGCGCGGCCATGACCTGCCGGCGCGTTTTGGCGAGGGCGTGCTGGTGGTCTACCTGCCGCAGACCGAATTGCTAGGCGCACTCGATGCGGCTGAGCGAATCCGCAAGAAGGTGGCCGATCTGGCGCAGGATTGGCAGGGCCAGCGCGTCTCGGCCACCGTCAGCGTGGGTGTGGCTTTGGTCAGCGCGGCCCATGCGTCGCTGGACGCCGTGGTGATCGATGCCGGCACCGCATTGCGCGAGGCACAGACTGTTGGCGGCAACTGCGTGCGTGCCGCACCGCCTCACTGCAAACCCGCGCCTGCACGTTCGGCCAGGCGTTGACCGCCAGGGGCGGCACGGGCCCTGGGCGATGGGCTCAAAGCCCCAGCTTCAAGGGCTGGGCCCGACCGGTCATCTCCAGATAGCCCAAGCCCAGCCGCGCACCGTCCGCACCGAGCAGTTCGGCCAGCCCTTCCCAGTACACGGTGCCGGTGGAGGCGCGGCTGTCGAGCTCCTGGTCATCGAGCAGCGCGCGCAACTCGAAACTGCCCGCAGGGCTGCGCACACGCCAATGCACAGGGTAGCGCGCGCCGGTAGATTTGCTAATCCATATTCGAAGCGGCTCGAAACTCAGCTCTTGCGGACCGAAGTTGCGCGCACCGGCACCGGCACCCGCACCCGCAGCCCGGTGGCTGCCGCCGGCCCAGACTGTGCTGCCGTCGGCACGGCGCAGCACGAAGGCTGTCAGCGCGCTGCCGTCGCTCAGGTTGATGCCCATCCAATCCCAACCCACCGCGCCCGGGGCCAGCAGTTCGTCGCTCCACTCATGGTCGATCCAGCCGCGACCCTGCAGTGACCGGCGCTGACCGCCCAACGACAGTTCGGCGCTGACCGCGAGCTGCGGCTGCGAGTAGTAATGGCTGGCCTGGCTGGGCAGAGGCCCTTTGCGCGAGAAACCTGCCTCACCTTGCAGCAGCAAGGCCTGCGTCGGCTTGAGCTTCAGCGACAGCGTGAAACCCGCCTCTGGCGCTGCCAGCTGGGCGCGGTAGCTGGCATCGTCACGCTGCATCGTCCAGCGGCCGAGCGCAAGCGCGGTGTCAGCGCGCGCGGCATGGGCCTCGGGCAAGGACTCGTCGCCCGACCAGCGGGTGATGCGCTGGGCGTGGCGGTGGATGCCAGCGCCGATGTCGCTGACCGCCGCATGGGCAAACAGCAGTTGGCGCGGTGCGAATCGGCCGGGCAGGTCTTGCGCCAGCCCGGTGCGGCTGCGGAAGAAGGTGATCTGAAAACCGATCAGCGCACCAGCGGGCCGGTCCTGCAGCCAGCCTGTGGCGTACCACCACTCGATGCGCGATCCCGGGTGCGCACCGTGGTCGCGGGGGAACACCAGCCGTCGCGCTGGCTCGATCCGATCTTCGGGCGCCCGATCGTCGGCCCAGGCCGGCGCTGCAGACCCCAGCGCAGCCTGCAACCAGCGTCGACGCCGCAGCGGGTTCACTACCAATCCTCCTTGACCGCGACCACCGCTGAATGGCCTGCGGCCCGGCGGGCGCTCCACAGCGCGGTCAGGATGCCGGCGACCAGCACAGCGCCTGCAAGCGCGGCCAGTCTGTCCCAAGGCACCTGCAAGGGCATGGTCCAGTGAAAGCTCTGCGGGTTGACCACCTGCACCAACACGACGGCCATCGCCAAGCCCAGCGCCAAGCCGATCAGCGTGCCGGCGGCCATCCAGGCGGCGGCCTCCAGCCCGACCAGCGCGATCACCTGGGCGCGGGTCAGCCCGAGGTGCGCCAGCAGGCCGAACTCCTTGCGCCGCGCCAGCACCTGGGCCGACAGGCTGGCCGCGACGCCGACCAATCCGACCGCGATCGCCACCGCCTGCAGGTAGAAGGTCACCGCGAAGCTGCGGTCAAAGATGCGCAGCGACAGCGTGCGCAGCGAGGCCGTGCTCGCGGCCTCGAGCGCCAGATCGGGTCCGGCGATGCGGCGCAGCGCGGCCTCGACCTCAGCCGCCGAACTGCCCGGTTTGAGCCACAGCGCCAGGTCGTTGACGCGTGTGTCACCGGTCAGGCCTTGGTAATCGGCGGCGTCGATCGCGATCGCGCCAGCCTGGCGCGCGTAGTCGCGCCAAATGCCGCTGATGCGCACCGGCACACCCTCTTGCGCTGACGTGTTTGGCGCTGCAATGCCAGGCGCTGCGCTGGCGGTGATCGGCAGCCGGATGCGGTCGCCGAGCTGCCAGCCGTAGATCGACGCCGCTGGCTCGCTGACATAGACCGCCAGTTCGCCTGCAGGCGAGGGTGGCAACACCGGTCCCATCATCGGCAGCGTGGCCGCCGGGTCCGGCCCCAGCGGGCGGGCCAGCAGCGTGACCGCGGGCAGCTGCGGCCGCAGTTGCAAAACCACCAAGCGGGTTGCTTGGACCCGCGTGACGCCGTCCAGCCTGGCCGCTGCGGCGACGAAATCCGACGGCAGAAACACCTGATCGGCGCTGGCCGCGCTGCCGCTGGTGCGCAGGTAGAGGTCGGCCGGCAGCACGCTGCCCAGCCAGTCGACCACCGCGCCGCGAAAGCTCGCCACCATCACGGTGATCGCCACCGACAACGCCAAGCTCGCCACCACCCCGGCCACTGTGGCGCTGGCGGTCTGGCGCGCAAAGCGGGCCCGGCGCCAGGCCAGCAGTAGCACCGCTTGCCGGGGTTGGAACCGGCTCGACAGCAAGCCCTGCACCAGTGCCGGTACCAACACCACACCGCCGGCCAGCAGCGCCGCCACCGCTGCATAGGCCGCCAGCGGCAGGCCGCCCAGCGGCGGCAGCAGCGCCAGCGCGCCGCCGGTCAGCAGCAACGCGGAGCCCGGCCAGACCCGGGCAGTGCCCGTAGCCGCAGCGCCAAGCCCTTTCAGCGCCAGTGCCGGCGCCAGTCGCTCGGCCTGGCGCGCCGGCCACCAGGCGCCGACCACTGCCGCAGCCAGGCCGAGCAGGCCGCAGGCCGCCAGCGCAGCCCAGGGCCAGACCAGTTGCGGCGCACCGCCGGCAAAGTAGCCACCGCCCAGATCGCCGCCCAGCAACTGCAGCGCCAGCGCCGCCAGGCCGGCGCCCGCAGCCAGGCCCAACAGGCTGCCGACGGCGCCGACCACCGCGCTCTCGACCAGCACCAGCGATCGGCGGTCGCGCGCCGCCAGCCCGAGCACGCCCAGCAGCGCCAGCGAGGGCGTGCGCTGGGCCACCGACAGCGACACCACCGAATACACCAGGAAACCGCCCACCAGCAGCGCGACGCCGGCCAGCACGCCGAGGTTGACGCGGTAGGCGCGCGAAAGGTTGGACACCCGCTGCACTGAATCGTCGGCCGAGGCCCAGCGCACCCCGGCAGGCCATGCGGTCAAGCCTTGCTGCCAAGCCGTCGGGTCGACACCGGTTTGCAGCTTCAGGTCGAGCCGGCTCAGCCGCCCAGCGCGGCCGAATCGAGCCTGCGCTGCGGCGATGTCGACCACGACCAGCGGCGCGCCGCCCGCGGCGACCGAGCCGGACACCCGAAACCTCTGCCAGCCGGTGGCCGACTGCAGCGACAGCGAATCGCCAGCCTTCAGCGCCAGCGCGGCCATTGCGGCAGGGTTCAGGAACACCGCGTCGGGGGCTAAGACGCTGGCCGCGCCAGCATCGGATCCTGGCCCTGTGGGGTCGGGCCTGGGCATCAAGCCCGGCGCGATCGCTGCGACCTTCAGCGCATCGACGCCAACGATTCGCAGCGCGATGTTCGCGCTGCCGACGCCAGCGCCGTCGCGCCGGCCCTGGCTGTCGATCTCGAGCACCGGGCTGACCAACGCGACGGATTCGTCTAGCGCCAGCCTGGCATAGATCGTGTCGGCCAAGCCCTCACGGCCTGTGGCCGCCAGCACCGCGTCGGGCTGCCCGTTGACCGCGCGCAGTGCCTGCGAAAACTCGGCCAGCGCCGACTCGTTGATCATCTGCACCGAACTGGCCAAGGCCACGCCCAGCGCGACCGCCAGCATGGCCACGCCGTGTCGCCAGGGATGGTGGCGCCATTCGGCAACTGACAGGGACAACAGGGCGCGCCACATCCGAGGCATGTTACGGCGGCATGGCCCTCCATCCGACGGTCTGGCCCGCGCAACTTAGATTCGGCGCTGGCTGGCAATAGGCCTTCGAATAGGCCTTCGCGTCCGCCGCCGCCACGACCTTGCTGTTGATGTCTGGGGGCGGCACCAGCCGCTCAGCAAACCAACAAAAGCCCACCACTGCGCCGATGACCGACGCCAGGCGCGCGGCCATCACCGGCCCTCTGGGACCTAGCGCCAGGCGAAGACCCTGCATCGCCGCGGCGAACAGTGCGGCCACGCCGACCTGCGCCAACTCGATGCCGGTGTTGAAGCCCGCCAGGCTCCAACCCAGGTTCGAGCTGTTCACGCCGAGATCAGCCAGCCCGCCGGCCAGACCCAGGCCGTGGATCAGTGCGCAGCAAAACACCAGCCCCAGCCGCAGGCCGGGGCGCATCGGCAGGGCACGCCAGCGGCCCCAGAAGTCGAAGGCCGCCATCCCGACGATGGTCGCGGCGATGGCCGGCTCGACGATGGCCGCCGGCGCGAACCAGCCGCCCCATGCGCAGACGATCAGCGTCAACCCGTGGCCAGCGGTGAAACAAGTCAACGCACCCAGCAAGGAGCGCCAACCCCATCCCGCCGCCAGCACGACCAGCAAGAACAGCAAGTGGTCCAGCCCCGTCAGCACGTGGGTGGCGCCGTTGCGGACATACTCGGCGAGCACGGCTGTGGCGGGCGGCAGCAGTGCTTGCGTGCTGCGCTCAGGCAAGAAGCGCAGCCACTGTGTTTCCTTCTGTCGAGTGATGGTCAGGTCTTGCTGTCGCTCGCTGGCGGCTTTGCCGAACAAGCTGAAGCTCAGTGAAAGCGGTTCGGGCGCCGTCTGCCCTTGTGCACTGATCGGCACAGCCGCCAGGCTCAGCTGAAACCGTCCCATCACGGTCAGATGGCTTGCCGCAGCCTTGGGCGCGTTGTCGGGCGGCGCCACATCGAGCATCACCAACTGCAGCGGCAGCAGTTCTGCTGGCCCGCGTAATTGCACGCCGGCCTGCACTTGGTGGCGGATGGTCTCGTTGTGCGCCCGCAACTCGTCCACTGACAGCAAGCCGTCTCGGTTGTCGTCCACGTCCCTCAAGGCCGACACCGGCACCGCGAGCACCAGAAATGCCGCATCACCGACCAGGTTCAGCGTGCCTTTCTGCGCGGCCATCAAATGGGCCTGCGCCGAGGTCGTGCCTAGCGTTGCGCCGCACAGCGACAGCGCTGCCAGACTGGCCAGGCACCAGCGCCTAGCGGCATCGATCACAGCTGGCCTTTCACGCAGCGCTGCAGGTACGGATAGGTGTCGGTCGCGTAGTAGTGATAGATGCCCTTGGGGAATTCGGGCGTCACGCCGGTGCGGCCGTTGCATTCGTCGAGATCGCCGTAACCAGCGACGTACTCGTAGTCCTGCGTGAAGGTGCCCATCGGTAGCAGGCTTGTGGCCGGCCGTTTGGCATCCGGCACCGCCTTGATGCGGTAGCTCGGGCGAATCACCTTCACTGCCGACGTCGCGTCGGTGGCGACGGTGTAGCCATAACGTGCGTAGATGGGAAAACCGTCGGCCGCCCATCCGACCAGGGTCATGGCCTGACCCTTGTTCAGCTTGGTGACAAAGCCTTCGGGCACACCGTGGTAATGGTAGGCCCCGTCAGGCTGAACATGCGCATTGTTGGTATCGGTGCCGAAATTGAAGGCCCCGCCAATGCCTTCAAGGTTCCACGCACCGACGGTGCGTCCGGGGTCGCAGCGGGTGCCGGTGTCGTCGCAGGTGCCTGCCGTACCGGGATCGAGCTTGATGCCGTTCAGGATGTACCCCACCGGTGCCTGGGGTCCGCTCTGCGCCGTGACGGCCGACGTGAGCGTCGGGGTCAGTTTTCCAGACACTGAGGTAGTCCTCGATGCAATGGTGTTGGGGTTGCTGACGTTCGGGAACGTGCCCACGGCGTGATCCGGCAAGCCATTGGTCGTGAGCGACCGCAAGGTGCTGCTGCACGACCAGCTGGCTGTGGCGGTGGCATTCACCGACGGGCTGCTGTTGAACACGCTGCTGCTGTAGTCGCACAGCACGCCTGCGGTGCTGGTGGTGCTGGTGCTGCTGGTGGTGCTGGTGCTGTCACTGCCGCCACCACAGGCGACCATTGCGATGCCGCTCAGCGTTGCGATGGCGACCATGATCGGTAGGGTCAGCGCATGGCGGTGGGTCGGGGTAGTCGAAGTTGGCATGAGTGTTCTTTCTGGCGCGACGCGCCTTGAGCGGATCGAATCAGAGCTGCCCTTTGACGCAGCGCTGCAGATACGGGAAGGTGTCGGTGGCGTAGTAGTGGTAAGTGCCTTTGGGGAACTCAGGTGTCACACCGCTGCGGCCATTGCATTCGTCCAGGTCGCCCAGCCCTGTGACGTATTCGTAGTCCTGCAGGAAAGTGCCCAAGGGCAGAAGACCAGTGGACGGGCGGTTCGCGTCGGGTGAGGCCTTGAGGCGGTAGCTGCTCTTGATGACCCTCAGTGTCGAGCTGGCATCGGCTGCCACGCTGTAGCCGTAGCGCGCATAGACGGGAAAGCCGTCGGCAGCCCAGCCGACCAGCGTCATCGCCTGACCCTTGCCGAGTTTCTTGATGAAGCCTTCGGGCATACCGTGGTAGTGGTAGACGCCGCCCGGCTGCACATGGGCGTTGTTGCTGTCAGCCCCGAAGTTGAACGAGGTCTGGCCCAGCGCCTCCATCCGCCACGGCCCTGCCTGGCCCAGCAGCGTGCAGTTGCTGCCGCTGTCGTTGCAGTTGCCGCCGGTGCCAGGGTCCATCTTCACGCCGTTCAGGATGTAGCCGATGTCTCCCGCCGGCCCGCCCAATTGCCTGGCCGTGCTGGTCAGCACCGGCGCGATCGGCGCGCTGACGTTGACCGACTGGGCGCTGATCTTGAAGTCCAGATCGGCCTGGATGTTGAACGGCCCCACATCGTGGTCAGGCACGCCGTTGGCCGACAACTTGCGCAAGCTGCTGGTGCAGGACCAGTTGGCGGTGCTGGTCAGGTTCACCAAGGGGTTGGGGTTGAAGGCGTTGCTGCTGTAGCTGCACAACACGGCGGCAGTGCTGGTGGTGGCGGTCGTGGAGGTGCCGGTGGTGGTGTCATTGCCACCACCGCCGCAGGCGGTCATGGCGAAACAGCTCAGCAAGGCGATGAGGGACATCGGCTGTGTCGGGCGGTACAGGTCGAATGCTGGTGCCTTGAAGCCGTTCATCGGTTGTCTAGTCAAAAGTGGATCGGGATTGGCGCAGGCTCGGCTTTGCACACAGGCCTGTCAGCGGTCTGGAGGTTCGACAGCTGGCGGTTCGTCGGGTCGCTGGCGGAGTCGTTCGTCAAGACATTCGCCATCTACGCACGCCAGCTGCTCGTCGCGTCGCTGCTGGCGCTGTTTGAGGCATAGGCTGCTGAAGCCTGATGTTGCCTGGCGTAGGCCATTCGCTCCAAGTCACTCACTGTCCCGTCACTGTTGCGATCGGCCGGGTCAAGATCCTGACTGGCACTGGCCTTGTCGACACCCTTGGCCCCTGCGGGCCCGCCGGTAACGCCATCCGGCGGCGGGCCGCCTGGTCTCCCGCCCGGGCCGCTTGCGGGTGCGCCGCCGGATGGCGCTTCCGGCGGGCCGCCATGGGGTGAATTCTGAGGTGCTGCGGCCTTGAATTCACTTTGGCTGACCTGGCCATTCCCATCAGCATCCATCTTGGCGAACAGTTCTTTGGCAACCGATTTCGCATCGGCCTGCGAAAGGCTGACGCCTTGAGGCGAAATCTTGACGATGGCGGAAGCCAATTCAGATTCGACGATGTAGCCCTTGCTGGCGACATCGATTTTCTTGAAAGCTTCTTCAGGCTTCATCGGCGGTGGTGCCGAGACTCTGCCGCTGGTGATCGGTGAAATCATGAATCTTTTTTCTTTCGTCTAGGGTGTGGGCGATGTCAGGAAACAGCAGCGAGGGTCTTGTCTGGCCGAGAGGCAGGCTGCACTGTGCGCAGTCAATGCGTGGGCAATATGGGCGCTTCCCCACGATCTGCACACATTTCGCCGGCGGTGGGCGGCCGGCTCAGAACGCCGGGCTGATGCCCACTGCCGGCAGGCGCGGCATGAGGGCGTCGCGGGCGACCAGCACACTCTTCGGCGCGGCAGTCGGGATGGGTATGGCGGTGGTCGACGAGCGCCCCCAGGCCTTGCGCTCTGGCGCCTAAAAGTTGTAGCGCGCCCCAATGGTCGCCGTGCCGGCCTTTACCTTGTCGGACACATTGCCGTAGCCGTCCAGGTCAAAAGTCAACGCGATGTTTCGGTTGACCTTGTACTCCGCGCCGATGCCCAGCAAGGGCGATGCCTTGCTACCGCCCAGCGTGAAGCCGGTGTCACCCGACTCTTTGGCGCTGACACGGCCAAAGGACACACCTGCCTTGCCCGTGAGCGAGAAGCCAGCACCCAGCGCCACACGACCGGTGCCGGCCAGATACAGGCTGTGCGCGTCGCCGTTGTGCTGCACCTTGGAGCCATCGTTGGCGGTCGTGTCCTTGTGTACGGGCCCCAATTGCACCCAGCCGGCTTCCACGCCCCAGGTGTCGGTGAGCCGGTAGCCTCCATAGAACTTGGCGGCGCCGGGCCGGTCGCCGTGCGAACCGTCGTTGCCTTCGCTGCGAGGCCCCAGCTTGCTGACGCCAAGACCGATGCCCACGTAGGGTCCCGTGACATCGGTGGCTGCGGATGCAGCATCGGCGGCGTGCGCCGTGGATCCAAGTCCGACCGCCAGCGCCAAGGCGCCGAGCAGGTGGGGAACGGAGCGGGTAAGGTTGCGCATGTTCAAACAGGTTCTCCTGGGGTAGACCGGCCCGATGCGGGCCGGTGACTGGCACCCAATGTGCCCGGGCAATGCGGGCAAAGAATGAAGGCTTGCTCACCTTGCGCACACAATTGCTGCGACAGCAATGGCAAGTTCGGAACTCCAGGCTGGGGCCGACGGGCGGCAGGCAGGGCGGTGCAGCCACTGAAGTGAACCATGCGCGGCAGCTCGCCCAGGCCGATTGGGGCAACGATGTGCAGCCCCACACATTCGCTACACAGTCCTCAACCACACTGCGCTTTCAGTCACCCCTGCTCCACCATGCGCCTGCGCCTCGTCCACACCCTGTCCCTGACCCTGCTGGCCTTCGCCGGCGTTGCCGTGCTGGCGCTGGGCGGCCTGACGGCCTGGAACTTGCGCCATGGCTTCGGCAGCTACCTGGCGGCGCGCGATGTGCAGCACCTTGGGCGGTTCGCCGGCGTTGTCGAAGCTGCCGCCGCGCGCGAAGGCGGCTTGCAGGCCTTGCAGCAGGGCAGGCTAGACCTGCGCGAATTGCTGGACGAACTGAAGCCACCGGGCCTGCTTGGCCCGACCCATCCTCCCGCAGGTCGTCCACCGGCCGGGCCTGACCGGTTCGGGGAGCGCGTGCAGGTCGTGGGACTGGATGGCAGGGTGCTGGCAGGCCGGTCGCTGCCGCCTGGCAACGGCGGTGCGGGTTCGCTGATCGAACGCCCGGTGCGCCTGAACGGCGAGGTGGTGGCCATGGTTCGCATGCGGCCGGCGCCGCTGGTGCCAGAAGGCGGCGAGGCGCGCTTCCTGCATGACCAGTACCGCGTCATCGCGGCCAGTGCGGCGGGCCTGATCGCGCTGGCCTTGCTCACCGCCGCGCTGCTGGCGCGCCGCTGGACCCGTCCGTTGGCCGCCGTGCAAGACGCCACCCAGCGCCTGGCCCAGGGTGAACTGACGGTGCGCCTGGCGGCCGGGCCTGATCTGGCGGGTCGGGGCGATGAGATCGGTGACGTGGTGCGCAACGTCAACCGCATGGCCGAAGGCCTGGCGCGACTGGAAGGCGCACGCAGGCGCTGGCTGGCCGACATTTCGCACGAACTGCGCACACCGCTGACCGTGCTGCGCGGCGACATCGAGGCGCTGCAAGACGGCGTTCGGCCGCTGAGTCGCGAAGCCATCGGCGTGCTGCACGAGGAAGTGCTGCGCATCGGCAAGCTGGTCGATGACCTGCACCTGCTCGCGACCTCCGACTTGCAGGTGCTGCCCTGCCACTTTGAGACGACCGATGCGCCGGACTTGCTCCGCAGGGTGGTGCAGCGTTTCGAAGGCCGGGCCAGCGCCGCCGGCCTGAGGCTGGACCTGCAGTTGTCGGACCCGCTGGCGGCGTTGGCCGTGCACTGGGACGCCAGTCGCATTGAGCAGCTGCTGGCCAACCTGATGGAAAACAGCCTGCGCTACACCGATGCGCCCGGTCAGGTGCTGATCGGCCTGCAGCAAGCGCACGCCAGGGTCATCGTGGTCGTGGAAGACAGTTCGCCCGGCGTTGCCGATGCGCAGTTGCGCCATTTGTTCGAGCCGCTTTACCGCAGCGACGCTGCGCGTGCGCGCCAGCAGGGCGGCAGCGGATTGGGGCTGGCCATCTGCCAAGCCATCGCGCTGGCGCATGGCGGGCGGCTGGTGGCTTCAGCTTCGGCGCTAGGCGGGCTTCGCATCACCCTCGACCTGCCGCAGCAAGCCGTCGGTAGCCGCTCATGACGTCTTCAAGGCGGATTCTGGTCGTGGAAGACGACGCGCGCATCGCTCAGCTGCTGCTCGACTACTTGCGCAACGACGGCCACCAAGCGCAGGCGCTGCCCGATGGACAACAGGCACTGTCCGAGATTCGCCGTTCGCCGCCTGATCTGCTGATCCTCGACCTGATGCTGCCCGGGCTGGACGGCGTCAGCCTGTGCCGGGCGGTGCGGTGCTTTAGCGACTTGCCGATCCTGATGGTCACTGCTCGCGTCGACGAGGTCGACCGCCTGCTCGGCCTCGACACCGGCGCCGACGACTATGTCTGCAAGCCTTTCAGCCCGCGCGAGGTGATGGCTAGGGTGAAGGCGCTGTTGCGCCGCGCCGAGGGAAGGGTCGCGACTATGCAGCGACCCTGGACCGTCGACGACCAGGGGCTGCGCATTGCCTGGCGAGATCGGTGGTTGTCGCTGACACCGTTGGAGTTCCGCATGCTGCGCCTGCTGCTCAGTCGTCCAGGACGCGTGTTCTCACGCGCCCAACTGCTCGACAGCGTGCACAGCGACATTCGGGATGTCAGCGACCGAGCGATCGACACCCATGTGAAGAACCTGCGCCGCAAGGTCCAGGCCGTCGACCCCGGCGCCGACTGCATCGCCTCGGTTTACGGTGTCGGCTACCGCTTCGATCAGCCGACCTGAGCTCAGGTCACTCGCCGGTTCAAGCCGCACCAGCGCGCGATGAACAGCGCCAGCACCGCGGTGACTTGCTGCATGCTGGAGATCGAGACCCACTCGTCGATGCCGTGGATGTCTGATCCCAGCGGCCCGTAACAAGTCGACGGGATGTTGCCGTAGAGGTGGAAGAAGCGAACGTCGCTGGTCGCGGTGGAGGCGCGCTGCGTAGCGTCTTGTCCGCTGATGTCGTGGTGGCACTGCAGCAACTCGGCGATCACCGGCTGCGCCATGTCGACCACCAAGCCCTCGGCCTGGAAACCATGGTAGCTGACCTCATAGCTGACGCTGGCATGGTTCGGGTGGGCGGCGTGGGCTGCTTTGAGGCGGGCCTCGACCTGCTCGCGCACCTGGGCCGGCTTGACGCCGGGGTAAAAACCCAGCCGCAGGTCGACCCGGCAATGCGTGGGCACCGATGAGGTCCACTCGCCGCCCGAGATGCGACCGAGGTTGAAGTTGATCGGGTGCTCGTGGTTGCAGAACAGCGGATGGCGCGCGGCAGGCTGGTTCCAGGCCCGCTCGAGCTCGCGCAGATCGTCGACCAGGTGGTTGGCGAAGGCGATCGCCGCCACGCCGGTGTGGGCATAGGCCGCGTGCACCGGCAGGCCGTAGACGTCGATGGTCAGCCACATCACGCCCATCTGGCCGGTCATCACGTCGCCGCCCGGCTCGGGGATCAGCGCCGCGTCAGCGGTATAGCCCTCGACCAGACAGGCCAACGCGCCGTTGCCGGTGCACTCTTCCTCGACCACAGACTGCAGGTAGACCGGTGCGGCAGGCTCGTAACCCAGGCGCTGCAAGGCCCTGAAAGCCAGCGTGTAGGCGACGATGCCGGCCTTCATGTCGGCCGACCCACGCCCGTGCAGGCGGTCGCCTTCGATCCAGGGCTCGAACGGCGGGCGTGTCCACTGCCGATCGGTGCCCACAGGGACCACGTCGATGTGGCCATTGAGGATCAGCGACTTGCCGCGCACCGGACCCGCCGGCTGGTGGATGCCGACCACGTTGTGCCGGCCTTCGTACGAGACGATCGACGGCGAGTAGCCGGGGTGGCTGCGTATCTTGTCCTCGTCGATCGCGAACTCGTGCACGCGCAGGCCGTTGCGCTCGAACTCGCGCCGCATCAGCGCC
>CAMCTC010000070.1 GCA_945878355.1 Bordetella parapertussis | reverse complement strand
AGATTGAAGCGTCCGGCGTGAAGCTGGTCATGCAAGCCCCCCGTTTGAGCGTCTTTCAGCCTAGGGATTAACGCTGTTGCGCCTCTACACTTTCAGCGTGATCAGGGAGGCCGGGCCGCAAAGGCACTGCCGCAATACAGACAGTGGTGGGCCAGGAGTTGCACAGAGCATGCAGACGCGAACAAGCCAGACAACATTCAATGAGAAGGCCACGACCAGCCTGATCGCACTGACCGCAGCACTTGTCTTGTTGACGGGCTGCGGCGACAAGAAAGAAAAGTCTGCCTCGCAGACCGCCGCCAAGGTCAACAAGTCAGAGATCACCGTCCACCAGATCAACTTCGTCTTGCAGCAGCAGCGCGGGCTCAAACCCGAGCAGACCGATACCGTCAGCAAGCAGATCCTCGAGCGGCTGATCGACCAAGAGCTGGCGCTGCAAAAAGCCGACGACCTCAAGGTCGACCGCGACCCGCGTGTGGTGCAACAACTCGAAGCTGCCAAGCGCGACATCATCGCCCGCGCCTACCTCGACAAAGTGGGCGAGGCCGCGCCAAAGCCAACGCCCGAAGAGATCAAGAAGTACTACGAAGACAAGCCCGCCTTGTTCAAAGAGCGCCGCATCTACAGCCTGCAAGAGATCACCATCGAGGCCAAACCCGAGCAGGTGACCCTGCTGCGCGAAAAGCTGGGCGCGGCCAAGAACATCAACGACTTTGTCGAATACCTCAAGAGCAACGATTTTAAGTTCTCCGGCAACCAAGCCGTTCGCGCAGCTGAGCAACTGCCGCTGCAAGCGCTTGACAGCCTCGCGAAGCTGCAAGACGGGCAGGCCGTTCTCAACCAGGCGCCCAACGGCGTGCAGGTGTTGATGCTGGCAGGCTCGCGCAGCCAGCCTGTCAGCGAAGAGCAGGCCAGGCCGGCGATCGAGCAATTCCTCAGCAACGAGCGCAAGCGCAAGTTGATCGACGAAGACGTCAAAGCCATGCGCACGGCGGCCAAGGTCGAATACGTTGGCAAGTTTGGTGAAGGCCTGCCGGGCGCAGCGCCACACGCTGCCACTCCAGCGCCTACAACTGTTGCGCCAGCTCCTGCAGCTGTCGCGCCAGCCAACGGCAAGCTCAGCGCCAACGACATCAGCAATGGGATGGGACTCAAGTGAGCACAAAGCAACGCAGGTCCGTCGCGGCTGCCCTGGTGCTGGCCATCGGCGTTGGCATGGCTGGGGTTGACGCCGTGGCGCAACCGAGCACGCCCACTGCGGCCGCTGCCGAGTACCGCCTCGGGTCTGGCGACGTCGTGCGAATCAACGTCTACCAGAACCCCGACCTTGCGATCGAGACCCGTGTCACCGAGGCCGGCCTGATCAGCTATCCGCTGCTCGGCAGCATAAGAGTCGGTGGCTTGAGCGTCACCGCCACCGAGAAGCTGATTGCCGATGGCCTGCGCAGCGGCAACTTCGTCAAGCAGCCTCAGGTCACGCTGGTGGTGACGCAGGTGCGTGGTAACCAGGCCAGTGTGCTGGGAATGGTCAACCGCCCTGGGCGTTATCCAATCGAAGTGGCAGATATGCGCCTGACCGACCTGCTGGCGATGGCCGGCGGCACGGCAGTCAATGGCTCAGACATGGTGGTGGTCACAGGCACACGCGACGGCAAACCCTTCAGGGCTGAGGTCGACATGCCATCAGTTTTTGCGACCGGCGGCACGGGCAAAGACATGCTGATCAACAACGGCGACAGCATCTGGGTCGACCGCCAGCCGCTGGTCTACATCTATGGCGAAGTGCAGCGACCCGGGCCAATGCGGGTTGAGCGTGGCATGACGGTGATGCAGTCTCTGGCCACAGGCGGCGGGCTGACACAGCGCGGCACGCAAAAAGGGATTCGTATCCACCGCAAGGCAGCCGACGGCAAGGTGCAGGTGATGGAGCCAATGCTGGACGACAAGGTGCAGGACGGCGACGTGGTCTACGTGCGCGAGAGCCTGTTCTGAACCAAGGGAATCGAGCCATGACATTCGGACAGTTTCTTTCGATCTTGCGGGCGCGAAAATGGGCGGCGCTGATGGTGTTTGCGCTGGTGGTGGCCACCACTGTGGCTGTGAGCCTGCTGCTGCCCAAGACATACACCGGCACGGCCAGCGTGGTGATCGACGCCAAGCCCGACCCGGTGACGGCGATGATGAACCCGACCGCTGCGATGCCTGGCTTCATGGCCACACAGGTCGACATCATGACCTCAGACCGCGTAGCCTTGCGTGTCATTCGTGACCTGAAACTGCTGGAGAACCCGCAGTTGCGCGCTCAGTGGCTGGACGAGGCCGAAGGCAAGGGCGTGATCGAGCAGTGGCTGGTCGACTTGTTGCAGAAAAAGCTCGACGTCAAGCCATCGCGAGAAAGCAATGTCATCAGCATTGCGTACAAGAGCCCTGACCCGCGATTTGCCGCCGGCTTGGCCAATGCGTTTGCACAGGCCTACATCGCCACCACGTTGGAACTCAGAGTCGACCCGGCGCAGCAGTTCAAGAAATTTTTCGACGTGCAGACCAAAGACGCCCGTGAGGCGGTTGAGCGTGCCCAGGCCAAGGCATCAGCCTTTCAGCGCGCAAAAGGCATCATCGCCAGCGACGAGCGTCTCGATGTGGAGACGATGCGTCTGAATGAGCTGTCGAGCCAGCTGACCCAATTGCAGGCCGTCTCGGCTGAATCCACCAGCCGGCAAGGCCAGGCCCAGGGTGCGCAGAGCGACCGGATGCAAGAGGTGCTCAACAGCCCGCTGATCAGCGGCATGAAAGCCGAGCTTGCACGCAACGAGGCGCGTCTGCAGGAATTGAACGCGAAGTACGGCGACAACCACCCCCAGGTGGTGGAAGCCAAGGCCAACATTGCCGAGCAGCGCAGCCGCATTGACGCCGAGACCAAACGCGTCACCAGCGGTGTAGGCGTCTCGAACACGATCAACAAATCACGCGAAGGCCAGATCCGCGCCTCGCTGGAAAGCCAGCGCGCCAAGGTGCTGCAGATGAAGGCGGTGCGCGACGAAGGCCTGGTGCTGCAGCGCGAGGCCGAGAACGCCCAGCGCATCTACGACAACCTGGTGGCGCGGCTGAGCCAATCGAGCTTGGAGTCGCAAAGCACACAGAGCTTTGCCAATGTACTGACCATCGCCCAACCACCCGCCGAGCCGTCATCGCCCAAAGTGCTGCTCAACACGCTGCTGTCGATATTCCTGGGCGTGTTGCTCGCGGTGGGTGTGGCGCTGCTGCTGGAGTTGACCGACAGGCGTGTGCGCAGCGCCGACGACGTGGTCGCGGCGCTTGATCTGCCCGTGCTCGGCACCTTGCCCAAGCCCAATGCCAAGCGCTTTACAGCCGGGCATCGCGCGCTGCCCGCCGCGCCGCGGGTGATGGCACTGGCGGCGCCTTATTCATCGACGCAAGGGGCTTGAGACATGGCGAAGTTCAGAGATTCTCAAGGTCATTCAGACACTGCCACTGCCGAAATGCCAGACGAATCCAACGAGCTTGCCGGCCGGTCGATCGGGTCGATCATCTCTGAGACACGCAACCTCGGCGCCGAACAAGTCGAGAAGATCCTCAAGCACCAGCGAGAGAAGGGTATCCGGTTCGGTGAGGCGGCGATCTCGCTGGGCTACGCCAGCATCGACGACGTGATGTACGCGCTGTCGCAGCAGTTTCACTACCCCTATGCGGCCCAGAGCCAGCGCCAAGCCAACCCGGAGCTGGTGACGCTGAACAAGCCGTTTGGCGTGCAAGCCGAGAGCTTTCGCGCCATCCGCAGCCAGATCATCATGCGCTTGTTCAACGAGGGCCAGCAGCGCCGCGCGATCGCCGTCGTCAGCCCGGACAGCGGTGACGGCAAGACCTTCTTCGCGGCCAATCTGGCCGTGACATTGGCGCAGCTTGGCGGGCGCACGCTGTTGGTGGATGCAGACCTGCGGGGCCCGCGGCAGCACGAGGTATTTGGCATCCCAAACAACGCGGGCATGTCAGGCATCCTCAGTGGGCGGGCCGAATCCAAGGTGATCCAGCAAGTGCCCGGCGTGCCAACCCTGTTCGTGCTGCCGGTGGGCATCAAGCCGCCCAATCCCTTGGAACTTGTCGAGCGACCGGCCTTTGGATTGCTGATCCGCGAGTTGCTGTCCAAGTTCGACCATGTGGTGGTCGACACGCCTGCCGCGATGTACGGCAGCGACAGCGCTGTGATTGCCGCGCGTTGTGGATCTGCGCTGGTGGTGGCGCGGAAGAACAGGTCTCGTGTAAATTGTCTCGAGCAGTTGGTGAGCAATCTGTCCGAGACGCCGGCCAAATTGGCGGGTATGATCTTCAACGAGTTCTGAAGTGAGTGCCGTTGTCGTTCAGAGTGACCGGCCAACTGGCTCCAAGAGATCATCGCTACGCCCAATCGGCTTCGACTGGCTGGTTTTTGCGGCACTGGCGACTGGCCTGGGGCTGCTGTACGGTCCGGCCTATGCTGATCTGGCACGCACCATTTGGGCAACTGATGAGCAGGGGCACGGTCCGATCATCCTGGCGGTGTCTGCCTGGTTGCTCTACGCCAAGCGACATGAGATCGCCGAAGCGCCCAGTCGCACACTTCCGTTCCTGGGGTGGCCGCTTCTGGTATTTGCATTGGTATTTTTCGCGCTTGGCCGATCGCAAGACATCATCATGTTTGAGATCGGCTCTCAGATCATCCTGCTGACAGCGTTGCTTCTGATCTTCAAGGGCATGACTGCTTTGCGTTTGGCGTGGTTTTCCTTGTTTTTCATGCTGTTCATGGTGCCACTGCCGGGCGCGTTGGTATCAGCTTTGACTGCCCCACTTAAATCGGCCGTTTCAGCCGTCGCATCAAACTTGCTGTACTTGATGGGCTATCCAGTAGGCCGCTCCGGCGTCGTGATGACGGTCGGTCCCTACCAATTGCTGGTGGCCGATGCCTGCGCCGGCCTCAACAGCATGTTCACGCTCGAGGCGCTCGGTATGCTCTACATGAACCTGATGCGCTACACCTCCGCGTCTCGCAACATTGTGCTGGCGCTGCTTCTGATACCAACCGCCTTCTTGGCCAACATCATCCGGGTCATGATCTTGGTGTTGGTGACCTACCACTTCGGTGATGCTGCGGGTCAGGGTTTTGTCCATGGCTTTGCCGGCATGGTGCTGTTCATGGTTGCGTTGGGGTTGATGCTGTTGCTGGACAAAGTGCTGGGCTTGTTTCTGCCCGGTCATGCGGAGATCGCATGAATGCACAGCGCATCAAAGCCATCATCGTGTTGGTCTTGACCGTGCTCGCGTTTGCCGGCACGCATGCCTGGCGACCCACCATGCGCCTGGCTGACAGCAGGCCCAAGGTCAACCTGGAGGCCATGTTTCCCAAGGCCTTCGGCGCATGGACGTTGGATGAACGCATGCCCGCGCAACTGGTCTCGCCGGACGCGCAGGCTCTGCTGAATCAGATCTACAACCAGACCCTGAGCCGGACCTACCTCAATAGAGAAGGTGATCGCATCATGTTGTCAGTGGCCTATGGCGGTGACCAATCAGATGGTACATCGGCCCATTTTCCCGAAGTGTGTTATCCCGCACAGGGCTTCCAACTGTTGTCCAAGCAGATCTCCGATTTGCCTCTCGGCCAGCACGCGATCCCGGTGCGCAACATCGTCGCCAAACTCGGTGGGCGGATCGAGCCGATCACGTATTGGGTTGTGGTTGGCGAGCGCATTGCTTTGACGGGCACTCAGCAGAAACTGGCACAACTCTCGTACACCACACGCGGCGTGATTCCGGATGGTGTATTGGTTCGGGTGTCGAGCATCGATGCCGATAGCGTTCATGCCTTTCGCATGCAAGGTGCCTTTGTGGCTGACCTGGCGCGCGCCTTGCCTGAGCGCGACAGGTCCTTCGTGGTCGGCGCGGGTCACTGATCGGTCCACCTCAGACACTCAGGACAGACAACCCAATGACCACGTTTTTGATCACAGGCGCACGCTATTCAAGCCAGGGCTTGCCATGGCTGATTCTGTTATTCGCTGTTCTACTGGCGCTGTTTCTGGGCTTGGTCCCGGTGTTTCTGCCGTGGTTGGTGCTGATTCCCTTGTTGGTGGTGCCGCTGTTTGTCGGCGCGGCTTGGTGGCGGCCCGAGTACGCCATGGCGATCATGATCACTGTGGTCAGCGGCTTGCTGCCGGATGTCCTGTTGCCGAGTTTGCCGCTGTTCGGCGGCACGCTGCGGGCGCAAGACATCTTCCTGCTCTGCGTGGCGCTGATCTGCGTGTTCAAGCATGGCGGGCAGATCAAACGTTGGTGGCCGGGCTACCAGCCCTTTGCCGCGCCGTTGGCGGCACTGCTGTTCGTAGTGGCCTTCAATGTTGTGTACTCGAAGTTGATACGGGGCAACCCGACCAGCGGCATCATCGAAGAGTTGCGGCCATTTGTGTTCTTCTCGTTGCCTCTGTGGCTGGCGATGTTGGTGGATCGGCCCGCCGTCTTGGAGCGCCTGATGTGGGCGCTGATAGCCGGCGCGACATTGCTGGCCCTGGCGCAGATCGTGCAGGCCACCTCAGGCCTCCCCATCGTCCATGGTGGTCGGCTTGAGGGGGCCACGATCGGCCGTGCCAGCATCTCCGACGTGATCCGGAGCACGGTGCCTGGCATTTACTTCATCATTTTTGCGCTGCTGCTGACGGTAGCCCGCTACCTGACGGGTCGGCAGGGCTTGCCGATGGTGGCGATACTCGGCGCATTGTTCACGGGCGCGCTGCTGTTCACATTCGGTCGGTCGTTGTGGGGTGCCACGGTTGTTGGCCTGATCCTGGTGGCCTGTAGCTTCGGTGGCTTACGGGCGCTGCGTTTGCTGGTGGTGCTGGCGGTGGTGGGGGTCATGGCCTTGGGCACCTTGGCGGTGTTCAAGCCGCGATCCGCCGAAACCATGCTAGATCGGGCCTTGAGCGTCACCGAGGAGGGCTCTAGCCGCACCTCGCTGGGTTGGCGCATCGACGAGAACCGCTTGGCATGGGCGCATATTCGGCAACGGCCCCTGCTGGGGATTGGGTTGGGCGGCAGCTACAAGCCAGTGGCCTATGAGCATGGCTGGGAGGGTGAGTCGCGCATCACTCACAACTCGCATGTGTTCATCCAACTCAAGCTCGGTCTTTTCGGCGCTGCGGCCTTGGCCTGGCTGCTGTGGACGTTTTGGCGTCAGGCGGGACGTTTGCTGCAGCCGCTGGCCCGCGACGACTTGCGCCGCCCGCTGCTGGTGGCCACGCGTGTGATGGTGCCGTTGGTGTTGATCACTGCCAACATCAGGCCCGAGTGGAACGAGCCCGCCACTGTCGCGGTGTTGTCACTGGGGATCGGCCTGCTGGTGGTGCTGGGCAACCTGAGGCCGCTTGAAGCCAGGCCAAGGACAGTCATGGCATCCAGGGCCGTGCCCGTCAGCCTTCGTTGGCGTTGATGGCCACTAGCTTGGGTGGGCCGGGGTGGCGCAGTTTGATTCAAGGTGCCGGCTTGTCGCTGGTACTGCGATTGGCCGGCGCTGGGCTTGGATTGGCGTTCAACCTGCTGCTCGCGCGAACTGCTGGCGCGGAGGGCACTGGGTTGTTTTTCCTGGCGTTTTCGATTTCCGGCCTGGTGGCGCTGGCTGCCCGACTGGGCCTAGACGCGATCGCCATGCGACAGACGGCCGCTGGTGCGGCCAAGGCTGAGTGGGGCGAAGTGGCTGCCGATGGCCGTGCCGCGCTGGTCATCGTTGCGGCCATGGCCTTGCTGGCCACCCTGGCGTTGTGGTTGGTGGCGCCGCTGCTGGCTGACCGGCTGTTTGCCAAGCCCGCACTAGTGCCTGTGCTGCAGGGACTGGCGCTGACGATAGCCCCGATGTCGCTGACGACCATCCTGGCTGAACTGTTGCGCGGACTGCATTCGCTCCTGAGGTCACAGGCGCTGCAGGCGCTGATCGCTGGTGCCGTGGCGCTGCCCTTTCTCGCTTTGGCTGGCGCACGGGTGGATGCAGAGGTAGCTGTCTGGGCTCAGGTGGCTGGCAACTGCGTTGCTTGTGCCTTGGGCGCGCTGTGGTGGCGTCAGGAAATTAACGCTAGATTGGCGGTGAAATCGGAGTCCGACTCCTGGACGGCGGTGAGTGCGGCGGCCCGATGCATGCCTCTGCTAAGGGCAGGCGGGCCGTTGTTTTGGTTCAGCATGCTCAATGCACTGATGGGCACATTTGACGTCCTGATGTTGGGTGCAATGGGGACCGTGCGAGATGTCGGTATTTACGGCACAGCTGTTCGATTTGCATCTTTGACGAGTTTCCTCTTGCTGGCGGCAAACAGCTTTTCGGGCCCACACTATGCAGCGGCGTACGCAAAGGGTGAAACCGCTCAGTTGGAGATTCTGGCCGTGAGATCTGCCCGACTAACTACCTTGGCAGCATCGCCGCTTCTAGTGTTATTTCTCGCCTTTCCTTCCTCTTGCTTGGAACTGTTTGGCAAAGATTTTTCTGCCGGTTGGGCTGTGTTGCTGATCCTGTCCTTCGGGCGGTTCATAAATCTCGTGACCGGTTCTGCGGGCCAAGTATTGATAATGACGGGATGTGAGCGAGACGTTCGTAATCTGTCAATTATTTGTGCGATTATAACGGTCGGCACGAGCTATTTTTTTATAACATCATTCGGTGCGATTGGCGCTGCCGCCTCTACAGCTATTTCTGGTATTTTCTTGAATGTAGCTGCTACGCTATTTGTGTTCAAACGCCTTGGAATTTGGGTGCATGCATTTTCTTCGATCCGCAGGGGCGCAACGTGAACGGTGTCTTGCAAATCTATCGACGAATGTCTTCGCATCTTTCGCGACTTCGGGTGAGAATTTTGTACTCCAAGATAATTTTCTTCGATGGAGGTTGCAACTTCGGAAGCGATATCGCAGTTAAGCCTATTGGTGCTGGACCCGGCAAACTTCGGGTCGAACTTAGAGGGGAAAACAACATTGGATCCCATACTATATTCCAGGGTAGCGGTTGTATAAAGATGGGGCTGCGAACATTCAATGGCGAGTTTTGTGTTTTTGGTTGCAACTCAAGCATAGACATCGGCGATAATGTAATGATTGCCCAAGCGGTTACCATTCGAGATACCGATCATTGCTCCGATTCCTTAACTATTCCTATGATTGATCAAGGTATTGTTACCACCCCCGTCATCGTCGGTGATGATGTATGGATAGGGCATGGCGCGGTCATACTTCGGGGCGTTACGATCGGCACAGGGTCAATCATCGCCGCCGGGTCTGTTGTTCGATCCGATGTGCCGCCATTTTCCATCGTTGGCGGTGTGCCCGCCCGAATTCTAAAAACGCGCTCCTAGTTCTGGGCGTGCCGTATTTTCATGATTACAAAGATCGACTTCGTTTGTGTTGGTGCTCAAAAGTGCGGTACAACTGCGTTGCACCATTATCTCAATCGACATCCAGGCATTGCATTGCCATCAGTGAAGGAGACGCATTTTTTCGATGATGGTCACGGGGAATGGAATATGGGTGTCGCCGCTTATTTGGAAAAATATTTTGGAGAGACTGCGCCGGATCAGCTTCTGGGTGAAATTGATCCCGAATACCTGTTCTTCTCTGATGTGCCTTCGCGCCTGGCAAAGGCGTTTCCACAGGCTAAATTAATTTTCATGTTTCGCGATCCGGTGGCGCGTGCCTACAGCCACTACTGGATGACGGTACGCCGTGGGCGCGAGCCCCTTTCGTTCGCCGATGCCTTGACCGCAGAACCGGCAAGGATCGCTGCAGGCACTCATCTCGAAAAGTCGGATTTCAGCTATTTTTCGCGAGGCCTTTACTATCAACAGGTGGAGCGCTACTTGAAAAATTTCCCATTAAACCAAATGTTATTCCTTTTGTCTGACGATCTGCAGATAAATCCGAGGCAGACTCTGCAAAATGTATATAATTTCCTTGACGTGACCAGCCTGCCTTACGAGCCGATCACAAGCGACGAAGCGCACCAAGCGTACATGCCCGTGAGTATGGTATTTCAAGGAATGTTGGAGTCAGGGTCGCGTATCAAACGCTTTGGCAAACGCCTGCTGCCTGCACTTGCGCGACGCCGCTTGATGGACCTCATGTGGGGCATTCAGGCGCGCAACCGCAAGCCATTCAAGGCGGTGCCTCTCGATCCCGTGCTCCGCGCACAGTTGCAGACGCGTTACCACCCTGACCTTGTGGCATTGTCAACCTTGATCGGGCGCGAACTCGGCGCTTGGTCAGACAAAGCCCGTATTACCGAATAAATCCAAATTTTCTTTCGCACTACTGCCAAATATATGATGCCCTTCAGGTCGTTGCTGAAGCATGTCGCCATGCGCCTTGCTCCCAATTTGTTTTGGCAGCGCCGCGTTGAGCGACTGCGCACGGCGGACCATGAGGATGAACTGATTCTGCTACCTTTGCTCTGCCGCGCGGGGCAAGTCGGTCTGGATGTCGGCGCATCTGCGGGGATTTACAGCGTCAGAATGTCTGGCCTAGTGTCGCGCTGCATTGCCTTCGAACCCCGGCCTCTTCAGGCGCGAGAACTGCGCCAAATGGCTATGCACGCGAGCCTGCCGATTCAAGTGGAGGAAATCGCTGTCTCTGATGCGCCCGGTAGGACCATATTGCGCATCCTCGTCGACGACCCGGGGCGCAGCACGATCGAACCGGACAATGTGCTGGTTGACGAAGATGGCAGTACCAGCGAGTCGGTTGAGGTGCTGACGCGCACGCTCGACAGCTTTGGCTACGCACCAGTGGGCTTTCTAAAGGTCGACGTCGAGGGCCACGAATTGGCCGTTCTCCACGGCGCGATTGCGCTGCTTCGTACACAGCGACCTCGTGTGCTGGTCGAAGTGGAGGATCGCCATCGGGCACGCGCTGTGAGCGATGTCTGTGAATTCATGGCTGGCGTAGGTTATTCCGGATTTTTCAACGATGGTGGGCGCCTGCGCAACGTTGTCGAATTCGATCCCGCCGTACATCAAATCCCTGGCAACATCGGTGGATGGAAGGGTGGTTGGCGCAGGCATGGTGTTTATATCAACAACTTTATTTTTGTACCCGTCGAGGAGGCGGCGGCACTCGAACCCAATTTGAATGCGGCATTGGCGGCAACAGGGTGAATGCGGTGGCCGGCAAGATCTATATTGTCCTTGTCAACTGGAATGGCGCAAAGGACACGCTGGAGTGTCTTGAAAGTGTGTTGCGTCTGGACTACCCAGATTTTCAGGTCATCGTCTGCGACAACGATTCGCAAGACGGTTCGGTTGAAAGGATAGTGGCTTGGGCTAACGGAGCGAGCGGAGAAGTGGCTGCCCAGAACTCAGTACTGGATCACCTTGTCCGGCCCAACGTTTCCAAACCCGTCTCTGTTGAAGTCCTGTCAAGAGCCGATAGCGCCGCCGAAGGTCGCATGACGAGTTCAGCAAAGATAGTTGTGATACCGACTGGCGCTAATCTAGGATTTGCTGCCGCCAACAATATTGCAATGAAATATGCTTCTTCCTTAGGCAATTTTGCATATTTCTGGCTTTTGAACAACGATACGGTGGTTGAGTCGTCGGCGCTCTCGGCATTGGTTCGGCGGGCCCGAATTTCCAGTGACCGTGGTGTGGTCGGATCTACTCTTGTTTTTTACCACCAACCTGAAGAAATTCAAGCGATGGGGGTTTTTGGATATTCTTCCTCTTGCGCCCTTGGTATTCCCGTCGGAGCGTTTCGTAGGCCTGAGAGCATAACTTTTCATGACAAGGAACACGCGGAATCTGTTGCGGCTTATGTGGTAGGCGCTTCGATGCTGGTTCCACGCACTTTCTATCTTGAGGTGGGTGGAATGTGTGAGGATTATTTTCTCTATTTCGAAGAGATTGATTGGGCGTTACGAGGCGCGCCATTTGGTTTTGCCTGCTTATACGCGCCAGGAAGTATTGTTTTTCATAAAAGTGGGGCCAGTACCTCCAGGAGTGCGGAAAAAAAGTTCGGTGCAAGTGCCAGGCTTGCATATCAGAACAGAATACGATTTACTTTGAAGTTTTATCCTGAAAAGTTGAATTTAGTCCGATGTTCGATTGTTGCGGAAGCGTGTAGAGCAGTCCTGTCTGGTGGTTGGGATGAATTCTGGTTTGCACTTCGC
This sequence comes from Bordetella parapertussis, assembly GCA_945878355.1. Taxonomy (GTDB): domain Bacteria; phylum Pseudomonadota; class Gammaproteobacteria; order Burkholderiales; family Burkholderiaceae_C; genus Pseudaquabacterium. The sequence goes on along the minus strand of CAMCTC010000070.1, from coordinate 12,799 downwards.
GTTGGGCTTTTTTATGCTGATCGGGGAAATTTTGATCGTTAGATTTTTTGAATTTCTATAAGAAGATATGGCCTGTGTTGGTTTCCAGCTGCGCCCGTGTCGCTGTTGCGTATCCTATAAGTTCGAGATTTTCTTGAAATATTTTTACGTCGGTTATTGTATTAATTTACAGCGACCTATTGGTGCCTTTGGTTAAGGGCAGGGTGATCACTCTTTATGCCTATTCATATATATCAATTGGCTCGTTGGTTGAATGGTTTTGGAGTTCCGCTCTTGCCTTGGCTGCTTTACGCTTTAAATAGAATTATCTTCTCAACGGTGTTGCCGTACACTGCGATTGTGGGGAAGGGTGTATTGCTCGGTTACCAGGGACTGGGAATCGTGATACATAGGCGTGCTGTTATCGGTGATTTCGTAGAGATTGGGTCAGGTGTCACAATTGGTGGCCGGGCTGGGCATAATACTGTTCCAGTAATTGGTGAGTTCGTTATGATTGGAACTGGGGCAAGGATTTTAGGGCCAGTTACTATCGGCCATCATGCTAAAATTGGGGCCAACGCGGTCGTTTTATGTGATGTACCTCCTTATGGGATCGCTGTGGGAATCCCTGCGAGGGTTATTAGGATTGACGAGCCGTGCGAATGATTTTTCTTAGGAATATGGTTTGTAACGAAGCCCCTCGGCAGGATGGTATTCGGATTCGAATTGTAGTATTTGCTTTGCACTTTGCTGAGTATGCTGTCAATCACGCTTTGGCACTCTCCAGATTCGGGTCTGTATTATTGTTATTGGATAGGAAAAATGCTTTAGAGGAAATGGGCCACGAAGTCGATGTTGATGGTTGCGATTTGCGAATTGTGCTTGTAAATTTTAATGAATATATTTACAATCTTCCAGCGATCTTGATCAAGGTGAGAAATAAGGTTGCTGATTTTAATCCTGATTTCATTCACTTCCAGGAGGCGGCGTCAACTCCGGCTTTAATTCTATCTTTTATCGATTGGGGTGTGCCGGTAGTTATGACTGTGCACGATCCCGCTCCCCACTCTGGCGAGGATGATTATTCTATCTCCTCGATTAAGCGCCGTTTTGTACTTAATCGTTGGCGACGGAAGATCGATGCCGTCGTTACGCATGGTGATTCATTGATGGATATAGTTATTTCTACTTATCCAAGGTTAAAGGGTCTGGTTTATTCTGTGCCGCACGGTCCGCTTGGCGGTCCGCCGGCCATCACTGCTACTGTCCAGGGAACCTTTTTGTTCTTCGGCAGGATTCAGGCTTACAAAGGTTTGGGGCACTTCGTGGCGGCGATAAGAGGGCTGCACGAACGCGGTCTGTCGGTGCGTGGAGTGATCGCCGGGCGCGGTGGGGATCTGGCGCGTCATCGGGCATTGATCGACGGGCATCCAGCGTTCGAATTGCACGAGCGCTTCATCGCACACGATGAATTGCCTAGCTTATTCGCGCGGGCGCAGGCGGTGGTATTGCCCTATGTCGACGGCACCCAGAGCGGCGTGGCGGCGATGGCGCTGGGTTTTGGTCGCGCCATCATCGCTACCCGTGTGGGTGCGCTGCAGGACATGGTGCGGGATGGCGACAACGGCCTGCTTGTGCCGCCTGGCGACGCCGATGCGTTGGCGGCGGCCATGGCCAGACTGATGGCCGCGCCCGACGAGGCCGCGCGCATGGGCAAGCGCAGCGTTGAACTAGGGCAAACCGATCTGTCCTGGCAACGCAATGCCCAGATCACGCTGCAGGCCTACGAGGCGGCTATCCGCCGCAAGCGGGAAGCGGGTTGATGGGGTGTTGCGGTTGCGGCCGTTACGGCCGGCCCGGCGGGCTCGCCGGCCAGTGGCAATGGCCATAACCAGGGGTTTGAATGTCGATCTATACAGCGCCTTACTACACCGGCAGCCCGGTCTGGATGCAAGAGGCGATGCTCGCCCTGCGGGGCTGGGCGCGTGGCAGTCTGCGCGAGGGGCCGACGTTCCGGCGTGAGCTGGCAGAAGTCGCGCGCACGCAATGGCTGGACGAGGCGGCCATGCGCGCGCTGCAACTTGATCGGTTGCGGCGCACGCTGCAGCACGCGTCCGACCATGTGCCGTTCTACCGCGACCGTATGCGCGCCGCAGGGCTTGCGCCCGGCGACTTGCGCAGCCTCGATGACCTGCGCCGCCTGCCCGAACTGAGCAAGCGCGACGTGTTCGACGCCGGTGGGCGCCTACTGTCGCAGGTGCACAGGGGTCCGCGCTTCAAAGGTAGCACCAGTGGCACGACCGGCATGTCGATGACGGGTTGGCGTGACCTGTACGCGATCAACCGCGAGAACGCCTTTGTCTGGCGCCAAATGGGCTGGGCCGGATTGAAGTCGGGTGACCGCCGTGTCTGGCTGCGTGGCGACAAGGTGGTGCCGGCGGCCCAGAAGGTGCCACCGTTCTGGCGCCACAACCGTGCCGAACACTTGTTGATGATGTCCTCCTACCACCTGTCGGAAGCCACAGCGCTGTCGTATATTGAGGCGATGGAGTCTTACGACCCGGTGATGCTGCAGGGTTATCCGTCTGCTGTGTTGCTGATGGCGCGCTACTTGGTCAGCAAGGGCCGGCGCTACCGGGGCAGCAAGTTGCGTTCGGTGTTCACTTCGTCTGAAACGGTGACGGACGAACACCGGCGGCTGGTGCAAGAGGCCTTCGGCGTGCGCATCTTTGATTGGTACGGTTGTTTCGAGCGCATGGTGGCCATTGGCACTTGTGAGCACGGCCGCTACCACCTGATGTCCGACTACAGCTTCACTGAACTGCATCCGCAAACGGACGGTACCTGTGAGGTGGTGGGGACGTCGTTTGACAACCCGCTGATGCCCTGGATCCGTTATCGGTTGGGGGATGCGATCGTCCCTGCGCCGCAGGGCACCCGTTGTGATTGCGGCCGCGTGTTCCCGGTAATCGACCACATCGTCGGGCGTATCGAGGACTACATCCTGGCGCCGGACGGTCGCCATGTCTTCATGATGAGCAATGTGCTGGACTACCTGCCCAACCTGCTGGAGGGCCAGATCCGGCAGGTTTCGCACGACGAAGTGAAACTGCTGCTGGTGATGGCTCCGGGTGCCAGGTTGGACGAAAACGGCGCCCGCAACGCTGTGCTGGCGCAGTTGGGCGAGGGAATGAAGATCACGATTCAACGCGTCGACAGCATCCCTCGCACCGCCAACGGCAAGCTGCAGGTCGTGGTGCGGGCAATCCCGACGGTGGGTGCGCTGTAGCGGCTCGGCATGTCCGGCCTTCACCCCATGCTTCGCGGACCATTCAGGCAATGGCTTCCGGCAGGTGAGAATCTCAACATAACTGGCGAAAAGATGAAATTTGCGCCTGCGTCGACTATCCGATCGGTGGCATATTTGAACCTGTTCAGGTCCGCAGGGACTGAATGGCAGCACTTCCTGTTCTTGCGTAAGTCGATGATCGCGGTTCGGGATGCGGACTGACGGGCTGCGCCGCAAGCCATTGCAGCCGACTGCAGTCTGGTGCATGCCCGCGCGCAGCCGTCGAGAGGTCGTCATTGGCACCCGCCGCTGAGCGCCGCGGTCGCGGTCGCACCATCCTGATGCTTGGGCCACCGATCGACGGCCGCGGTGGCATGTCAGCTGTGGCGGCCGCCTACCGCGACGACGGGCTGTTCGAGCGAGAACAGGTCCGCTATGTGGCCACCACCGCAGAGGGTGGGCAGTTGTCAAAGCTGGTGGCAGGCCTGCGCGCTATCGGCGCTGTTGCCTCGCAGCTGCTTCGAGGGCGCGTGGCGCTGCTTCACGTGCATGTGGCGTCGGGCAAAAGTTTCTGGCGCAAGGCCTTGTTTTGCTGGCTGGCCTTCGGGGCCCAATGCCCAGTGTTGTTGCATGTGCATGGAGGCAACTTCATTGCGTTCTATCGCGCTTCACCGGCCTTGGCGCGCCGCGTGATTCGGGCCACCTTGCGCCGCGCCGGCCAGGTCGCCGTGCTTTCACCGCGCTGGGCTTCTCGTTTGATTGAGGTCTGTCCACCGGGTCGCTTCACGGTTCTCTGGAACCCGGTGGCTGCCTGGCCGATGGGCACACGGCAGCGCGACGGGCGATTCTGTCTGCTGTTCCTTGGGCGGCTGGAGCATGACAAAGGTGTGTTCGACTTGATCGCTGCATTTGCACTGGCCTTCGGTGACTGTGGCGAGGCCGTGTTGCAACTGGGCGGCGAGGGCGATCGTGATGCTGTTGAACGGCACGCACGCTCGCTCGGCGTTGCCGATCGGGTGGAGTTCCTGGGCTGGGTGGCCGGCGCCGCCAAGCGGAGTGCCTTGGAGCGGGCAGATATCTTCGTGCTGCCGTCATATGTCGAAGGTCTGCCGGTTGCAATGCTCGAAGCCATGCACTGCGGGGTGCCGGTTGTGATGTCGGCGGTAGGCTCGATTCCGGAGGTGGCAACCGATGGCGTCGACGCCTTGCTGGTGGCCCCTGGCGATGTCGACGCGCTGGCCTGTGCTATTCGCAAGCTGTACCTCGACCCCGTGATGCGGGGTCGCTTGGCCCGGGCCGGTCGTCAACTCTTTGATTCGCAGTTCGCCATGCAGGCTGTCGGCCCCGAGCTTCATCGGCTGTATTCAACGCTAGCGCGCCAACTCTAAACCCTTCAACGGACTGCATCCCAGTCACAGAACATGCTCCGACGAATCCTGCTGGCTTGCTACCTGTTGCTGGCGCCGTCGCTGGCGGCGTGCGCCTGTGAAACTGCGACACCTGTCGATTGGATGTCGTCGTCAGGGCTGCCTGTATTGCCGGTTCGACCTGCACACTGTGCCGCGGTGTCGCAGTCGCCGCCCGATTTCAATTGGCCGCATCGTCGACTGGGTGACCGCTATCAACTTGTCGTTCGCTCGGTGGTCGGTGTGGAGCAGTCGGTGTCGACCACGTCCAATTGGCATATGTGGGACAAGCCATTCGCCCCGGGAACCTATACCTGGTGGGTGGTCGCAAACGACCCGGCGGGCAAGGCGTGGCGCTCAGCATCCCGGGAGTTCACATTGCCACCCGGTACCCCCGTGTTCGTCGTGCCGGCCACGGCCTCACTCCTGGCCCAGGCGCGGGCTCGACCCCATCCGCGGGGCTTGCCTCAAGGTACTGCCAGGGCCGAGCTGGTTCGGGTCCTGGCCGCAGAGCGTGAGCCGGGTTGGCGTCAACTGCTGGCGCGTGTCGACGCTGATCTGAAGCGGGGGACGGTGGCCGAGCCAACCGTTGACCCGCGTAACCAGACTGAACGCGCAGATCAGGTCAAGGTGATCCAGAGTCTGTGGGCCATGATGAATGTCGAGCAAACCCGCGTTTTGGAGGCTGCGCTGGTAGCAGCCCTGACGCCGAACGCCGATTACCTGGCGCACGCACACCGCTTGATCCTGGGGTTGGCGGCGTGGAATCCGGATGGCCCAAGCAGTCACGCATCGCAGTTTCAGGTCAATCGAGCGCTGGCAGTGGTGTTAGCCATTGGCTTTGACTGGTTGTATGACACTTGGTCAGCAGATGAGCGAACCGCTCTGTTGCGACGAATAGGTCGACGAATTGGGCCAATCGTGTCGTCCGCAGTCGGGCCGACGCGTGACATGGAACACAACGCGCTCAACTCGGTCGGGCTGACGAATCTCGGCGTGGTGGCCGGGGTTGCGGTCCTGACGGCTGGCGATCTGCCATCGGCAGACGAGTGGTTTGAGCAGGCCGTACCGCTGTATACCAACCTGCTCTGGCCCTGGGGCGGGGATGACGGCGGCTATGCAAACGGATTGAACTACGCGATGTGGGAGGTGGCTGATGCTTGGTGGGTCTTGGACAGTCTGCGCAACGCCACTGGGCTGGATTTGGGCACCAAGCCCTACCTTCGAAACTTCGGCCGCATGCTGGCCTATTTCGTACCGCCTGGGTCGCGGCAGGGACTGTTCGGCGATGGCGCGGAACAGGATATGCCTCATGTCTACGCCAGGTATATCAAGGCCCTGGCCTTGCGGGTGGATTCTCCCTATCTGGCGTGGCTAGCGGCGCAGTCGCATGGAGAAGATATCTCCAACATGGCGTTGCTGGTGGCGCCCGTTACCCTTGTGAGCGGCACATTGCCGCCCTCGGCGCAGAATGACCTTGCCTTGCTTTCAGTCGGTTGGGCTGCGATGCACAGCAGTTTGCCAGCACACGATCGCGTATCGGTCTACTTCAAGAGCAGCCCCTACGGCTCAATCAGCCATAGTCATGCTGAGCAAAATTCATTTGTGCTACATGTCGGTGCTGAGCCGCTACTGATGGCGGGTGGACAATACGATTGGTACGGATCGCCGCATGGATTGGGCTACTACAAGCAGACCCGGGCGCACAACGCCGTTACCTTTGATGGCGGCAAGGGTCAGGCAATCCTGGACCAAGGTGCCAGCGGCCGAATTATCGGATTCCAGGGCGGTGAGTCGCTCGCCTGGGTAGAGGGCGATGCGACGCTGGCTTATAGGGGCTCGGTCAATAGGGCTTGGCGGCGGATCTATTTTTTCAAGCCTGACCTCGTCATGATCGAGGACAAGATGTCGTCTTCAGTGCCGAGGCGCTGGGAGATCAATCTCCATGCCGCTGAGCCGCTGCGCTGGCGGGATGAACAGTTGGAGGTTTCAAATGGCAAGGCCAAAGGTTGCGGCACGGTGTGGACGGAATCCGGCCTCGATTTTGAACAAGCCACCGAGCCATTGCCCTTATCTTCTTCAGCGGGCGCAGGTGCGCGGTGGCATGGTATTTTCAGGACTCGCGGGTTAATGACCGAACTGCACGCATTGACGGTGGTGGATTTGGCCTGCCGGGCATCCGGCCGCTACATCGTCAAGACTGCGGCGCAGGGCTTCAATGTGACCGCAGGTGCAGCGAATTTTCGGTTGCCGTAAAAGCCTTCAAGCGCATCGCAGCCACCCATCAGTGTTGCAGTACCGAGAATGTCCTCTTATCGAATTTGACGTTCTCTGTGTTCACCGTGACATTGGCTGCTGTGCCAGACATGGTGACGTTGACTTGCACCGTACGGCAATCCTCGCGTATGACGGTCACAATCGCCGCTTGTGTGGAAGCCACCTTTGCACGCATGCGAAGTTGATACTGATTTGGAGCGCCGTTCTCTGGCGTGATGTCGAATCCAGTAGTTTGCGCAGCAGTGGCATCGATGCCGTAATGATCGATGCAAGCTTGGGCGGTGTCGTTGACGGCCACCTGACTTGAGCCAGATTGGGCAAACGGCTTGATGGCGTTGTAGTTCAACTCCCAATAGCGAGGCGTCCCACTGGTGAGCCAGTCATAGATCACGGCAACCCGTTCGGTGCGGAAATAGGCAGCGGAGCGGACCGCATTGCTGAGAAGACTGCTCCACTTGCGCGTGGTGGCGTCATAGCCTCGGTAGGCCGCCGTAGCATCGCCGGTCACAACTGAGACAGCAACACTCTCATAGTTGTTGATGAGTTTTCCTGTCGCTGCGAAGGACAATATTGGTGCGCCCGGTTTGATTGGTACGGCAGTGGGTTCAGCTTGACCAATGCCGCCGTCAAAAGTGATTGCATTCTTGTATCGTGTCGCACGACCAGCCATTGCATGATGCGGCGAAAGATAGTATGGGTAGTAGCCACCGCTGATGAGCAGTGGCTTGCCTCGTGAAACGAATGAAAAGCTATTTTGATCGGCATGACTGTGGACATGACTCCCGAATTCACTCGACCGAAAGAACAGGCTGCTTCGGTCGGATTGGGAGACATTGCTGTGGAAAGCAGAAATACCGACATCATCAAATACCCAGTGATTGCGGGTTGGTGTTTTTGTGGCGATGGCCGTCGAATCCAGTCCTAGCATCATGAAGTGCATCGGGTCGATCAACTGCCTGTTTTGATAGTTCGCCGGGCGCTGGCGCCAGTACCACGCTTGTTCGGGCGACCGCGTTATTGCGGCATAAAGTCTGTAGCTGTTGAATGTGTAGTTGGCATATTGCGTATCATTTTCTATGCCGTCGCCGAAAGCATTTATTTGCTGCACATTGGGTGCTGTCATTGCCAGCAAATAACTTCCTGCGTTGCGAACATAAGGCATTGATGTTAGGTTGGCGCCTGCAATGACTCGCGCGGTGGCTAGTGAGCCCGGTAAATCATACATGTCAAACCAGGCATAGGCAACGCTGCCATCGGAGCCGCCATCCTCATTCCCAAACGTGCTCAAAGTGGTGACGTAGATATCCCACATCTGCTTGAGCCAATCGCTGGATTCTGGAAAACCTGGCATTCCAGCCGCGAGCAGGAGTGCTTGAATCGCATATTCAGCGGCTGTGACGTGCATTGTCTGATAAGGCGCATAGTCCAGTGCGGCCAGCGATGTCAGTACCTGAGCAAGGCGGTCACGAAGCGAGGTGGCGATCACACCTTGCTGCGTCACGCTGAGTCGATCCCACAGCAGATCGGCCCCTTCCGCAAGTGCCAAATAGATCTGTCTATTGGCCTGGCTCTGTGTCAATTGGCCGGTTACGCCATTGGGCGCCCAGCCTGCGAGGTTGACAAGGTGAGCCAACGCTGCGTCAGCGTAGGTCGTATTTCCGGTGAAGCGCCAAGCGTAAGCGAGATATCTGATGCGGCTATGCTCAGCGAGCGCTTGGGATCCAATGCCGGAGAGGTAGCTTACATATTCCGATTTTGAAGGAAAGTCGCTCTGGACAAGTAGAGCAGGTTCCGCTGGCAGCGCTGTAGCCAGCGAAGAATCGGCAAAAGTTATCATCTGTGCGTACGCTGGTGCATATTCGCCGGCTTGAGCGATTGCAGCAATGCCGCTGAATGTGCTGCCTACCGGGAGTACGCGTGGCCTTTGTCTGACTGCGACCGTTGCTGCTACCTGATCGCTGTCTGGTATCGATGATGCGGCCGAGAGACTGTCCACCGCGAAACGGCGATATTGGCTGATGTTGACGGCGCCTACCTTGGTGCTGTAGGCAACCTTCCATTCGTAGGTGCCGGCGGGCAAGGGCAGTTTGATCAGCATTCTCGGTGTCGTGGAGGAATATCTTGTTTCTGCAGTACTGCCCACATTTCGCACCGTGAGGGTCCATGGCTTGCTGATATCTCGATCGTACGGCTGGAACCATGAAAACGTTGGTTGGTTAGTACCTACGATTCTGCACTCTCGTGGTGCGAGGCGCCGTAGATCTGGGTCGGCGGTATCAATAAAGTCTTGAGTGGCGTGTCCAGTGCACCCGGCGATGGTACGTAAATTGGTTCCCGACCCGCTTTGGGTACTGTATGTAGGGCTTGTACTTGAGGTTTTTTTGGATGATGCGCTCATAACTGCCGGCGAGCTCAGTGTCGCAATGAGCACTCCGATCAATGGCGAAAGGCGCAGATGCTTTAGTTTTCTCATTTCGGGTAAAAATATTTAGTGGCTCGGCCCATTGGTTTTCGGACGGCTCTTGATGGAATTTAGTGAAGAGTTGTAACAAGCTGCTATTTGGATTAATAATATATTTGAATTATATCCGATATCACGGCCGCTCCATGCTATTGTTTTTTGCGATAAATATATTGATATAAATTTTAAAATCGGTTGTTGCATTGTGATGACGCACCGCATCATTCGGGAGCCACAATATATTTACATGCCTTGCCTGCGCAATCGTTTGGCTCGGATTGTGCGCTGGCGATGGTTGGTGCTTGAGGGCTTGCGCTTCGTCCATTAATGCTGCGAGCAAGGCAATTTTTGGGGAAAATTCCTCATTTCAGCTACTTTGATTGCTTTGAGTCTGAAATTTTTCGGCTCGTTGTGGTGGAATACCTGTGCGGATGAAGATTTTCTGGAGTGTTTTACGTCAAGGGTAATGCGATGAGTGATCGGATTTCAATGATGGGCTGCTTTATCGACAATCTTTCGATGGAGGAAACAATTGCTAAAATTGATGAATTTATTCGAGATGGTCGACCTCATCAGCATGTTGTCGTCAATGTTGACAAGATAGTTAAGGCTTATCGCGATCCCGCTCTGCGGGAGGTCATCAATGCATGCCATCTGATAAATGTAGACGGCGTGCCGGTGGTCTGGGCTGCGCGGTTACTTGGGATATCATTAAAAGAGCGTGTCGCTGGCATTGACTTGTTTGAAGCCTTGATGCAGCGGGCTGCAGTTAAAGGTTGGCGTGTCTTCTTGCTGGGCGCACGCGATGAGATAATTTCAAGCGTATGTAGGATTTATATTGATAGATATCCTGGATTAGTCATAGCGGGTCACCGCAACGGATATTGGTCTGCGGATCAGGATCAACAAGTTGCTGAGCAAATACTCCAATCGAAGGCCGATTTGCTGTTTGTTGCGATTAGCTCACCGAAAAAGGAAAAGTTTTTGAATCGCTATCAAGAATTTATGAAGATTCCATTCTCTATGGGTGTCGGTGGGACCTTCGATGTTGCGGCTGGTAAAGTCAAGCGAGCGCCTCTTTGGATGCAGAAGTCTGGGTTGGAATGGTTCTTTAGATTCATGCAAGAGCCGAGGCGGATGTTTCGGCGATATTTCATAGAAGACATGCTCTTCATTCGTTTATTCGTTGAGGAGTGGCGACGGCGTTAGTTGACAACTATATTTTATCTGATTAGAAATCTGCCTAAGCCTGAGTGGCTCAGATCCACAGTAACCCAGCTTTCTTAGCCGATGGATAGAAATTGGCAGTGGAAGCGCTGTTTGGCTGGCAAATTCGTCGCAAAAATCCCTTCCGGGCGCCGTGTTCTAGGCTTGGCTTAGGCATTTTTCTAATCAAGATATTTTATGGATATTATTTGTTATCTGGCAACCACCTCGAGCAATACGCGGCGTAGCTCTATTGCAGAGAAAATAAGCATGCGAGCAATACGTGGATGACCTCAGGCATCGCTGGCTGGCCTTAGTACTTGGTAATGGCGCTGTTGATGGCCGGCCAGATGGCGTTGTTCGCCAGTTCTGCTTAGGCGCAAAATCTGGTGCTTCGCGGTGTCGCGCGCACGCTTCCGCGGTCGGTCAACGGCTGTCCGACTCCTGCGCCAGTAAGCCAAGTGACCTTGCCCCTGGATTCCCTATCCCATAGGCGCTGTCATGCGCTGGCTTTCCTGGGTTGATCGGCCCGCCAGTTTTCTTCAAACCGCATCGGGCTGACATAGCGCAGCGTCGAATGCCGTCGGGTGCGGTTGTACCGGACCATCCAGACGATGACCTCATCCATGGCCTGGCGCCTGGTCTTGAATCGTTGGCCGTGTAGGCGCTCGACCTTCTATGACCCGAAAGCGTCTCGCCACAGGCGTTGTCCCAGCAGTTGGCGTGACGGCTTATCGAAGCCGTGATGCCGTACTCGGTCAGCGCGTCGCGAAAGTCCTTGCTGGCGCATTGGCTACCCCTGTCGCTATGGAAGATCAGCCCCGCCTTTTTGTTCGGGTGTCGCTTGAACCAAGCCATGCGCAGCGCGTCGATGACGATGTCTCTGGCCATGTCCTTGCGCAGGCTCCAGCCGATCACCTGACGGCTGAACAGGTCGATCACAAGGGCCAGGAAAAACAAGCCATCGTCGGTCGCGATGTACTTGATGCCGCCTGCCCACGCCTTGTCTGGCTCCCCGGCCACAGCGAACTGCCGATCAAGCAGGTTCGGTGCGATCGGCAACTCATGCTTGCTATCGGTGGTGACCTTGAAGCGACGCTTGCCCTTGGCCCGGATGCCCTGGCGCTGCATGAGCTTTTGCACACGCGGATAGCCCTGCCCAGCAGCTCCTTCCAGATCCACGGCCAGCCGTAGGCGGCACGCGTCTCGGCATGGATCGCTTTGATGTGCACCAGCAGCGCGTCGACGCTGAGGTGGCGCCGTTGTGCAGCACTGGTCCGGCGCAGGCTGCGGATGTTGGAACCGCGATGAGGGACTGGCATCGAGCGAATTTTTTGGTACTCGTGGGGTCGTGCGAACAAGCTGGATTCGGCGGTTTACGAGGACATGAGCAGCTTCCAGCCGACCGCCATCAACACTACCGCTATTGCCCAGCGCAGCCAATCATCCGGCACCTTGCCGCCCAGCAGCGATCCCAACACGATGCCCGGGATCGAACCCACCAGCAGCGACCCGAGCAGCGGCAGGTTGACATTGCCCATCAGCAGGTGGCCAGTGCCCGCCACCAGCGTGAGCGGGATGGCGTGCACGATGTCGGTACCCACCAGCACCGCCGGTTTCATCCGGAACGGATAGAGGTAGAGCAGCATCACCGCACCCAGAGCGCCTGCGCCCACCGACGTGAGCGTCACCAGAAAGCCTAAGATCGCGCCGGCTAGCACCGTCAACCCCGGCTGGGCGCGCTTGAACGATTCAGGCGCCGTCGATCGCAGCGCTTGCCCGAGGGCGTGCGTCTGGCGCTTGAAGATCATCGCCAGCGCCGTGAGCAGCAGCGTGCCGCCCAGCGCGTTGAGGATCAGGCCGTGCTTCATTTGGCTGGCTCCTGTGTAGTGCAGCCAAGCCAAGGTGAGCGCCGACACGGGCAAGCTGCCCAGCGCCAGCCTGCGCAGCACCATCCAGTCGACGCTGCCCTTGCTGTGGTGCACGGCGCCGCCCACCATCTTGGTAATGGCCGCAAACCAAAGGTCAGTGCCCACCGCTGCGGCAGGTGCGACGCCGAACAGCAGCACCAGGATGGGTGTCATCAACGCGCCACCGCCCACCCCGGTCATGCCGACCATCGCCCCGACGCCAAATCCTGCCAGCGCGTTCATCCAGTTCATGCCATCCCTTGCGCGTCGC
>CAMCTC010000069.1 GCA_945878355.1 Bordetella parapertussis | reverse complement strand
CGGAACGTGTCAATGACTTTGCTGCATCTTTCGTTATGAATTTACTGTGCAAGTCTCTGGCGTATTCTGGGCGACAGTCTCCGATGGCGGTGGGTTGATCCAGACGGCTGTGGGCAGCGCATGGGGTTGTGGTCGGCGACCTTTGAATCGCTTGGGGAATGCCAGGAACGCGCGATCGAGCGTGGCTTGGCGAACCTCTCGCAGCGCCTGGGCGTGTCCGTAATGGACGTTATCGGGCGTCATGTAGCCGATGCCCGAATGCCTGTGCTGCGCGTTGTACCAGGCGAAGAAGGTCCGGCAGTGGGCCCGCGCATCCTCGATGCAGCCGAACCGCGCCGGGAAATCAGGCCTGTACTTCATCGTCTTGAACTGCGATTCCGAGTACGGGTTGTCGTCCGAGACATAAGGCCTGCTGTGGCTCTTGGTGATGTCAAGATCGACCAGCAACTCAGCCACCGTCTTGGAGCGCATGGCCGCGCCCCGATCAGCATGCAGCGTGAGCGTGCCGCGTTCGACGTTGTGGCGGGCCACGCTGTCGGCGATCAGTTGCTCGGCCAAGTTGGCGCACTCCCGGTCGGCCAGCAGCCAGCCCACCACATGACGGCTGAAGATGTCGAGGATCACATAGAGATGGAAGCAGGTCCACTTGGCTTGCGCCTTCAATTTCGTGATGTCCCACGACCAGACCTGGTTGGGCGCGACGGCCAACAACTCGGGCTTGGTGTAGGCCGGATGGACGAGTTGGTTACGCCGCTCGACAGCGCCGCCGTTGGCCGCCAGCAGCCGGTACATGGTGCGCACCGAGCCGAGGTAGCGACCCTCGTCGAGCAGCATGGCGTGCACTGCTGCGGGCGCCGTGTCGGCGAAACGCTCGCTGTTGAGGGTGGCCAGCAGCGCAACGTTCTCCTGGTCGCTGAACGCCAATGCCGGCTTTGGCCGAGCCGGGCGGGCGGGCATCGGCCCGACCATGGCTTGGCGCTGCATCTGAGCCCTGTGGCGAGCCGAAGCCCCGCGTGGCAGGCCCAGCACGCGACAGGCCGCGCCCGCACCCAGCGCGTGACTGAGTTCGTGCACTGCGGCCATCACAGCGAGTCGGTGCTGTCGATCGGACTGCCCAGCAAGGCGGCCAGTTTTTTTTGAACGTCGATCACCAGCAGCGCCTTGTCAAGACGACTCTTGAGGCTGTCGCGCTCGCGGGTGAGCTGGGCGATATGCAGCGTCTCGGCACGGTTAGGGTCGACCTTGGGTCCACGCTTTTGCGGGGCCAACGCGGCCAGGTCGGCGGTCTCGCGCTGGCGCCTCCATGTGCTCAATGAAGATGAATAGACACCTTCGCGGCGCATCAGAGCGCCGACTTCGCCGGGCTTGGTACAGCGGTCGGCGGCCTCCAAGATCCTGCGTTTGTCGGCGTTGGAGAACTTCCGCCGCTGAGCGCGAACCACGACCTCGGAGTGGGCACCGGGCCGGGCGTCCTGCGCCGCCGATCCTGGCGCATCTTCAGTCGCCCTACGGGCTCCTTGCGATGCGCCAGGATCGGACAAACTCTTGACTGCGTGCATCGATTCCTTGGGTTGTTGCTTGATTGTCATACCTACCTCGTTGCTCACTGATTTCTCAGGGGGTAGATGCAGCAGGTCATGTTGGCACGGGGGGCTCTCTGTCGTCCGACCCTTCCACGCAAGCCTTTCGCGCTCCGTTGGGCTCAGTGCGAGGTAACTGGGGTGGGAGGCCCGCAATCGCGGGCTTCGCAGCGCAACCGACCCCTCATTGACGTCGACGTCATCGAAGAGCAACTGTAGGCCTTCGCTCATGCGAGCGCCGCTGGCGGCCAGCATGGCGTACAGCGCTTTGTCTCGGTAGGCGGGCAATTCGTCGATGAAGTTCGCGACGGCGTCGAACGGGAAGGCGCGGTCCTCTGCATAAGGAACCTGTGGCGAGACCGTCGGCAGGATCGACCGGCGAAGAAGCCTCGGTCCGCCGGAGATCACGCCAGAGATCATGGAGGTGGCGGACATCGCTGTACGCTGGTGGCCGGACACCGTTTCTAGTGCGCCCATGCCTGGGAGCAGTGGCGCTTCATCAACGGTCCCGCTGGGCCTGAGTCCTTCTCGGGCCATTTCCGCCATTTCTTTGCGCAGTTGCTCGGAGAGCGCCAAGAACTTGCGCAGCGGCGCATGCATCAAAGCCGACGTGGCCGGCGCATGCATGGGCGACGGCTTCGTCGCGTTGACAAGCTGCGCGACTCGATTGCCCGAGGAGTCCCCCAGCACGAGGTACTGGTCGAAGGCCTCGACGATCTCCCGGAGCATCAGGCGGGTCAGCTTGATCCGCGAATCGTCGGCCTGCAAAGCCATCGACGCCTCGTGGAGATAGTCAAAGAACTCGGCTAGGTGGCGGCAGTAGCTGCGCCGGGTGTTGAGCGGGTGCTTGCGAATCAGCGAGTCGGCGAACACTCCGAAGGACTCCTGAGGCATCCCGTCTGGGCCCAAGAGTCTCCAGGTTGTCTTGCCATTCAGCTCGGCTGGGAGGAGCGTGACGTTCTTCAGCATGATCACCAACTATGCAACTGGCTTCAGGCTATCACGGCTGCCCCTAAACGCGCAACATGGTTGCGCATTACAGCGACTTGTCAAAAAAAATCCCACCAGGCGCTCTCGCACTTGGTGGGACTTGTCATAGGAAAAACGATGTGCGGCGGGTGAGACTCGAACTCGACAACCCCCAGCTTAGAAGGCTGGTGCTCTATCCAATTGAGCTACCGCCACATAGAACTTTTAGATTATCACAAATGCGCAACTCCAGGGACCTGCAATAAGAACCCCTAACCCCCAGCTTAGAAGGCTGGTGCTCTATCCGGTTGAGCCACGGGCAGATTTGAAAGCGTGGATTCTAGGAGCCGGCACGGTTTGGTCTGCTCGGGTCAGAATGGCGCCCAGCTCAGGCTCCCGACCGGCCTGTTGATCCGCCTGCCCACCACCCGAGCTTTGTTGAGGACCCGCGATGCCTGGCCTGATCCCACGCCCCGGTCGATTTGACCGCCTCGACGCCTTGCGTGGTGCGGCGATCGTCTGGATGGTGCTGTTCCATTTCTGCTTCGACCTCAACCACCTGGGCTGGTTACAGCCGCCGCAAGACTTTTACCGCGGCGCTTTTTGGACCACCCAGCGCAGCCTGATCGTGAGCCTGTTCCTGCTCTGCGCCGGAGCGGGTCAGGCGCTGGCGATGCAGGCGGGCCTGGGTTGGCGGCGCTTCTGGCGGCGCTGGGCCCAAGTGGCGGGCTGCGCGCTGCTGGTCTCAGCCGGGTCGGCACTGATGTTCCCGAACAGCTGGATCAGCTTTGGTGTGCTGCATGGCATGGCGCTGATGCTGATTGCAGCCAGGCTGCTGACGCCGCTGCGCGCCTGGCTGTGGCCGCTAGGTGCCGCGCTGCTGCTGCTGCCGCGCTGGCTGCAACATGGGTTTTTCGACAGCCGCTGGACCAACTGGGTCGGCCTGGTCACGCACAAGCCGATCACCGAAGACTATGTGCCGGTGCTGCCCTGGCTAGGTCTGATGCTCTGGGGACTGGCCGCTGGCCAGTGGCTGCTGGTGCGCCGGCCTGCGCTGCTGGCAGGTGGCGTACCAATGGCCTTGTCGCCTCTGGCCACTCTGGGGCGCTGGCCGTTGACGGTCTACATGCTGCACCAACCGCTGCTGATCGGCGCGCTGATGGCGCTTGCTGCGCTGCGCCGGGTCGCCTGAGGCCGCAGCGGGTCGGTTCAGCGCGCCGGCTTGGGCTGTCGAAGCGCGGCGCCGCGCGCGGCGATCGACTCCTGGCTCGCAGCCGCCAGCACGATCTGGTCGTGCCCCATGTACGAGCTGGCGTGGTTCAGCGCGGTAGCGATGGCGTTGACCGATTCTTTGCTCATGCGAACCACCGCCGACGGCATCGCCAGGGTCTGGTTGGCCAGCGCCAGTGCCCGCGCCAAGGCCTGACCGGGCTCAGACACATAGTCGATCAGCCCGATTTCCAGCGCCTGCGCTGCGCCGAAGCGCTCGCACAACACGGTCAGGCGCTTGGCCTTGGCCGGCCCGACCAGGTTGACCAAGCGCGGGATGGCGCCCCAGGTCAGCGGGATTCCGAGCGCGATCTCGGGCAGCGAGACAAAGGCATCGGATGCGACCACGCGCCAGTCGCAGGCCAGCGACAGCGCCAGGCCGCCGCCGACGGCGTAGCCTTCGATCGATGCGATCGTCATCTGCGGCATCGCTTCCCAGGCCGCGCACAGCTTGTAGCCTATGGCCGCCATCTCGCGCCGCTCGACCAGCGTCTTCGAGACCTCGGCCCAGGGCTGGGTGTCTCGCAGATCGGCGCCGGCCGAAAAGCAGGTGCTGCCACCGGTCAGGATCACGACGTCGATGTCGCTGCGCTCGCTGATCGACCTTGCCTGGTCCAGCAGTTCGCTCATCAGCGCGCGTGACATCGCGTTGCGCGCCGCAGGCCGGTCCAGCGTGATGGTGGCAAGCCGGCCGTCGATGGCCAGGCGCAGGTGTTGAGGATTCATGGCTGTGTTCGTCGCGAGTGCCGGCGGGTGGTCGCCCGCGCACCCGGCGGGCCGGCACCGTCCCAAGATGGGGCGGTCAGCGTTGAGGCTACCATGGCCTTATGAGCACCAAGATCCTTTTCGGCTTTCATGCCGTTGCCGTACGCCTGAAGACGGCGCCTGATTCCATCGTCGAGATCCATGTCGATGCATCCCGACGCGATGCCCGGATGCGCCAGTTCGTCGAGCGCGCGCAGGCCGCTGGCGCCAAGCTGATCGACAGCGACGACGACCGGCTGATCCGCCTGGCCGGCAGCCCGCGCCACCAAGGCGTGGTCGCGCGGGTGACGGCGCTGGTCCAACTGCACTCGATCGACGATGTGCTCGACCAAGTCAGCGGCCCGCCACTGGTGCTGGTGCTCGACGGCGTGACCGATCCACACAATCTCGGCGCCTGCCTGCGGGTGGCCGACGGCGCTGGCGCCCATGCGGTGGTTGCTCCCAAGGACCATGCAGTGGGATTGAACGCCACCGTGGCCAAGGTCGCCAGTGGTGCTGCAGAGACCGTGCCCTACCTGATGGTGACCAACCTGGCGCGAAGCCTCAACGAACTGAAAGACCGCGACATCCAGGTCATCGGCACCGCCGAAGACGCCGAATTGACGATTTACGACATCGACTTGACCGGCCCGGTCGCGCTGGTGCTGGGCGCCGAGGGCGCGGGCTTGCGCGCGCTGACGCGCAAGACCTGCGACCTGCTGGTGCGCATCCCGATGGCCGGTGCGGTGGAAAGTCTCAACGTCTCGGTGGCCTCGGGCGTGTGCTTGTACGAGGCGCTGCGCCAGCGCCGGCCGGCCCAACCAGCCTGATTGGCTGCCTACACTCGACCGCTTGCCAAGGAGCGCTGACATGCCCGTGATCGCCATCTCCCACCCGCTGGTGCGCCACAAGATCGGCCTGCTGCGCGAGGACAAGATTTCGACGAAGAAGTTTCGCGAACTCACGCACGAGTTGGCGCGGCTGCTGGCCTACGAGGCCACGGCCGACTTTCCGCTGGAAAAGACCAGCATCGAATGCTGGAGCGGCCCGGTCGAGATCGACCAGATCGCGGGCCGCAAGGTCACGATCGTGCCTATCCTGCGCGCCGGCCTGGGCATGCTGGAGGGCGTTCTCGACATGGTGCCCAACGCCAAGATCAGCGTGGTCGGCCTGGCGCGCGACCACGAGACGCTGCAACCGGTGCACTACTTCGAGAAATTCGTCGGCCACTTGAGCGAGCGCACCGCGATCATCGTCGACCCGATGCTCGCCACTGCCGGGTCGATGATCGCCACCGTCGACCTGCTCAAGGCGCGCGGCTGCCGCGATATCCGTGCGCTGGTGCTGGTGGCCGCGCCCGAGGGCATCGCCGCACTCGGCAAAGCCCATCCGGACGTGCGCTGCTGGACTGCGGCGGTCGACAGCCATTTGAACGAGATCGGCTACATCATCCCCGGCCTGGGCGACGCTGGCGACAAGATCTTCGGCACCAAGGACGACGACACACTGTGAGGCGGGCACACTGCCTGCTGGTGCACCGGTGAGGTCGGCGCGGCGCAGCCTGATCGCGCTGTTTGCCGCCACCTTCGCGCAGCTGACCGGTTTTTTCCTGTTCGGCCCTTGGCTGCTGTTCACGCTCAAGGACCAGGGTCTGGGCACAGCCGCTGTCGGGGCCTTTGGCGCACTGCAGTGGGCTGGCTTGCTGGTCGCCACGCCTTTTGCGTCGAGTTGGGCGCAGCGGCTGGGGCCGCGCTTGGCGCTGCTGGTCAGTGGCTTGATCCCCTTGTTCGCGCTCGCAGCGATGGTGATGACGAGCAGCCTGACACTCTGGGCGCTGCTGTACTTCGTCGCCGGCATGGCTTCGACGCTGCGCTGGATCCTGGCTGAAGCCACAGTCGCCGAACTGGCGCCGGCGCGGCGGCGTGGCCGGGTGATGGGTTTGTTCGCGATGATGATAGGCGTCACCTTCATGGCCGGCCCTGCGCTGCTGTCGGTTCTGCTCGCAGCGGCCTGGGATACCCGCGCGGTCGGCTGGGTGGCCGTGGCCTTGGTCGGGTTGGGCGTGTTGCTGCAGTTGCCGGTGCGCCCGCCAGTCAATGCCCCACAGGCCGCGCCGGCAACTCGCGCCGGCTGGCGCGGCACGATGGGCGCGTTGCGCGCCGCGCCGGTGGTGATGCTGACCGGGTTCATCGGCGGCTTTTTCGAGTCGGGCCTGGCCAGCACCTTGCCGCTGTATGGGCTGGTTGCCGGTTTTTCGACCACGCTGTCAGCCTTGCTGGTCTCGGCCAGCGGTCTGGGCAGCACGCTGCTCGCGCCGGTGGCCGGCGAACTGGCCGACCGCCTGCCTGCTGCTGCGGTGCGGCGGGCCTGCGTGCTGGCGAGCTTGGTGGCAGCGTTGGCGCTGCTGTTGGTGCCGTATTGGTCGCCGCTGGCCTGGGTCATCGCCTTTGTCTGGGGCGGCGCCGGCGCGGCGCTGTACACCTTGGCGATGGTCGAGATCGGCCACCGCCACCAAGGCCTTGCGTTGGTCAACAGCACTGCCGTGCTGGTGATGGCCTATACCGCTGGCGGCATGCTCGCGCCAGCCGCCGGCGGCTTGATGCTGCAATGGGCGCCGACGCTGGGCTTTCCGGCGCTGCTGCTGGCGGTCGCTGCGCTGGGGCTGTGGGGCGGCGCCGGTTCCACGCGTCGCTAGTGCGGGCGGACGGTCGGCATGGGTGGGCGGTTGCTGAGCCACCGGCCAGCCGGCTTTCAGTACCATCGCTGGAGAATTCAAGACGATTTGCCAATTCAAATTCTCACCTGGAGCAATGACCCATGGCCATGGACGTGGTGGACTACGAGATCAAGGGTTCGGAGATGCAGTTCGTCGAGGTCGAGCTCGACCCCGGCGAGGCGGCCATCGGCGAGGCCGGCAGCCTGTTTTACATGGATGCAGGCATCGGCATGGACACGGTGTTCGGCGATGGCTCGGCCAGCCAGGGCGGCGGCTTCTTCGGCAAGCTGCTGGGCGCGGGCAAGCGGCTGGTCACCGGTGAGTCGCTGTTCACCACCGTGTACACCAACCACACGCCGCACAAGCAGCGGGTGGCCTTCGCCGCGCCTTACCCGGGCAAGATCCTGCCGATGGATCTGCGCCTGCTAGGCGGCATGCTGATCTGTCAGAAGGATGCCTTCCTCTGCGCGGCGCGTGGGGTGTCGCTGGGCATCCACTTCCAGCAGAAGCTGTCGGTGGGATTTTTCGGCGGCGAGGGCTTCATCATGCAGAAGCTCGAAGGCGACGGTCTGGCCTTTGTGCATGCCGGCGGCACGGTGGTCCGGCGCGAGTTGCGGCCTGGCGAAACGCTGATGGTCGACACCGGCTGCGTGGTCGCCTTCACGCCCAGCGTCAACTTCGAGATCCAGTATGTCGGCAAGATCAAGACCGCGCTGTTCGGCGGCGAGGGCCTGTTCTTCGCCAAGTTGACCGGCCCCGGCACGGTGTGGCTGCAAAGCCTGCCGTTCTCGCGCCTGGCCAGCCGGGTGTTCGCCGCGGCGCCGCAGCGTGGCGGGTCGCGCGAAGAAGGCTCGGTGCTGGGCGGCCTGGCCGGTGCCGGGCTGCTGGGTGGCATCCTGGGCCGAGACGATTCGGACTGATCCAGCGCAAAGCCGCAGGGCAGGGCAGGGCGCTGGGCCTGCAGGGCGGGTCTCGGCGCCACCACCGCCTACACTAGCAGGTTTCCCCGACTTCGCTGATCCGCCATGCGGACGGGCCGCTCCGCATGCCGTTCTCACACTCCCGCCGCAACGCCCTACTGGGTGCCGCCCAGGCCACTGCGCTGGCCGCTTTGCCGTCGCTGGCGGGGCTTGCCGGCCTGGGCGCCTGGCCTGTCAATGCGGCGCCTGCTGCCGGCGCGCTGCGGCCGATCTTCGTGCTGAACTCGCTGGACGCGACCATCAGCGTGATCGACCCGGTCAGCTTCGCCGAGCGCAAACGCATCCCCACCGGCAAGGAACCGCACCACCTCTACCTGACGCCTGACGAAAAAAGCCTGCTGGTGGCCAATGCGTTGAGCAACTCGCTCACGTTCATCGATCCGGTCACCGCCGAGGTGCAGCGGGTGGTTGGTGACATCGCCGACCCCTACCAGTTGCGTTTTTCGCCCGACATGAAGTGGTTCGTCACCGCCGCCAACCGGCTCGACCATGTCGACCTGTACCACTGGCGTCCGCGCGACACGGCGGCGCCGATGAAGCTGGTCAAGCGCATCCCCGCGCCCAAGACGCCCAGCCACCTCTACATCGACAGCAAGAGCACGGTGGTCTATGTCTCGCTGCAGGACAGCGACGAGTTGATGGCCATCGACCTGGCCACCCAGGCGCCGCGCTGGAAGATCGCGACCGGCAAGATGCCGGCCGACGTCTACCTCACGCCCGACGACAAGCGCCTGTTCGTCGGCCTGACCGGTGACCGCTTCGTCGAGGTGTACGACGTTTCGGGCGCCACGCCCAAGCTGGTCCAGCGCATCGTCACCGGCGCGGGTGCACATGCCTTCCGCGCCCGCGGTGACGGCCGGCACGTGTTCGTCAGCAACCGGGTGGCCAACACCATCAGCCTGATCGACACCCAGGCGATGAACGTGGTATCTGAGCTGCCCGGCCCCAGCGGCCCGGACTGCATGGACGTGCTGGCCGACGGCAAGACCCTGCTGGTCAGCTCGCGCTGGGCGCGCAAGCTGACCTTCATCGACATCGAGACCCGCAAGGTGCTGCGCCAGGTTCCCGTGGGTCGGTCGCCGCACGGGGTCTGGACGCTGGACCATGCGCCACGCTGACAGGCGCAGCTTGCTGGCAGCGGCACTGGCGCTGCCAGCCGTGCTGGCGTTGGCGCCGGCCCGCGCGGCGCCGGTCTGCGGCCAGCCGGTCTACCTGAGCTTCGACACCGGCCACATGGGCGTGGCGCC
Organism: Bordetella parapertussis; assembly: GCA_945878355.1. GTDB lineage: Bacteria > Pseudomonadota > Gammaproteobacteria > Burkholderiales > Burkholderiaceae_C > Pseudaquabacterium. The sequence goes on along the minus strand of CAMCTC010000069.1, from coordinate 16,047 downwards.
GCTGGTGGCCCAGGTGCTGCAGGAAGAAGGTGTGCTGGCCACCTTCTTCCTGGCTAACGAACGCACGCAGACCGGCGGCTGGAGCCTGGACGCGCAGTGGGCGCCCTGGTGGCGCGCCCGCGCCGCCGAAGGCCATGCCTTTGGCTCGCACACCTGGGACCACGGCAGCTGGCTGGCCGACCGCGCCGATGGCGGCTTTGACGTCAAGCCGTCGATGGGCCCGCGTGCCGGTCAACGCCAGGCGCTGAGCGCGGCCGACTATTGCGCCGAGCTGCAGCGCCCGGCTACCCGCTTCACCGAGATGACTGGCCAGGCCATGCTGCCGCTGTTCCGCGCACCGGGCGGCAAGACCTCGCCCGCGCTGCTCAAGGCCGCGGCGGCCTGCGGCTGGCGCCACGTGGGCTGGGCGCCGGCGGGCTTCCTGGGCGACGAGTTGCCCAGTGACCGCTACCCCAACGATGTATTGCTGAAAAAGGCCCTGGCCACGATCCGCCCGGGCGACATCCTGGTGGCCCACCTGGGCATCTGGTCGCGCCAGGACCCCTGGGCGCCGGCCGTGCTGGCCCCGCTGGTGCGCGGCCTGAAGGCGCGTGGCCTGTGTTTTGCCACGCTGCGCGACCACCCGCAGTACCGCAGCGCCGGGGCGCGGCCATGAACGCCCTGATCGAGCTGTTCGGTGATGTGCAGCAGGCGCTGTTCGAGCGGCTGCTGCAGCCGTTGATGTTCCACCTCGGCCTGGGCAACCTGCTGGCCGAAGGCTACCGCGCCACCGGCTGGCTGCTGGTGGGCGTGCTGGAGATCGCCATCATGCTCACGCTGATGCGCGCGCTGGAGCGCTGGCGCCCGGCCGAGCCGGTCACCGACCGCGCGTCGGTGCGCACCGACATCGTCTACACCTTGATCCACCGCCTGGGCCTATTCCGGGTGCTGATGTTCTTCAGCATCGACCCGCTGTGGGACTGGGCCGTCGGCCAGCTGCGCCTGCAAGGCCTACCCAGCTTCGAGCTGGACGCCTTGTGGCCTGGCGTGACCGACTTGGCGCTGGTCAGCTTCGTGCTCTACCTGCTGCTGTTCGACTTCGTCGACTACGCCTACCACCGGCTGCAGCACCAGGTGGGCTGGTGGTGGCAACTGCACGCGGTGCACCACAGCCAGCGTCAGATGACGATGTGGACCGACAACCGCAACCACCTGCTGGACTCGGTGCTGCGCGACAGCGTGTTCGTGCTGCTGGCGCTGGCTGTGGGCGTGCCGCCGGGTCAGTTCGTGGCGATCGTGGCGCTCACGCAGCTGGTGGAAAGCCTGTCGCATGCCAATGTGCGGCTGGGTTTCGGACCGCTGCGTGGCTGGCTGGTCAGCCCGACCTACCACCGGCTGCACCATGCCATCGGCGTGGGCCATGAATCCGCCGGGCAGGGCACGCTGGGCGGGCACAACTTCGCAGTGCTGTTCCCGGTGTGGGACATGATCTTCCGCACTGCGCGCTTCGACACCACGCCCCTGCCCACCGGCATCCGTGACCAGCTGGCCGGCCGCGACTACGGCCACGGCTTCTGGGCCCAGCAGTGGCTGGGCCTCAAACGCCTGGCCGGGCGCCCTCGCGCCTAGCCACCGTCAGCCGCCGGGCAGCGGGCCTAGGCTATCCTCACCAGCATGAAGCTCCTGCTTGATTCCTTCTGGCGCGCCGGCGCCTATTGCCTGCACCCCAAGGTGATCGGGCTGTCGTTGCTGCCGCTGCTGATCGGCGTGGCGCTGGCATTGGGCTTGGGCTGGCTGTATTGGGAGCCTGCGGTGGCAGCGGTTCGCGCCACGCTAGAGGGTTGGCAATTGGTCGACGCCGCGCTGAAATGGGTCGAGGCGCTGGCCGGCAATTCGTTTCGGGCGGTGCTGGCGCCGTTGATCGTGGTCGGCCTGGCAGCGCCGGTGATCGCCGTGCTGTCGGTGCTGCTGGTGGCTTGGCTGATGACGCCGGCTATCGTCGACCTGGTGGCGTCGAGGCGGTTTTCCGGGCTCGAACGCAAGCGCGGCGCAGGTCTGATCGGCAGCCTGTTCACCGCGCTGGGCTGCACGCTGCTGGCCTTGCTGGCGCTGTTGATCAGCTTGCCGCTGTGGTTCATTCCGCCACTGGTGCTGGTGCTGCCGCCGCTGATCTGGGGCTGGCTCAACTACCGGGTGATGAGTTATGACGTGCTGTCCGCACACGCCAGCGCGGATGAGCGACGCACGCTGATGCGCGACCACCGCCTGCCCTTGCTCGGCATTGGCGTGTTCTCTGGACTGCTCGGCGCCGCACCCTCGCTGCTGTGGGCTGCCAGCGCGTTGACGCTGGTGTTCGCGCCGCTGCTGGTGGCGGTGTCGGTCTGGCTCTACACGCTGGTGTTCGGTTTCTCGGCCTTGTGGTTCACCCATTACGGCCTGGCCGCGTTGGCAGCGCTGCGCAGCCAAACTGCCGCCAAGCCCGCCAGCACGGGCGAGGTGATCGACATGGCCGCAGCTCCCAGCTTGGCGGCATTGCCCGCGCCAGGTTCCCCAAACCCTGACCCAGCCTGACACCATGCGCAACTTTGGCCTCATCATCATCGGCGACGAAATCCTGTCCGGCAAACGCCAGGACAAGCACCTGCCCAAAGTCATCGCGCTGCTCAGTGCCAGAGGCCTGAGCCTGGCCTGGGCCCGCTATGTCGGTGATCATCGAGGGCATATCACCGCCGCGCTCAAGGATGCTTTCGCGGGCCCAGACATCGTTTTCTCCTGCGGCGGCATCGGTGCCACGCCCGACGACCACACCCGCCAATGCGCTGCGGCCGCGCTGGGCCTGCCGCTGGCACTGCACCCTCAGGCCGAGGCGCTGATCCGCGACCGCATGCGAGACGTCGCTGCCGAGCAAGGCCTGCCTTACGAGCCCGATCGCGATGACAACAAGCACCGGCTCAACATGGGCATGTTCCCGCAAGGTGCGCAGATCATCGCCAACCCCTACAACAAGATTCCAGGCTTCTCGGTCGGTGATGTGCACTTCGTCCCGGGGTTCCCGGTGATGGCGCATCCGATGATCGAGTCCTTGCTCGATACAAGCTACGCGGACTTGCACGGCAGCCAGGTCCAGGCCGAGCGTTCGGTGATCGTGATGGGTGGCATGGAGGCCACACTGACGCCGCTGATGGAGGACATCGAAGCCCGCTTTGTCGGCATCAAGGTGTTCAGCCTGCCCAGCGTCGATCATCCGCAGTGGGGGCGCCACATTGAACTCGGTGTCAAAGGTGCGCCAGCCGACACACTGCCTGCGTTCGAAGCCTTGCTGGCGGGTCTGCGTCAGACGGCGGTTAAATTAGGCCCCGAAATGGTGCGTTGAGTTCGCCCCAAAATTGAGCCTAGAAACGCACAAATTTGGTGCATTATGTCTTGAGCCCGCGGGCATAAGCTGTCTGCACCGGTCACCCCCTGCGGCCTTGGCCCAGTGCCGGTGACGGGCACGGATTCTGCTACATTCTTGGGCGATTGTTTGAGGGTTCGCTCCCGAAAATGCAAGCACCGAAGTACTTCCCCCTCATTTTTGACGCGTGCGGCCTCGGCAAGCGCGTCCTGCTAGGAGATTCTTGATGGCAAAGACCGTCGCCGACGTGATGGCAATGGTGAAAGAAAACGAAATCAAGTTCGTTGATTTCCGTTTCACCGATACCCGCGGCAAGGAACAGCACGTCAGCGTGCCGGTTTCTCATTTCGATGAAGAGAAGTTCACCGGCGGCCATGCCTTCGACGGCTCTTCGATCGCTGGCTGGAAGGGCATCGAAGCCTCCGACATGCAACTGATGCCGGACCCCAACACCGCCAACATCGATCCGTTTTTCGAAGAGCCGACGCTGATCCTGACCTGCGATGTGGTCGACCCGGCCGACGGCAAGCCTTACGAGCGCGACCCGCGCTCGTTGGCCAAGCGCGCCGAGGCCTACATGAAGAGCACCGGCCTGGGCGACGCTGCCTACTTCGGCCCGGAGCCCGAATTCTTCGTCTTCGACAGCGTTCGTTGGGGCAACGACATGTCGGGCAGCTTCTACAAGATCGAGGCCGAAGAGGCCGCCTGGAACACCGGCAAGGAATACGAGCACGGCAACAACGGCTTCCGCCCGAGCGTCAAAGGCGGCTACTTCCCGGTGCCGCCGGTCGATTCGGGCCAGGACCTGCGTTCTGAGATGTGCCTGATCCTCGAATCGTTGGGCATACCGGTCGAGGTGCATCACCACGAAGTGGCCAACGCCGGCCAGATGGAGATCGGCACCAAGTTCAGCACGCTGGTTCAGCGCGCCGACTGGGTGCAGTTGCAGAAGTACGTGATCCACAACGTGGCCCATGCCTACGGCAAGACCGCCACCTTCATGCCCAAGCCCATCGTCGGCGACAACGGCAGCGGCATGCACGTGCACCAGTCTGTGTTCAAGGACGGCAAGAACCTGTTCGCCGGTGACGGCTATGCCGGCCTGTCGGACTTCGCGCTGTACTACATCGGCGGCATCATCAAGCATGCGCGGGCGCTGAACGCGATCACCAACCCTGGCACCAACAGCTACAAGCGCCTGGTGCCAGGCTTCGAAGCCCCGGTCAAGCTGGCCTACTCGGCCAAGAACCGTTCGGCTTCGATCCGCATCCCCTATGTGGCCAACCCTAAGGGTCGCCGCGTTGAAGCGCGCTTCCCCGATCCGCTGATGAACCCGTACCTGGGTTTCGCTGCGCTGCTGATGGCCGGTCTGGACGGCGTGGAAAACAAGATCCACCCGGGCGAAGCTGCCACCAAGGACCTGTACCACTTGCCACCCGAAGAAGACGCGAAGATCCCGACCGTTTGCGCCAGCCTCGAGCAAGCGCTTGAGTACCTGGACAAAGGCCGGGCTTTCCTGACCAAGGGTGGTGTGTTCACCGACTCCTACCTCGATGCCTACATCGAGCTGAAGATGCAGGAAGTCACGCGCTTCCGCATGGCCACGCACCCGGTCGAATTCGACATGTACTACACGCTGTAAGCTGCGTTGGCCCTGCGCTGGCACGGTCTCGAAGGGCGGCGCAAGCCGCCTTTTTTGATGGGTGATCGCTGCCAGGCTGCCACCCGCACTGGACGACAATGTCGGGGCCTCCCGTCCTCAGCTGGGAGCCGCTAGGCGCAAGCCAATGAAGACCACCGCAACTTTTCCCTGGATGGCCTGTGTGTTTTTGCTGGGCGCAGCAGCGCCCGGCTGGTCCGGCGCGCAGGCCGGCGCCGTGTTCCGCTGCCCGGGCAAGGCTGGCGCGGCCGATGAATTCACCAACCTGATCAGCGCGGACCAGGCGCGCGATCGCGGCTGTCGAACGATCGAAGGCGCGCCGGTCACCGTGATTCAGGGCAGCCGGATGCGTCCGATGACTGCCAGTGCGCCAGCATCGACGCCTCGACCCGTGGATTCGCGCGTCGACGCCACTGCCCAGCGTCAACGCGACACCGATGCACGCCGGATTTTGGTGACCGAGCTCGGTCGCGAGGAAGACAAGCTGACAACGCTGCGACGCGATTACAACAACGGCGAACCTGAGCGCCGAGGCAACGAACGCAATTACCAGAGCTACCTCGACCGTGTGGCACAGCTCAAGGCGGCGATCGCTCGCAGCGAGGCCGATCTCGCGGCGATCAAGCGCGAAATCGCCAAGATTCCACCCTGAGAGACCTTGCCATGTGCGCCCGACCTGAGCCACGGCCCGAACGCCGTGTCGATCACTCACGCTACGAACTGTTTGACCTGCTCGCCACGATGGTGGCGGTGGTGCAGCCAGACGGCAAGCTGTTGTTCGTCAACGCCCGGTTCGAGGATGTGGCGAGTGTGTCGCGCCGCACATTGATGCGCGGCAACCTGTTCGACTGGTTCGTCGACAGCGCCCAACTGCGAGAGACTCTGGCGGCGGTGACTGGCAACGAGATTTCTACCGGACGCTTCGACGGCACGATCAAGCGCGCGCCTGTGGTCGCCGGCGATGCACTGCCAGTGCATGTGATCGTCACCCAGATCGAGCACCGGATTGACCGCGTGCTGGTGGAGATGCTCGAGATCGAGCAACAGACCCGGCAAGACCGCGAAGAGCGCGCTCTGGGCCATGTCCAGGCCAACAAGGAACTGATCCGCAACCTGGCGCATGAGATCAAGAATCCGCTGGGTGGCATCCGCGGCGCGGCCCAGTTGCTGGAGATGGAGATTAGCTATCCGCCGGGGGATCCCGAGGACGGCGTGCCGCTGCGGGCAAACGACGAAAGCGACCTGGAGGCGGCACGTCGCCGCGAACTGACCGAATACACCCAGGTCATCATCCACGAAGCCGACCGACTGCAAGCCTTGGTCGACCGCTTGCTCGCGCCGCATCGCAAGCCGCATGTGGTCAGCGACGTCAACATCCACGAGGTCTGCGAGCGGGTGCGCTCGCTGATCATGGCTGAATTTCCACGCGGCTTGGCGGTGCAGCGCGACTACGACACCTCGATTCCCGATTTTCGAGGCGACCGGGAGCAGTTGATCCAAGCCGTTCTCAACATTGCCCACAACGCTGCCCACGCGCTGGGTGAGCGAATCGCCGGGGGTGACGCGCGCCTGGTGCTGCGCACCCGCGTCGCGCGCCAAGTCACGATCGGCAAGCAGCGATTTCGACTGGCACTGGAATTGCATATCGAAGACAACGGGCCCGGTGTGGCCGAGGACATTCGGGACCGCATCTTCTATCCGCTGGTGTCGGGACGGGAGGGCGGTTCGGGACTCGGCTTGACCTTGGCGCAGACTTTTGTGCAGCAACACAGCGGCACGATCGAGTGCGACAGCGTCCCCGGGCGAACCGTTTTTCGCATCGTGATTCCACTGCCTTGATATCGCAGTTCGCAGTTCTTAAAAGACAGGCCGCCGCTTTATGAAACCCATCTGGATCGTGGACGACGACCAATCGATCCGCTTCGTGCTCGAACGGGCATTGGCGCGAGAGCAATTCGCCACCCGCAGCTTTTCCAACCCGCGCGATGTGCTCGCGGCGCTCGATGACGATGAGCCGCAGGTGCTGGTCAGCGACATCCGCATGCCCGGAGGCTCGGGCATAGACCTGCTGGCCAAGGTCAAGGCGCGCTTGCCGGGCCTGCCGGTGATCATCATGACGGCTTACTCCGATCTTGACAGCGCCGTCTCAGCCTTCCAAGGCGGTGCTTTCGAGTACTTGCCCAAGCCCTTTGACCTGACGCGTGCGGTCGAGTTGATACGCCGGGCGATGGAAGAGAGCCTGCGCGAGCAGGTCAGCGACATCGGTAGCGCCGAGATGCCCGAGATGCTAGGCCAGGCGCCGGCGATGCAGGACGTCTTTCGCGCGATCGGCCGACTCAGCCAGAGCAATGTCACGGTGTTGATCACCGGCGAGTCGGGTTCGGGCAAGGAACTCGTCGCGCGCGCACTTCACAAGCACAGCCCGCGCGGCGACGCCGGCAGCAACGGTCCGTTCATTGCGATCAACACCGCGGCGATCCCCAAGGACCTGCTCGAGAGCGAACTGTTCGGCCATGAGCGCGGTGCGTTCACCGGCGCCCAGACCACCAGGCGTGGTCGGTTCGAGCAAGCCGATGGTGGCACGCTGTTTCTTGACGAGATCGGTGACATGCCTTTCGACTTGCAGACTCGCTTGCTGCGTGTTCTGTCGGATGGTCAGTTCTACCGCGTCGGTGGACATCAGCCGCTCAAGTCAAACGTCAGGGTGATCGCGGCGACGCACCAGAACCTCGAGCAACGGGTGCGTGATGGGGTATTTCGCGAGGACTTGTTCCACCGCCTCAACGTGATCCGACTGCGACTGCCGGCGTTGCGCGAGCGGCGCGAGGACGTGGCCCAGCTCACAAGATTCTTCCTCGCCAAGAGCGCCAAGGAGCTGGGCGTGGAAGCCAAGCGAATCACAGAATCGGCGTTGGCACGGCTGATGGACTTCGACTTTCCAGGCAACGTGCGGCAGTTGGAGAACATCTGCCACTGGCTGACCGTGATGGCGCCGGCCCAGGTGGTCGAGCCCAAGGACTTGCCGCCAGAGTTGATGGCCAGCGATGTGGCGCTCACGCCCGCGGTGGCCGCCGCCGATCACCCGACGCTTGCAGCACCGGCGGCAGCCAGCCCGATGCCGGTCGGCAGTGCGCTCAGTGGCTGGTTGCTGGACTTGCAGCGCGAGGCGCGTCGCTTGCTCGAATCGGGTGACAGCGAGGTCTGGGACACGCTGACCCGACAGTTTGAAGGCCAGCTGATCCACACCGCGCTGGAGGTCACCCGCGGCCGCCGTATCGAGGCCGCGAACAAGCTGGGCATCGGCCGCAACACGATCACCCGCAAGATCCAGGAACTCGGGCTGGAGTGATCGTCTCAGAAGGACAGGCTTGCGGGTCGCCGCAAGCCGCTTGCAGCTTCAACCTGTGAGTTCGGCCAGCACCGGCGCGTGGTCGCTGGGCCGTTCGTTCTTGCGCGTGAGCTTGTCCACCGTGCAGCTGGCGACCTGGGCCTTCAGCAGCTGGCTGACCAGGATGTGGTCGATGCGCAGGCCCTGGTTCTTGCGGAACGCCAGATTGCGGTAATCCCACCAACTCCAGATGCGCGGTGGCTGATCGAACAGCCTGAACGCGTCGACCAAGCCCAGATCGAGCAGCGCCCGGAAATGCATCCGCTCTACGTCGGTGCAGTGGATTTGGCCGGCCATCGCGACCGGATCAAAGACATCGCGGTCCTCCGGCGCGACGTTGTAGTCACCCATCAACACCAGGCGTGGATGCTGTGCCAGTTCGGTGCGCAGCCATTCGCGCAGCGCGTCCAGCCAGGCCATCTTGTAGCTGAACTTCTCACTGCCCGGCGCCTGGCCGTTGGGAAAGTACGCGCCGACCACCCGCAGATCTCCCACCGTCGCCGCGATCACCCGTGCTTGCGGATCGTCGAAACCAGGGATGTTCCTGACCACATCGCTGGCCTGGCCACGCGACAGCAAGGCCACACCGTTGTAAGTCTTCTGGCCGTGCCAGACGCTGTGCCAGCCGGCTGCAGCGATTTCGGCGTGCGGAAACTTGTCGTCGGTGAGCTTGGTTTCCTGCAACACCAGCACGTCGGGCTGGTGCAGCGCCAGCCAGTCGAGCAGTTGTGGCAGTCGAACGCCTAGCGAGTTGACATTCCAGGTGGCGAGTTTCAAATCGATCCTAAGTTACTGTATTTATTGAACTTTATCTCTTGCATTCTGGATGGTACCCCCACCCATACCCCCAAATTCTTCCGCTGCGAACCCTGTCGATGGCGCTAGGCGGCAATCTGTTGTCGTCATCCTACAAGCGGTCGTCGGCACGCGCTCTTGGATGCGAGGGCAGGGCGTCTTGCGGCCCTCGCCACCGCCGCATTCTCCTTGAGCGCAAGAGCCTGGCAACGCTGCAGCAGGATGTAGAAGGGCTCGGCATGGTCCAAGAGCAGGCCGTCCTCAACCATGTCCTGGTAGTCCTCAACCAACGCCTTCCGCGCGCCACCGCTGGGTGCGAGATGCAGTGCACCGGTGACCGCTGCGCGGTAGTCGATGGGCGCACCGTCGGGCATCGATTCGGCGAAGAAGTTGCTCTTGTGGTCTGCCGCGGCGTGGGCCAACACGCGGTCCTTCCCCTCGCTGTCGGCGAAGCCTGCTGCGTCCAACGCGCGTGGGGCGCACCAGGATGCGCACTGGCTCGACGACGCCGCGGTCGACCCAGCCGATGATGCTGCCTGTCGATTCCGCTCCACCGCCGACGGTCACAGGTACTTCTTGTAGTACGCACATTGCATCCTGAGCACTCCGGAGCATGTCCAGCGCCAAGGTGCCGGGTACATCCGAATCAGGAAAGTTCATGATCGTCTCCGACTTGAAAACGGCGGCCCAGCGGCCACCGCACAGGACAATCGTGGAAACCCTGTACGCATCGGGTTCCATCGTTTTCAGAGGAGAAGGGACCACCCTGCGGGCCTCGCGGCACATAACAACTTACCGCGACAAATACACCACCGTGATCTGCTCCCTCTCATGCCCCAGTTCTGCGCTGATCGTGAGCCGAGCTTCCCGGTCCATCTCACGCTGCTCTGGTGTCAGATCCTTGGACCTCGGACCACCGGCTGCCGGTGCCGCCCAACCGGTGAGTTCGCGGTAGCGAACCTGCGCGTACTGGTGTCGATGCCCGTGGATGCGGTGAACCCCTGCCGCTGCGCACTGGTGTTCGAACCGCCGCAGCTGATTGACGTAGAGCCGGTCGGCCGGTATGAGGCTGCCCCTGCCGGCCAGAGCCTTGGCGTCATTGAGCACCTGCCGCTGCTCTTCGTTGCGTACTGGGATCTCTCGGGCGCGACCGCCTTTGGTCCAACTGGCCTTGAGCGCGAGTTCATTGCCCCGGTCGGCCCAACCTGGTTGGATCTTGATCGACTCGCCGCGCCGTAGACCAAATGCGGCTTGCAGTCGCAGTGACATCGCGGTGTACGGGTCGGTGATGCGGCCGAGCTCGATGCCCGACAACTCGCGCGCCTTGCTGACGTTGGTGACGTTCTGCCGGTTGGCGATGCCGTAATGGCTGTTGTTGCGTGCGAGGACGTTTTGTTTGCCGATCTTCTCTGCCCACCAACGCAGTTCGGCCATTCGGTTCTTGAGTGTGCCCACAGCCAGGCCCTCAGACAGCCATCGCTGGACCAATCCCTCGACGTGCTTGGGCTTGAGGCTTGCTGCAGCCATGTGCCGGTAGCCGAGTTCTTGAAGCTGTCCGGCCACCAGGTCGAGCACGCGCTCGCGATCGCGTTGGGTCGCATAGCTGCCGTCGCGGTTGCGTCGGCACATCTGTTTGAGCTCGAAGTTCAAGTCCCGCATGTGGCTTCGTCTGTCTCCTATGCTGTTTGGTTGCCCCTGGGTATCCGTTGTTCGTCGCTGGTGTGTGATGGTCTGGTAAGTGTTTCTGTCCGTCCCGAACGCCTGAGCGCTGCGGGAACCACGAGGGACGCGGGACACCACTCCCGTCTTGTGCCGAGTTCTTGCTGCTGGCCGCCGCGGCACGCGGCATTGGCCTCGATGACGCTTGCTGCTGCAAGTCGGTTCATCGGGTCGAGCCATTGCCCCAAGGCTCTGGGGTGCGCCAGGTGGCGCCATGGCTGACATGGCCCGCGGGGAGCGGGTTGGAGCAGATCGCGTTGCACGGTCTGCAGTTCTGACGCGCGTTGAGCACGTCGCATGAGCCCGTCGAATGAGCTCGTCACTTGGGCCCGTCACTTGCGGCAGGCTGTGGTTTGGCACTGTTTTGCTGGGGCAGCATGCGCGTCGTCACTACCGGCTTGCGCCGCGTAGTGACGACGCGGTTGGGGCAGGTTTCTTTTTGGCACCCATCGACTGGCGCAGAACGCTGGCGAGATTGCAGCACTGTGATGTCTGCCTTCGCCGCTTCGATCGAACTGAATGACCGCTGTGTTGCGGTCGGCTGGCAGAGCCGGCAAGGATGCCGTTTGGGGCAAGGTGGGCGTCTGTCGTGCCCGATGCCTGACGCATATCTCCACGCCTTTCGGCGGCCGGGTTTCAGGAGATGAGGCCGGTGATGGCGCCCGCTTGCGCGGGACTGGGCGATGCGGTAACGGGCATCAACCGGGCTGACACAGCCAGCTGGTGATCGAATGTGCCGATATTGCGCCAATGCACCCTGTTTCGCAACCACAGCGGCAGCCTTGCAATGTGGCCGCAAGCCGGACACGCCAGCGTAATCGAGCAGCGCTGTCAGCACTGCTGACAGCAGCGATGCCGTTCGTGCTGGTCATCGTACTGGCCGTCATGGCAGGCGACTTACCCACCGCCGCGCGAGTCTTGCGTGAGATGCGCCGATCGCGCGGCCGTGGATAAGTTTTTCTCCCACGACTCCTACGCAATCGCTCGCCACTCAAGACGAGCGTGATCTCCTCGGAACATCTGCATCTAATCTAACGACCTACGGATCGCATCTTCAAGGTGATCTGGTAGTCGCTTTCGAATCCGTTGGAATCTCGCCAGTGCGCATTCGTTGGCGCAATGCCGAAACTACTCGCATGCAACCGGCTCCTGGGTCTTGTGCGCGAGAGCGATGCCGTGACGCCCCATCGCCCTGAGCGCGCCCGGCGCCTCTTCGGCCATCGCTAACAATTGCTCCATGAGGCCTGAACCCGCTGCATTCCGGGATGGATCGTGCCGTAGCTGACCAGCCTTACCTGCAGGCCGTCGGATCGCGCCTCCGCCAGTCCTCTGCTGATCGCATCGTCGATCCAGTTATCAGGGTTGCCGAATGCACCGCCGCCCAACCGTGTCAGCAGCACCGTCGGCATTACATCTCGTTGGGACTGCTCCGCAGCCGCTAGCAGTGTGGCTTCATAGGCCGCTTCCAGCACCAACCGGGCAAATGGCTCCCAGGCCGACGGCTCGATGCCGCGGTAGGCAATCGGCAGCGCCGAGCAGTAGACCTGTGTCACCACGGGTGGTTCGGCGCTGCACACATCGGTTACCGCCACATCGCGGTGCACGCCTACCGCCAGAAGTCCGCGCAGGTGATCCAGTTCCTGCTCGTCAGCCTGCTGCAGGTGCCGGCAGATTGCCGCGAGACCGTCCGCCGTGCACAGCGCATAGCCGTTGCGCATAGTCCATAGCGATTGCATTGGCCGGCTCAGGCGTGTGCCGAGCACTTCGCCCAGAATTGCCAGCGCGTCGATCTGGCGGTGCCTGGTTTGGCCCAGACCATCGCCCACCGGTGCGAAGTAGTTGCGGTAAATCGTGCCCGCCCCAGCAGCGATCGCGCAGGCCGGGCCCTGCGTTCGGTCGCGGATGTAGCGGGTGACGCCGTCTTCAGGGGTGATGCTCGGCCCCACCATCTCCAGCAGGTTGAATTGCGAGGCTACCTGGAAGGTTGCTCCGGCGAACTCCGGCCATGCATGCAGTTCACGGGCATCGCCGGCCAGGCAGTGCACCGACGTGTGGCGCCCTTTCGTCTTGGGACGCATCCGACGCGCACGCAAAGTCTGCAGCGTCACGACCTCCAACTCGCCGATACGGTGACGGTTGCCGTTGACCTTGGAAACGAGGAACGCACCGTCGACCGCCAACCTCGCCTGGGTGCTGGCGTAATCGCTCTCGGCGAAACCTGTGATGCGTTCGAACCAGTCCATCAGCTCTCCTGCTGCGTCTATGCGGCGGCCCGCTGCCGCATCCAAGGCGACGCACCATAGCCGTACCGGTCACTGGCCTGCCTCATCAGCCAGAAGATCTGGCAATTGTCATCGACGGTGGTCCGGCCATCCGGCCCAACAACCAGTCGATCCGCTCCGCCAGCAGTACTGATGTGCCGTGCAAGGCGCCCACGGCCGAGCCGACGACCGCGGCGCAGGTTTCGTTGCCTCAGGTGTTGTTCGCCGCCGGCGGGATGGCATCTCTAAGATCACGTTCATGCCATGAATTCACATACAGACGAAGGCATTGCCTGCGGAAACTTCAATTCCCAGTGGACAACTTCGCTCACCGTCTTGACTTCGAGGGTCGCGCTGCCGTGTTCGAGCGGTTGATCAAAGCGCGCGCATGCAGCCACCGTGTCTGCCTCGAAGAACGCGGTTGATTCCGACCTGGATTTCATGGTGGTCTAAGACCGACTTTGAAGGCAGATGGTGGGTTGAACCCCCGGGACACACCGATGTAGAAACGAGGTCTGTGGGGTTGACCCAGCGCAAGGCGCTTGGCGCGTTCATAAGGGTTTTCGCGGGGTTGTGTCTCCGGCTTGTATCGCAATATACGGTATACTATTTTTTTGATTTTCCACTTGACCCCAACTACCAAACAAATAAAGCACCTGACATGTCGAAACTTCAAGAACTCATGGCAGCACGTATGGATATCGAAAAGCGTATCGATGAGATGCAACGCGAAGAGCGGTCTGGCAGCATTGCGAAGGTGCGGGCGTTGATGGCCGAATTCGGCCTGACCGCAGCTGATATTGCGGGCAAGGCGCCTGGCGGTCGGGTTTCAGGCGCGGCCAAACCCAAGGGCAAGGTGGCGGCCAAATACCACAATGCCGCCACAGGCGATAGCTGGTCTGGGCGTGGTCTGCAGCCCCGATGGCTCAAGGCTGCACTGGCGGCAGGTGCCAAGGTCACGGACTTCGCCGTCTGATTTCCTGCCCGGGTACTTGGCCCTTGGGCGTCAACCCGTGTCGGGTTGATCGTCACGGCAAACCTGATCCTCTAGCGCACCGATGCATCGCGTCGGTCCTGAACTGTCTTGATTGGGTGCGCGGTGACGACGATCTACTACTTGCCCGGACATGGCGGTCGCCTCGACCGCGGATTAGGCCGATCGCTGGCCGGTCGCGGCCACGAGGTCAAGGGCCGAGAGACGGTCGGCGAGTTCAAAGCGCTGTCGTTTCAGGCGCAGATTGACCTCGTGGCCGAGGATCTCAGCGACCACTGCTGGCATGCCGATGGCCGGGTTGTTGCCAATTCCTATGGCGCCTACCTGTTCCTACATGCCCAGGCGCAGTTGCAGCCCTACATCGGCAAGGTCTTGTTGCTGGCGCCCATCGTCGGTGAATTCTCGAACGAGGAAGCTTTGATGGGCTTTGTTCCTCCGAGGTCCGGCAAGTTGGAGGCACTGGCGCGCAGCGGTAACTATCCCGCGCCTTTGGACTGCGAAATTCATGTCGGTGACCGAGACTGGCAAAGCAATCCAGAAGCCGTGGTCGCGTTGGCCGGGCTGCTAGGCTTGCCGGTGACCGTGGTGCCCGATACCGGCCACGGGTTGGGCTCAGGCTATGTTGGCCGCGTGCTGGACAAATGGCTGGGGCTGGGGCAAACGATTCGGTCCTGATCCTCGCCACGCCCCGTACATCGCGCGCATTGGCACTCGATGTTTACAGCGATGTCCTGCGCTTTAAATTGAGCGCTTTAAATCGACGTCGTTTAAATCGGCATCGCGTTTAAATATTGGCCCACTGCGATTCGAGCCATGAGGCTCCTTGACCTGATGCAGGTCGACACGTCGGTTTGGGTCGATTTCGCTGACGCGCTCGACCTACGCCGAAGGGTTGATGGGCCACAAAGGTAGCGCGGCCATCCAGAAAGTTGCCTACCTGCTGGCTGCAGAAGGCCGGGCTGAGAACGCCAACGTCCTCGCATCTAGGTGCACAGTGTGTAAAGATGGCGCTGCGTTTACAGAATCGGCTTGCGATTTAAACGCAGCTTGCTTGGTTCGATGTCAATTTGCATCTTCCGCTCATTTAAACCGGCGCACCGTTTACATGGCGCACCTGTCCCCCAGCTTGCCGTCAAGGACAAAGAATTTGATCAACATGGTTCACCGTTCCGTCCGTGCAGGTCGAACTGCTGTTGCTGTCGCCACGATCGTTGCAGTCCTGCCCGCTGTTGCCGTTGCCTGGGGCACTGAAGGTCACCAATTGGTGGTTGAGTACGCGACTGAAAAGCTCAGTGTGGCAGCACTGTCGGAGGCAAATCGGTTACTGTCGACTGAGCCTGGCGCAACGCTCTCGTCGATTTCCACATGGGCAGATGAGGTCCGAAATCCAGCCACATCGGCTTGGCACTACGTCAATTTCCCGAGAGATGACGGCTGTCACTTCGATGCCGACCGCATGTGCATCCAAGGAGCCTGTGTTACCGAGGCCATCGTCCGACAGGCGGCCGTGCTTCGATCCAACCTTCCCGACAAGCAACGCCTGAAGGCGTTGAAGTATTTGGTGCATTTCGTAGCCGACGTGCATCAACCCTTGCATGCAGGTTATGCCAACGACCGTGGCGGGAACAGCTATCAGATCCAGGCCTTTGGACGTGGCACGAACCTGCATTCGCTCTGGGATTCCGGAATGATCAGAAACTGGCCCGGTGGGTTGGATGAACTGAGGGTCGCAATCAAAGCCGTGCCCGTGAAAGTCGTCGACAGCATCTCACCGCAGACTTGGGGTGAGGAAAGCTGTCGAGTCGTGAGCACCGCTGGTTTTTATCCGGAAGGTCACACCTTGCCGGCCAGCTACCA